>JAIOPB010000060.1 GCA_021414105.1 Nitrosarchaeum sp. | reverse complement strand
GATAGTAAAAATAATTATAACAACGCTGGAAAAATTACTTAATTTTCAGCTCCTTTTTGGCAATTTTAGTCACTTTGATACTCATCTTGGTGAGTATCAAAGTAATGGCGATAATTAATTAATCAATGAATTTTAATCCAAGTTTTATGGTCATTTCATTTATCTTATCATATTCCCGAACAAATTTTTTCCCTTTTTCGGTTATAGTAATTGGATCCAATTTGACAAGTTTCTTTACTTCCAATTCATCAAGATACAAAATTAATTTATCATATGAAGTACCTACCAGAAATTGGATTCGTGTTGGTTTTACATATTTGTTATCAGTTAGTTCATCACGTATCGCACACAAGACAGCATAATACAATTCCATTTTACTTCTTTTTTCTTTTGGTTGTTGTCCTAAACTATTAGCCATCTCTTAATTCCTTATTTTCTTTTTTCTTTGAATCTCTTGTAAGTGCGAAAAGAATTATTGTTAATGCAATTATCTTCAGAATGCCAGAGAACAGTAATGTCAATGTTTCAGGTTCTATTGTAAATAGAAATCTTACAAATTGAGATGAAAATAGTGTAATGAATCCTAATGGAATTAAAAATAATATTTTTCTATTTTTAATGTCTGTATTGCTTAATGTTCTAAACACAATATAACCAATTGAGACCATATTAACAATTCTAAAATATTCATTATATTGTGTGAATGAAGGTACTGCATCATTTTCAGTAATTGTAACAAATACCATGATACAAATTATTGGAATAATAGACAATAACACAGATTTCATTATAATTGATAATTTTTGTATATGTAAATCGTGGAAATAATATACCAATGAAAGAAAAGCATATCCATAAGATGTAATAGATAATTGCAACCAATGAAAGAGATTAAAAGATTCATTTTGATTAGCAGAAGCGACAGTAGATGAAAAGAAAAAATCTCCAAATGAAATAAGAGCAAAACCAATTATGAGACCAAAAATATAAGATGATGAAAACAGTTTATATATTTTAAAAAAATAAGCAGAGATACCAGCACCTATAATTCCGCTCAATAAATATAAGAAAAAGATCCACTGTATATTTTGTTCAAATATAATTTCTTCCATGAATATTAATGGGTTTTGACATTATTATTTATTCACAATAATATAATTTGTAATTTGGTTAACATTGTGACTAGAAGTTAAATTTCATAGGTTAATTTCGAGTACTCTACTAGATTTATAGAATTAGTTCAAATTCATAAAAATAAAAAAGAAATTAGTTTGCAGGAACTGCAAAACCGTTTTCAATCATTCGTAATGCCGATTCTGCCTTTAAGCACATTGGCAATCCGTTTGATGTCTTCATTACCAGGCTGTATCCTTCACGACATTCAATTTCTCCTGCATCAATTCCTGCAGATACTTGCTGTCGTGGTGAGATCCATGCTAATTGCATAGACTTTGCCTTTTCAATGAATTCTGCTCTAAGTTCTTGTTTTTCCTCATCAGTTAAAGTAGATGACTTTTCTTTCAGCTCAGCTTTTAATGCCTTCATCTCTGCATGTCTTGCTAAAATGTCAGCTTTTTGCTCATCTGTGAGTTTGCCTAGCATTGCAGATACATGATCTTTGAATTTCATTTTAAGCTCGGATCTTTTCTCATCTAAATCACCGTGCTTTTCTTGGTATTTTGCTCGAAGCTCATCCATTCTGTCTTGAGACATATCAGAAGCCATTATCATACCTCTTAATCTTGGAGACATGTCATGATTTTCTTTCATTCTCTCTAGTGCATCACGGTGTTTTTCTTTGAAATCCATTGCAGCATCATGATTTTCTTTTTTGTATGCTTCTCTTTGCTCAGGTGTCATTTCACACCATTCAGAGACTTTGGCTAATTTTTCAGCATCAGTGATTTCTGCAGCACGTTCATCAGCAGTCATTTGACAGAATCTTTGATATTCTGCTTTATGATCACGGATTTCTTCGTGTGCTTTTTGCATCTCATCTACTAACATTTGGTGTTCAGCAATGTAAGCAGCTCTTCCAGATTCATCTAATGCACAGTATTCATCCATTCTAGCTTTGTGATCTGCATTGTCAAATTCTGCCAAGAATGCTTCTTTATCAGCATCAGACATTGCACAGTATGTTTCTAGCTTGTCTGCCATGTTATAATCAGATTTTTCTTCTGTAATTTCTGCGATGAAATCTTCAATAGCTGTTTTGCGTTCATCTTCGTTTTGCTCACAAATGCTTAGTAGTCTGTCTTTGAATTGGGCAATTCTTGGATGATCCAAAAAGAATTGATCTTTTTCAGTATCAGTCATGTTGCAAAAGTTTGCTAGTCTATCTTTGAGGTCATTGCGTTTTTCATCTGATTCAGCATATACTGCGTTACCAGTAGCAACGCCAGTAATCATAACCAGTGAAAAAACAATACTTAGAAGTTGTGTCTTTTTCATTATCAGATTTTGATGAATTATCCATATAAAGAATAATGGATCAATAAGCAGAAACTGCTATTAGCGAGGAATAGGAAGTGGATGGATTTTGGATTAGTTCCTTCTAAAACTATAGCCCAGGGCAAAATTCTGTCTACATATGATCTTTTACGTTCGTTATCTAGATGAAACTCATATTTTTTTATTAGCTTAAGAATAAAAATAGAAATTCTCATAATACTATCTTCCTAAAATTATATCTAAAATTGAAATTATCAGAGAGAGGATGATCGGGCTTATCTATTAGATACAGCTAGTGTGTATTGAGTTTGAAGATACCTCCAATTATTTTTGTCATAATTATGATAGAGATAACAATACTGGTTACCGCGTTTTACTTTGGAACCCAAATAATAGATGCTGAAAAAAAAGATACTATTGCAAAGTTTTCTAACCGTGTAACATTGTTAGTAAAAAACACAGAAACACAACTTGACAGTGCAGTTAATCTTATTGAAGTTACCAGGAATTTGCCAATTGTAAAAAATACTGAATATTCAAATTACATATCTGAGGAATACAAGGGAATTCCAGATAGTTTTGATCTCAAAAAACGAACTCTAGCTAAACAGATTCTCAAGACATATCCTGAATTTGAATTTATAACATTTCATATGCCAAATGGCGATTTTTACATGATGGAGCCATATGCGGATCAGCTAAACATAACACGTCTTAACTTTGCAGATAGAGACTGGTACAAAGGAGTAATGGATACAGAAGCCACCTATGTAAGCGAAGTATACAATTCAACAACTCTTAAACGAAATGTGGTGGCCATAAGGACACCTGTATTTGATGATAGTGGTGCCTTAATTGGCATCTGGGGAGGCTCATTAAAGTTACAATTCCTTCAAGAGTCAATTGCAGATTTAATCTTGGAAAAGAATTCTCGAGTTATATTCTATGATCAATACGGTAAAAAAATACTAGATACAGACACAACAAACAAATCAGAAGAATCATTCCCAGATCATTTCATAGATGATGCATTATCAGGTCAACAAGGAATAGTACTTGTCAATGACTTGATTGTTGCTTACAGTCCAATTAGTGCAGGTCCTGTTAATTGGGGATTGATAATTTTACAACCACAGCATGACGCATTTTTTGGTACTATAATCACTGAAGGGCTCATAATATTCATGTTGATAACATTTAGCATAATTTTGGCTTTTGCCAGCTATTTTGTATACAAAATAACACAAAAAAATATCCGTCTTGTAAAAGAGATAGAACAAGCATCAGAACACAAAGACGAGTTTTCTGCAATGATCTCTCATGAGCTAAAGACCCCACTTGTTCCAATTATTGGGTATTGTAAAATGCTGACCAAAAAAGATCTTATTGGAAATCTCAACAAAGAACAGATTGAAGCAGTTGAAGCCATTACACGAAATGTCAAAAGACTAGAAAGACTAATTGTAGACATTTTGGATGCAAGGAAATTAGATCTAAACAAGATGAAATTTGTAAAAGAAGAATTTTCAATATCAGAGTTTTTGGCAAAAATTGAATCAAACTACAAAAACATACTGAATGAGAAAGGAATTCAATTTGTAATTAATTCAACGATTAAAGAGACAACCATCACAACAGACGAAAATAGACTGCGACAAGTCTTTGATAATCTAATTGAAAACGCCATAAAATTTGTTCCTCAAAGTAATGGCAAGATAACAATAAGCGCAAAAAGAGAAGACTATGTCATCTTGTTTTATGTAACTGATAACGGTACTGGCATTCCTGTTGAAAAACAATCTGAATTATTTCATAAATTTTATCAGGTTGATACTACCATAAAACGAAATGCTCAGGGAAGTGGACTTGGGTTATCTATCTGTAAGGGCATAATAGAAGCAATGGGAGGTACAATATGGGTTGAAAGCGATGGCAAAAGTGGAACTACATTTTATTTCCAATTACCATTGTAGATTTGTGTGTGCTGTAACACGGAATAAAGACAGTTATTGACTTTTCTCCCAGAAAGTGTTTAATACAACTTGCACATTATGTGAACTTATGAAAATTCTTCTCATAGATGATAACAAAGACATTACTGAAATGTTTTCAAAATACTTGAAACTGCATGATCATGAATGTCATACCGCAAATGATGGTAGAAATGGATTAAACATGATTGAAAACCAAAAGTATGATGCAGTCATGCTAGATTTGGCAATGCCAAATTTTTCAGGAATTGATGTAATACATGCACTAGCGGAAAAAAATAAAATACATAATCAAAAGATCATAATTTTTACTGCATCATCAAAACCAAACAATGATCTTGATGAGCTTATCCAAATGGGAGTGCATTCATGTCTAACCAAGCCAATGGATCCTGATGAACTAATAGATTATCTAGAGAATCTTGAAGTCAAAAACATCTGACAAAAGTTCAGATCATATTATTAGAGAAATAGAACAAGTAAATATGTTATTAAAAAAAATACTAGAAAAAAAAGATAATGAAAATACAAGTAATCAAGATTTGTTAAATCATCACATATCAGAACTAGAGCAAACATCACTTACAGCAAAAAAATTCATAGCACACATACTAGATGATAATTCCACAATAATCACAAATGATCTTTTAGAAAAAATTCATCATAATATTAGAACTCCTTTGACTCCAATCAAGGGATATACTGATATGCTGCTCTCAGAAAATTTTGGCAAACTAAATGAAGATCAAAAACAGAAATTAAAACTAGTCTCAGAAAATATTAAACAGTTGGAAAATAACATTGAGGAATTTCTTTGAGGTAGTATGATGTCAGATGATTTAGACTCTGATCATAAAATCAAGGAGCTAGAACAGGAAAGAGCAATTCTAAAAAAGATAAACGAATCAATTGAAAAAAAATCAAAAGTTACTCTAAAAGAAAAAGAAAAGATGGTAAAAGAACTAGAAACACTTCATCACAAAACAAATGAGATGGAACAGACAAAAAAATTTCTAGAAAAATCTATCTTACGTGAAGAGCAAAAAAACAAAAAACTATCAAAAAAGAACATATCCATAATTGTAGGTGCTGCAATTACAATAGCAACAATCACCACTGGATACTCGATATTAGTAGTTGATCTTGTGGGTCAACAATATCAAATGACAAATCTAGGTGAGATAAAATCAAACTATGTAGTCCAGAACCTTAAAGGCGATACCATAGACACGTGGCTTTCGTGGAGGCTAGTTGATGGTTCTATTATCAATGTCAACTTGATTGATGGTCAGAAATATCCAGACAAAGTAGACATTGTAAAATCTGTAATTCTTTCAGAGGAGGCAATTGAGATTGACAATTCATTATTGCACAAGGGTCCAAAAGGAACCACATCTACATACTATGTAGGTTGGGCAGGTGCACTTGCAAGTACAAGTACACCATCTGAATTTTACATTCCTCAAAAATTCAACATAATAGAGTCATCAAGAGGAGAGGGCGACATCACAATAAAACTAACTTCTCAAAGTAGTGGTGATGGGTATTCAGGATTTACAAAATCAATTGCAGATGATGCACAAAACCAGATATTAAAATCAGAAATTACAATATACGAAGTAGACAAATTATCAAAAGCCCAATTTGAAACCATACTAAGACACGAGTTTGGTCACGCATTGGGTCTTGCTCACTCTACAGCTCCGGAAGATCTGATGCATCCTACAATAGAGACAAACTATCCATACATTTCTGATTGTGATATTGATGCCATAGTATCACTGTATGATGGCGGAAAGAAAAGCGAAGTAACATGTGAAAACTAATTAAACATACTGACAACAGTACTCCCAAATATTAATTCCAAATGGTCGCAAACCTTAATTGGAAATAGGAATTAGTAAGTTCATGGAGTATGAACAATTATGCAAAAGTATTTTTGAGATTGACAAACAAATCAGATTTGCTGCAGTTTATAACTCAAAGATAGAAAAAGTAGCAGGAGGGATAAGAAAAGGAGTTAAAACTCTCATCCCAGAATCAATAACAGAACTGTCTGTTGAGCAGTCTTTTATCAG
>JAIOPB010000004.1 GCA_021414105.1 Nitrosarchaeum sp. | reverse complement strand
ACCATCATTTCATTTGAAGTAACAAAAATCTGTAATGTTCCTACTGTATTTTCTAATAATTTTTCAGGGTGTAATTGATATCCAAATTCCGCTGTTGTTTGAGCATTAACAGGCATAACAAATATACTGCAAATTACCACTAGTAATAACAAAATGGCTTTCAATCTATGAAAAATTGTGATAATTTTGTTATATCAAACAGTGTGAAACATTACAATACATACTGTTTCTAACCAAATATTGTTGATACGCTGAATATTTTTGATTGGATTAGTATGATTGCTCCTATTGTTATTATTATTAGGATTATAGAGTATCTGAATCCTGCTGAATATGTTCCCGTGGTGATTTTACCTAAAAATAATCCTGATAGCCATGATTGGACCAAAATTGCAATGCCTAATAATTCAAAGCGAGAGTTTGATTCAAGTTGTAATGTGCTTTTCTTTACAGCATCTGTTTCTAATTCCGTTCCTAAACTAGTAAGTGAATCAATTACCAATAGCGTTGTAAATCCTGTAATTCCTATTAGCATAAACCCTACCAATACATATGGCTTTAACATTTCTCTTTTTGATTTTTCAATATTTCTAATTTTTTCTGAAATACCTGCCAATGTTTCCAAAGTGTTAACATTACCTCCACCTGATGAAATTATCTCAAATAAAACTCTGAAATTAATTAAAATTTGAAAGTCGGTAGTTTCTTTTTTAATAAATTGGAAAATATCCTCTAAGGTCATACCCCATTCTAGCTTATTTGAAATTCCGTTTGCTACTTTGTTAAATAATCCAAAATCTTTTCTTTTTGTTGCTCTAATCACACATTTTTCAGGACCAAGTCCTGCTTTTCTTGCCTCTGCAACATCTCTGAGAATTATCGATGTTGCTGCTTCAGCATCAAGGGAAAACTTGTATTTGTTTTGGAATTTTAATGTAGGCCATAATGCAGACACAATTAACGCTCCTCCTAAAATATACAAATTGTAATCAGGTATTAATTTTAGAAAAATTATTGCTACTGCTATGATGATTCCTGGAATTCCAAACATTGCAATTTTTTTCAAATCCATTTCTTTTACCTTTGATTTGTTTATGGATTTTGCAAGAAACAAAAATAGTCCTGAAACTAGTGGAGGCATAATGATTACCAAGTAAAGAGGATCAACATCTGTTTTTAATGGTGGTGTACCTATACCTTCTGTAGTGGTTGTAGTGATTATGATGTATACTGCTAAAATAACAATTTGCATTGTCATGTATGTATCTACAAGTGCTTTAACTTTCTCAACTAGCCCTTTTTGAGAGCTTTCATAAAGATCAAAAGCACCGTTCATTTTAGTTTTAAGATAATTTACTACATCTCCCCCACTTTGAATTGCTGATACGTAACCGCTGAGAAACTCTCCAAAATTGGATTGCCCCTTATTTTTTATCTCTGTCATGACAGCTAAAGGATCCATGCCTAACATGTCAATTTTTTTCAAAATTCTCACAGCTTCTTTTCTTACATTTGGTAAAAGTTCCATATCTTTGATTTTAATAAAAATTGAATATGGCCCAAATCCACTTGTTGCAAGTAACGCAACTATTGTAATAAAAAAAGGTAATTCTGAATCTATTTTCTTATCTGTTTTTTGCTGCTTGTCTTTTTGCTCCTTAATTTTTAAAAAAGACATTTATCCACCATGTTCTATTTTTTTCATCAGTACTTCTGGTTCTCTATAGTATTTTCCAATATTTTCTGCAACTTTAGCATAACTTCTAATTCCATGTTGTAGTAGCCATTTTAACACAATCTTTCTTTTTTCATATTCAACAAATACCTGCTCCATGTCTCTGCCTGTCTGTTCTGCAATTCTATGTAACATTACACTATTTTCTAACTGTGCATTAAAGTAGTCTGATTTTGGTTCCCATTTGAATGCTGAATGATATGAATCTACAGTGTTAATCTCCTGAACAGATATTGCTTTTCTAATACTTTTCCCATCTTGTCCTTTCACTCTTCTAATTATTATGGCACAATTCATCAAGGATAGATATGATGGTGGAATATCCATTGGTTTTTGTTGTAATCTTTTACCTGCGGATTCTAAACTATCTGCGTGCATTGTACAGAGACCCCCATGTCCTGTTGCCATAGCTTGAAACATGACATATGCTTCTGAACCTCTAATTTCTCCTACCACAATATAATCAGGTCTGTGTCTTACACCTGATTTTATAAGATCATACAATCCAATTTCTCCTTCACCACTAGGACCAAATCCTGTTCTGGCAACTAGGCTAAACCAATTTTCATGTTTGATGTTAATTTCTGCTACATCTTCCACAGAAAATATTTTGTAATCTGGATTGACTAATCCTGTTATTGCATTTAGGATGGTAGTTTTTCCACTACCTGTAGAGCCAATAACCATAATTGACATTTTTGCCTCCATTAACATCCACAAATATGCTGCAATATCTACACTAATAGTTCCAAATGATATTAAATCCACAACCGAATATGGATCTTGTTTGAATTTTCTTATTGTAAAACTTGTTCCTTTTGGAGTGACTTCTTTTTGGTATAGTACGGAGATTCTATGATTTCCTTCCAATGCTAAATCCGAAATAGGATACGCAGAACTGATATGTTTTCCTGCTCTGAATACTATCCTTGATACAAATGCATTGAGTTTTTCATCTTCAAATTTTATATTACATGGAATGCTATCATATTTTCTATGCCATACATAAAGTGGAGTCTTTATGCCACTACAACTAACATCTTCTATGTTTGGATCTTGCATAATTGAATCAATTAATCCAAAACCTGCAATATCGCGTTCTAAATAATATTTCACCTTCTCCATACTTGCAAATGGATAATCTTGAAATAATTTTTCATTATCTTTGAGAATTTTATTTACAAATGACATGAATCCAAAATCTTTTTCAATGTTTTCTGGTGAATCTAAGCTTTCTTCTATTAATCGGTATAGTTGATTGTAAATAACTTGTTCTGATTGATTTAGTTTTGTTTCATCCACTTGATATGAAATACTTCCATTTTCTTGATCTTGTAAAATATTTGCATAACTAAATGGTGCTTTTAATGGATAATTTTCAATTACAGTTGTTCCTTTCTGTGTTTGATTTTGAAGTTCATTTAGAAATTCACTCTTTAGAAAAGTTTCCAATCCATATTCATCATTTTTCTTTCCCATTTTACATCAAAAAGATATTTTTGGATAAGCTTTCAAAAAAACCTCTTATCCTAGGATTTGCCCTGTACTGTTACGCTTTGTGGTGCCCCTGTTTTGCCAGCAAATATACTAACACCTGTATTTAGACCCGAGTCTAATGATGTCAGTGTGCCATTATTCAACTTGAAGTAGATGATTGCTGATCCACCAGGTGTTAGTGAAACTGGTCCAGTACCTGCATTTGCCTCAATGATGTCTGTGTTTGCACCACTTGCATCATAGTCAATGCACAAATAATATGAACTTCCTGCACAAGTACCTGTCTTTGCTATTTGTGGTAATGTGCCCCATCCAGTGTGGTTAAGTGCTTGCTGGAACAATGATGATGATACAACTGTATCTGTGTACCACTGTCCAAACGGAACATCTGTACCTCTGATTTGAATTCTATCTACTGAGACTACTTTGTCTCCTGTATTTCTGACGCCTGCTGCACCCCATGCTATGCCATTTGTATCTGTGGAATGTACCCATACTTTTACGTTAGATACAGAAATTGCCTCTTGCTGAGTACCGCCTTGGAAAAGACTAGCCCCATACAACACAACTCCTGAACCAAGTACAACTGATGCCACCAAGATGATGACTGTTGTGAGTACTGTACTTAATCCACGATTTTTGCTTAGTTTGGTTTTCATTTTATTGATATGTTATCTTGATTGGATAGTTATGTAGGCAAGTATGTAATTTTTTTAAATTACAGATTAGAAATATTTGTCCATAAAATCAGATTTGAGCCTAAAACATTACATAATATTTTCATATACCGTCACAATGCATTGAAAATACTGATTTTACAATCATATGTACTATATTTAGACCCATGTTCAATTTTTATCCAAATTTTTATTAATTGATTTTAGATGCTATCCTCAGATATTCTAGTATATGCGGCGATAAATTTAGCTACCGTCTTGCGTAGATTCTCATAAGGCATGGAAAGGTTAAATATTTTTGAATTTCCTTGAGGGAGTCCTATTGCGATAACTGTGATTCCTTTTTTTCTTGCTTCCATTACTGCCTCTTCCATGTCTTTACGGTTCCCAATTGTACCTATTTGCTGACCATCAGTAACTAGAAAAATATATTTTCTTTCTATATTTTCTCTTTCTAATATTCTAGTGCAAAGTTTTATCGCATCCCCAATAAAGGATAACCCAGTAATTTCTATTCCACCAATTCTTGCTCTTGCTGTATGATCATATTTTTCATAATGATCTTTTACTATTCTAAAATTATTGTTAAACGTAAAAAACCCCCATTTGCCCTTTTTTGAGTTTATTTCATGTGCAGCTTCGCCAAGAGATATTGCAAATTTTTTCATCTCATCAAATTTTAATCGCATACTAGAACTTGTATCTAAGACTATGGCCCATTCTTCTTCTATTTTTTTATAATCGTCTTGCTCAAAAATCTGAATGCTGTTATTTTGAGATGCAACTGCTTGAATTGCAGCCTGCATTTGCAGTAATCCCATATCTTCAGGCATACCCTCATCCATAACATTTGGAACCATCTTCATTTGGCTGCTCATTTTTTTCAAAAACATATGTGTAGCGTTTCTTAATCTCAAATATTCTCCAATGTTTTCTGGAGCAAATTCAATCCTATCGAAATTTAGATCCTGAGTTAGACCCCCGTATTTTTTTCGCACTTTTGCCTTATGTTTTAATTGCTCAAACCATACGTCAATAAAATTCTGTACATTTTTCTTAACCACTCCTCCTGGATTTATTATAATATTTTGTTGCCACTCTACTATTTTCTTTAGATCAAAATGATGATCAACATATGGAATTTTCTCTTCAACTATTACACTTTCATTATCATATAACAAATCTGCAATTTCAATTAATTTTTCAGTATCTTTAGAATTTAATTCTAAAATATATTGTTTAATTTTATACATATCTAAATTTTTAAGTTATATTTTCTTTGCGTATTCCTGATTTCTCTTTCTTCGTTTTCTTTCATTAATTATCTTAAATGTTTCATTGATTTTGTTAATTTCTTGAAAATATTCTGGAAAATATTCTTCCAAAAAGTTATTTACTTTGATGTCTTCTATAAACTCTATTATTTTGTATGCTTTTTTTTCATTTTTTCCTTTGATCCATTTTTCGTATTTATTAAAATCTGTTATTTTAGCATGTCCTGCCGCATGACAAATGCTTGCAAAAAATAAATTCCATATCGTCTCTTGTCCATATTCATAATCTGAAAAAACAATTCCTTCATAGATATTATTTCCATTTACCTCTTTTGGTAAAGGAAAATATACTGTCATACTTGGTAGATATTCTATTTTTGGAAAATGAATATTATTTAAAAAGAAGACATCAATGTCTGTTGGATTTTTTTCGCATATGTCGAAAAAAATCTGATGAGCTACATTTTCTACTGTCTCTTTCATTGATCATCATTAACGATTTCGTTGTGTTATTTCACTTTCAATTACTTTTTTAATTATTTGTCTTACCTCGTTTTGTATTTCTGGATCATCGCTAGTCATTGGAACAAGTGTTTCATCTCCACCTGTTGGAATATCTACTCCATCTGAGCAAATCTTTGCCCAATTCACCAAATCTCCTATGGATGGACCATAAGGAAGATCGCCCATTTTATATTCTTGTCTTAACTTGGCACCTATTTTTACAATTATCTCTGCATCTTTTAGAGAAATTCCGCCTCTTTCTGAGACCATCATGAATTCTTTTTCATCAATATTATCTCCGATACTCATGTAATCAAAGTTCAACCAAACACTCATCCTTCTCCTCATGGCCGCATTGATTGGTTTTGTACCTGCAAATTCTGCCGATACTGGATTCATACTAATTATCATGTATGCATGTTTGTGTCTATGAATAATCTCACTGTCTTTTTCTGTGAGTACCATATGTCCCCTTTGATCCAATAATGGATTTAGTTTTGTTGCAACATCTTGTTTCATCATGTTTGCTTCATCAAGATATAATATTCCTCCCTTTCTACACCATCCAGTAATTAACCCATCAATCCAATTCTCTTTTCCTAATCCAACATATCTTCCAAAAAGATCAAAAACGGATGTTGCCAAACCACAATTGATTTCCCACATTGGAAGACCCGCCAATTCTGCAACAAGATATACAATGTGTGTCTTTCCTGTTCCACTAGGACCTATCAACGCACATTGTTTGAAAAATTTTAGAGCTCTTCCAATCCTCTCCACATAGTGCTCTCCGTTATCGAGATATGGCGGAGTGTCTTTTGGTATCATTTCATCCATTTCTGGAGGAAATATCATATCTGATGAATCCATGT
>JAIOPB010000065.1 GCA_021414105.1 Nitrosarchaeum sp. | reverse complement strand
CTGTATTCTGTTTGGATTTTTTTACCGAAGAGTTCTTCTTCCGTAGTTATGTTAAAACCCTTCAAATGCAAATCCGTAATCTTTCCAAATAACAATTTGGATTCTGGTTTTAATAAGTAATCCATATTGTTTGCAAAATAACCATGTTTTGATAATGATATACCAAAACTGATTTCATAATTTTTGTTATCTAATCCTAATTTACCAAAAATTAAACCTATAATATAATTAAAATCAGATGAAATATTATCTAATTTTTCTTTTGTAAAAAGTTCTGATGCAGATATTTTGGATCTGGGTTCATCCTCCTCACCAAAATTTGCAAATTCAGTTGGTTCCAAAAATTGAGATGCAATTTTTGTTTTAGTTAAACCAAATCCAAATCCTTTTCCATTAAATGAGATTTGTGGCATTAAACTATCCAGAACATTAGAGAAATTACCTCTATACGTCTTTGTTGTCTTAAAATTTTCAACTTCTAATGATTTTATAACACTATTAAATAAATTTTCATTAAACGATATTGGAATACTTAAAGACGCACTAGATATTTCTTTTACTGTAAAATCTTTTTTTAATTCCATGCTATAAATTTACAATGATTTATTAAAAAACATATGTTATTTTTTTAGAGTAGCCACGATAGAATTTTGAATCAAAGTAATCCACTTGTTATCTCCATTAATCTCAATTCCACAATCTCCATTAATTGATGGTTATCAAATCTACCATAATTATCTTAGACCTCATATGGGATTAGATGGAAAGACACCAAGTGAGGCTTCGTCTTTTTTCAATCCCCTAACAACTTTCTCACGATCTCGAAATTCTCCATTCAATCTTTCCATCTTGTTATTGTTCATATCTCCCTGTAATCTGATGTGTCGAATGTGAACGGTTCTTGATTCTCTTTCCCTTGCCCAAAATTCTTGTTTGTAGGCTTCTGCATACGAACCTAAACCATCAGTAATAATCACTTTTGGTTTCATCTGTGTTACTTGTTTTCCTTTTCTAAATAGACTGGAAGCGTCATGCCCTTCTTTTTTGTTTGCTACTTGTGCTATCCAGAATCTAGTTTCATCATCCATCAAAGAAAATACGTATTTCAATTCCCCTCTTACTTTCACATATACTTCATCTGCTCTCCAAGTGTCACCCACTTGTGGAGTAATTTTATCCAAGTATGCTTTCATTAATTTTGTATATTTGTTAACCCAACCATAGATTGTTTTATGAGATACTTCAACCCCTGAGAGTTTTAGAAATTTCTGAACGTTTCTTAATGATTCACCTGTAAAGTATAGTTGAAGTGCTTGTGTTATTGCTTCAGGGCTTGATTTCATTCCCTCAAAACCTAGATTTAATGAGAATGTCTTATGACATTCCTTGCAGGAATATCTTTGAATTTTTCCAGATTTGTTGTTTCTAATTCCAGATTTTTTAATATTATCAGATTTGCAGAATGAACAAACCTGAATATTTACAGGTGAGATTGTAACCTTATTTTGTTCTTTAACTTGTTCTCTTAGTGTAATTGAAAACTCTACACTGTGAATGTGTTTGCAACAAACTTTTCTAAAAGTATGGTCAGGACAATTACAAACAAAGCCAGAGTTTGTCTTGATTACTGTATAGTTGATGTGTCTTGTTTGTGATCTTACAGAGTAAGTGGTTTCGTTTATTCTTCTTATTTGATTGCCTTGCTCTGCAATGATTTTTCCTTTTTCTTGTCGTGGGTTTGATTCTGTCATATCCTTATACCCTTCTATAAGGTTATAGCATTATATATGTATTACCTTATCGAAGGCGATAGGGTTATAAGATAATTAATTCTAATCTATTACATGGCTAAAATGGTAAAAACAACAATTAACATGGATGAAGATTTATGGAAAAAATTCAGTATTAGAGTAATAGAAGAACATGGTGGAAGGAAAAAAAATGATGTTATTGAAGAATTGATCAAGAAATATCTAAAGGAGAAATGAAATGCTTTTAGGCAATAAAGAAAAAACTATCAGATTACACGCTGAAAATTTTCTTATGGGGCATATCACATTTGATTATGGTACTGATGAAGATGAAAGAATAAGTCTTTCAAAGGCATCTTATGATTTTGCCCAGAAATTTTTAGATTGGTTGGCAGAAGAAGAAACCAACAAAGAAACAGAAGAACACAAACTTGCGACTCTAAATTTATACCGACATATTGTTTCTTGGCGTATTCGAGGAAGAATCAAAGGTACATTAGTTGACGTAGATCTTGAATCAAGAATTGAGGAAAAAGTCAAAGAAAAAGCCAAACTTGAAGATGATATTAAAGTCCAAAAAGAGGATAATCTGAAAGCAGTAAAAATAATTCAAGAACAAGATAGACAAATAGCATTAATGGAATCACAGATTTTCTTTATGAAGCAGGGGAAAAGTAGTGGATCTTAATAGATGTGATAAATGTGGATTAGCACTTATCCACGAAGAAGTATTAATTCATGAATGTAAATCCGTTATAGATTATAGATTTGAAGATGATATTTTATGGATGTTTGATGGAGAATTTTGGATTCCTCGAAAATCAAAACAACCGACAGGTAACAAAGAGAAAACAACCGACAACGAAACAGAACCTGAAATTAGGTACTGTCAAGTTTTAGGATCTTATCTGAAATTATTTTCTCTGTCAAGTCTCGGCTCTTTTTCCATCTGGTGTGTTAGAGAATTTTTCTTTTAACGCTAATACAAATCCTGCGATAATTAAATATCCAAATCCAATTAAAGCAAAAAGTATACCAAATCCAAAGGCAGGTGGAAAAACTCCTTCTAATAAAACGGAAAATGCAGATATTCCAAACGTGGCTATAGTAGTAGATGCTATTTGTTGTGGTGTCCACGGAATTGCCTTATTAAAAATAAATTTTGTCGGTATTGCAAAATGGGGTTTATTGGCTATAAATGAATTAATAGTTAGTAGAATTATTGCCCCTGCAATTATAGTTGCATCTACTTGTAATAATGTAGTACTATCAATCATGATAAGATTGATTGAATCAAACAATACTATTAAAGATAACAAAAAGGCTATTCCTGAAAGTATTATCATTATCAAATGTGCATACAAAAACGAAAATCGAAGAAGCACACCAAAGAAAAAAATAAGAAAAACCAAAACAAGAATTTCTATAAACTCACTCAAGACTTGCCCTCCTAATCAGAGTAATCCATTTGTTGTCTCCCTCTATCTTGATTCCTGCTTTGTCGGCTGGTGTTTGGTTATCCAAACTCATGTGTGGTCTAACGTAATTATGGTAAATCTGATAGCTATCAATTAATGGAGAATCATTTTTTCAAGTTCTATCAAAAACAGAAATTCTAGTTTAGTATTTTCAAACTTCTACAAACAGAATAGAGTGTTCTTTTTAGATGCTTATCCACAAGTGTATCCATTCTATGTCTTAAAACGCGTTTTGCCTCATCTCTTTCAGAACCTGGTGGTAATGACAACACATTGTTAATTAATTCTGGAAGAGATTCACGAATCCAACCATCCAACATTGCATAAACTTTTGGTGGAATTAAATCACATTTGTCTTTATCCAAATCTATTACTTCAGCATAGTTTTCATGTTCAACTCTGTAAACTAGAGCCAATACAACATTATCAGGTGTTGGATGCTCAAGAATTTCAGTAGACCTAACACCTGTTTTACCTTGAGAAATTTTGTTTTTGAGACCAACAGGATTTACAATTATACCATTAATGCCAACTTTTCTTCCATCAACTCCAGTTACTACACCAAAGATGAAATCATAAAATTCTCCATTTTTTTTAGTAGAGAAAACATGAGAACCTTCCCTTAATACAGGCTTTTTTCCAAACATGATTAGAATGCATTATGGAGTGTATTTATTGGTATCAAACCAGACGTAATTATCTCTAGTTAATCCATTACAAAACTAAAACAAGTTAACAAAATGTTTTTGAAATCAGAATCAATTGCCAGTGTTTTATTCTGAAAGTATCTAATGTGTCTATGTGTAGAACTTTGACGTGTAAGGGCATTTAGCGTTTTAGCTTGCCAGTAATTTTTTTTGACTTGCAGTCTAAAACATATTTTTTAGATCAATAACACATGTTCATAAAAATAATTGTAATAGCCTCTATTTTGGCTCTAGGAGTGTTTATGTTCTCATCAGAAATTAATGGTCTATTTCCCAACATCTCTAGTAATGTAATTGAGCCTATGAAAGAGGATGCAAATAACTTGGGAATTAAAACAACAGAATCAATTGAAAACGGTCTTGACTCCTCAGTCAAAGTAGTAGATGAAACCAGTGATAAAATAGGTAGCCAGATAAACAGTGCAAAGGAGTCTTCAAAGGATCTATTATCTGAAAAAATATCTCAAATAAACCCAGCAAAGAGTATCGACGATATATTCAAAAAACCTATTGATGAACTTGCAACTCAATCAACAATACCTACAACTCAACCAACAAACCCTCCAAATACTGATTCAAATATTGAAACCAACTATCCACACGTTGTTTATGAGAAACTGGATTTGTCAATGATTCAGCAATCCAATGGGGATGTTTTATTACAATATTCAGACGCTACTGGGAATACAAAAAGCACTAATGTAGTAATTAGAACTAGTGAAAAAGAAATATTTTCTGGAACTTTTTTTACTTCAAATTTTAAGACTGTGATAAATGATGTTTCTAGAACATCATACTATGTGGATATCACTGTTGATCATAAAGATTATGGTACTGTGACATCTTCAATATTCAATTCTGTCGATAGCATTGATTCTGAAATTACTGGAGAGTTTTATCAGCCATAATTTGGATCAATGTCATGAATTTCAGAAGTCATACTTGCGTATAATTTCTCAGCATATCTTAAATAATGATGGCAGATCAATTTTTTGTGAATAGCATAATCTATGTGTGTCTTTTTGGATTAATGGTAATTTCAGTAAATTATTCCTTTGCACAATCTGAAACAAGCGAGCAGGTTACTTTATCAGGTGATCTTGCGAATAATCCTGTTGCGCAAGATATCTTAAAAAAAATAGAGCAGACAAAAAAGTGGATTAAAGAACTAGAAGAGAAAAATTATGAAGCACTAGAAGCTAAAAAAGAATTAGAGGCAAAAAGAGCACAGGCACTTGAAAAGCTAAATCAGGATCTCAGTGAATGGGAAGCATTATGGGAGTATTACTCACCAAAAAACTCTTTTTCACGATTTGTAGATAAAGTCCAAGAACCGCAGGTAAAAGAAGTCTTTTGGGATCAGTTTGAATTTCAACAAATTAAAGTCGATGCAGGACGAGATGCACTAAAAAAAGTTTTAGCAAATGGGGGTTCGCTAAAAGAAGCACGTCAAGCATATCATAAAGCAGCAGAAACAAAACGAATAGAGCTAATTGAGGCAAATAGCATCTTTAATGTAAATCACAACTTGGCATATTACAATCAACAGATTATGTTTAACAAAGAAGGACAGTTTATTGAAACTCCAATAACTGGTGAACAACTGCGAAAATACTATGAAGATTACAGAACAAATCCAACATACCTGCAAGCAAATCCTGACGATACAATATCATGGGAGGATTTAGGAAAAACAACTCCAGATACAGAGTGTAGAAAAGGATCTGTTGTTGTGTATCGTTTTCATGCAAATGACTATGTCTGTGTTTCAATGCCAACTGCAGAAATGTGGATACGACATGGAATGGGAGAAATCACTGGAAACTCTACAATATCTAATGTCGATTCGGTAACTCCACTAACAAAATGTGATGAAGGATTAACAGTAGTCTATGCTTTAGAGTCTGGAAAATATTCATGTGTACTACAAGAAACGGCAGATTCATGGATAGCACAAGGTATTGCAGAATCTCATGATCCGCAATCATACATTTTAGATAAAATTCAGGATAAGGATGTATCAGCAATAATTCAAGAAATAAACCAAAAACTAGAAGAATTTGATGACGACCTTGCATTAAAACAGGCAGAGCTAAAAGATGCCTATGACAAAAAATACTCTGATGTATTGAAACAATCAAAAAATGACGAAAAAAGTGCAATAAAGGATCAAAGTGAGCGTCTTGGCATGACAATAGAAGAGCTTAGCACCAAAATCATGCAAATAAGAAAAAAATATGATTCAACACAAGAGAATATCCTGCAAGAAAAGATAGTAGCTCTAAAAATACTAGAGGATGTTCACAAAGAAAATGTAAAGAAATTTGCAGATACATACGAGTTTGACCCATATGTCAAGATAGTATGGAATTCTGAATTATCAAAATATGATGCAGTGAAGAAAGACTAGTTTTTGATTAGGGTTTTAGGGGTTATTTGTCCAAGTTAGATTATATTTAATGAATTATTAATCGACAATTCTTAATATCAGACTAAGAGATGTTCATCGTTGGATAAAAAAGAAATTCTAAAGGAATTTTCATCTGACCCAGACAGATACTACAAGGTTAAATTATTTGAAGAGCAAGGATTTGTCAGAAAATCATGCTTAAAATGCAAAAGATTCTTCTGGACTTTAGATTCTGGAAGAGAATTATGCCCAGATGACGCAGATGATACATATTCGTTTATCGGAGATCCTCCAACTACAAAGAGATTTGATTATACACAAGCTTGGAAAGAAGTAGAGTCATTTTTTGTAAAAAATGGTCACACATCAGTTTCAAGATATCCAGTTGTTTGTAGATGGCGCGATGATCTTTACTTTACAATTGCATCTATTGTAGATTTTCAAAGAATAATGGGTTCAAAAGTTGTCTTTGAGTTTCCTGCAAATCCATTAGTTGTTCCGCAAACTTGTTTAAGATTCAAGGATTTAGAAAACGTTGGAGTAACTGGAAGACATTTTTCTAGTTTTTGTATGATTGGACAACACAGTATTCCAAATTCCCAGGGATATTGGAAAGACAAATGTGTAGATTTAGACTTTAGGTTATTAACAAATCAATTTGGAATAAAGAAAGAAGAAGTTGTATTTGTTGAAGATGTTTGGGCAGGTGGAGGCTCTTTTGGTTCATCATTAGAATATTTTGTCAGAGGATTAGAGATTGGTAATGCCGTGTTTACAGAATTTCAAGGAGAGTTGGGAAAACATACAACACTTGATCAGAAAATTATCGATATGGGTGCAGGCCTAGAAAGATTTGCATGGATTACAATGGGAACCCCAACTGCATATGATTGCTGTTTTGGTCCAATCACAAATAAATTATTTCAAAAAGTAGGAATCAATTCTGATACAGAATTACTAAGAAAATACTTTACAGAAATTGCAAAGGGTCTAGAAAATTTTGAGGATTTGATTGATGTTAGAAAACATGCAATAAAGAAAGTAGGATTAACAGATGATCAAGTAAATCGAATCATTACTCCACTAGAAGGAATTTATTTAATTGCAGATCATCTTAGAACCTTAATATTTGCAATTTCTGACGGTGCTCTCCCAAGTAATGTAGGTGGAGGATACAACCTAAGAATGATTTTGCGCAGAGTCATTGCAACAATGAATAGATTGAATTTGAAATTAGATTTAGATGAACTAATTGATGCACATATTGATTATCTAAAAGAAACATATCCGGAACTAAATTCAAGCAGAGAAGATGTAAAAACAATTCTCAAAATAGAATCTGGAAGATATGAAGAATCAAAATCAAGAATGGAAAAAGTTGCATCAAAACTCAAAGGAAAAGGGAAACCACCTACAGTAGATGAATTGATCACAATGTACGAATCAGATGGAATTACACCTGATTATCTAAAAGAGCTTGACGTAATATCAGAAATTCCATCAACTTTTTATGCAAAGTTATCAGATTTGCATCAATCTGAGAAGAAAAATAAAGTAGAAAAATTACCATTAGATGATCTTCCAGAAACGGACATGTTGTTTTACAAAGATGATCCGATGGAATTTGAGGCCAAAGTTCTCAGAGTTTTTGATAAATCAGTAGTGCTGGATAAAACATCATTTTATGCAAGAGGCGGCGGTCAGGAGCCAGATCATGGAACTATTTCCAACTACAAAGTAGTTGATGTCAACAAACACGGAGGTATTGTAGTACATGAATTAGAAGGAGGGGTTCCAAATGAAGGGATGGTGGTAAAGTGTAAAGTGGATTCCCTACGTAGAGAAAATATTACAAAAAATCACACCAGTACACATATCTTAAATTCATCTTCAAGAAATGTTTTGGGTTCATGGATTTGGCAACATTCTGCATTTAAAGAATCAGATCATGCAAGATTAGACATCACTCATCATTCACCTCTTAGTGAAAATGAAATAAAAGAAATAGAAAAAGTTGCAAATTCAGTGGTTAAACAAAATATTCCAGTCTCCATAGATAATTTTGATAGAGGTACTGCAGAGCAAAAATATGGATTTAGAATATACCAGGGCGGAGTTGTACCTGTAAAGTCAGTTCGAATTGTATCCATTAAAGATTTTGATGTAGAAGCTTGTGGTGGAACACATGTTAAAAAAACAGGAGATATAGAGATCATAAAAATAACAAAAACAAAAAGAATTCAAGATGGGGTTGTACGAATTGAATTTGTATCAGGTCAAACAGCTTTTGATTACATTAAACAAAAAGAGATAGATGAGATAAAAAATGTAGAAGAGTCAGTACAAAAAGAACAGATGCAAAATCAAAGAGAGGAACGAAAACAAAAAGCAAGAGAGAGAATTCCAGTTTTACTTGAACAAGTTTCCACATATAATGATGGCACAACCACAATAGATGAAATTCAGATACATATTACAAATTCTATAAAATTTTGTTTTACATCCAGTGATCAGTATGATGAATTTTTCCATATCAATTTTGGAAAAAGACTAGTAAAAGATAATCCAAAGACAACATATGTTGGTATTTTTGAGACAGGACCTACAATCAGAATCATAGTATACTCTGGAGAAGAGGCATCAAAGAGTAAAAATGCTGGAAATATAGCCAAATCCGTGGCTGAAATTCTAGGAGGGGCTGGTGGGGGAGATGCAAAATTTGCTCAAGGTGGAGGAAAAGACACATCTAAAAAAGATGAAGCAATTAACAAAGCAAAATCAATGATTTTAGGATGAGAATTATAATATGAAAATAAACTGGAAAGAAATTGAAGCAAAGTGGAGACAAAAGTGGAATGAAAATAAAGATTTTGAGACAAATCCAAATGATAAGCCAAAAAAATTCATCACTGTAGCGTATCCTTATCCAAATTCACCTCAACACATAGGACATGGTAGAACATATACGCTAGCAGATGTTCATGCAAGATTTTACCGTATGCAAGGATTCAATGTCTTATTTCCAATGGGATTTCATTATACTGGAACTCCGATATTAGGAATGGCAAAAAGAGTAGAAGCAAATGACAAAGAGATAATTGAAAATTTAAAAAATCTTTATGGAGTTCCAGAGGAATCAATTAAAACATTTGTCGAACCAGTAAAGATTGCAAATTATTTTCATAAAGAAATCAAGACAGGAATGATTGAGATGGGTTATTCCATTGATTGGAGAAGAGAGTTTACAACAATTGATCCAGTGTATAGTAAATTTATCGAATGGCAAATCAACACATTAAGAGAAAAGAAACTAATCATTCAGGGGTCACACCCAGTTGGCTGGTGTCCAAAAGATCAAAACCCAGTATCACAACACGACACACTTGGTGATGTGGAACCAGATTTTACTGAATACATTTTAATCAAATTCAAATTTGAGAATTATATTATTCCAACTGCAACACTACGACCTGAAACAATTTTTGGAGTTGTAAATCTCTGGGTAAATCCAGAGATCATTTACAAGAAAGTTACAGTAGATGATGAAAAATGGATTGTAAGTGCAGAATGTGCATACAAACTAGAATTTTTGAATAAAAAAATAACATATGATGGCGAGATAAAAGGTTCAGAATTAATTGGAAAATCAGCAATAGTTCCACATAGAAATGAATCAATTGTGATGCTTCCTGCAAGTTTTGTTGAGAGTGGAACAGGAACTGGAATGGTCATGTCAGTTCCCGCACACGCACCATTTGATCATCAGGCATTGGAGGATCTCAAAAAAGCAAAAATTGAGCCTAAATTGGCCTCACTAGTAAACAAAATCATGCCCATATCCATTATTCAGACTGATGGATATGGGGATAATCCAGCCAAAGAAGCAGTTGAGAGATTTGGAGTGAAAGATCAAAATGATCCAAAATTAGAAGAGGCAACAAAGGAAGTATATGGAAAAGAATTCTATGGTGGAAAGCTAAAACAAAACACAGAGAGATTTGCTGGAATAAAAGTAGCATATGCAAAAGATACTATCAAAGAATGGTTAATTAAAAACAAACATGCAGATATCTTACTAGAACTAACAAACACCCCAGTAAGATGCAGATGTGGAGCAGAATGCGTTGTCAAAGTTCTCAATAATCAATGGTTTCTAAATTATGGAGATAAAGACTGGAAAGAATTAGCTACCAAATGCTTTGATGAAATGAACATTTTACCGCAAGAGATTAGATCAGAGTTCAATTATGTTATTGGATGGCTACGAGAAAGAGCATGTGCAAGACAACATGGACTAGGAACAAAACTACCATGGGATAAGGACTGGATTGTAGAGAGTCTTTCAGATTCTGTAATTTACATGGCATACTATACAATTTCAAAATTTGTAAACAATGGAACACTAAAGGCAGAAAAACTATCCAAAGAATTCTTTGATTATATTTTCTTGGATACTGGTGATGCAAATAAGATCTCTACAATTACTGGAATGTCAGAGAATATAATCAATGAAATCAAAAAAGAATTCCAATATTTTTACCCAGTTGATTCAAGACATTCAGGACGTGATTTGGTGCCAAATCACTTGACATTTTTTGTTTTAAATCATGTTGCCATATTTCCTCAAAGTAATTGGCCACGTGAAATTGTAGTGAATGGATCTGTTCTCATGAATGGATCTAAAATGTCAAAGAGTATGGGAAATATCATTCCACTTAGAAAGGCAATTTCAGATTATGGTGCAGATCCTATCAGACTGGCAATAATAATCTCAGCAGAATTACTACAAGATGCAGACTTTAACATGGAGTCAGTTTCAGGAATTCAAAATAAGCTAGAAGCATTATACACCGAGTGTTCTAGGCTCAAATCTGAAAAAAACGATATCTTGGAAGCAGAAGATAGATGGATTTTATCTAAAACTCAAAGTATGGTCTCTGAGGTCACATCATCTATTGAAAAAATGAGATTACGAGAAGCCCTACATGACATTTTGTTTTCCTTTGAATCAGATTTGAGCTGGTATATGAAAAGAGTAAATGCAAAAAATAGAGAAAACATTTCAGGAATTTTACACCAGATAAACTCTATACGAGTGGCAATGCTATCACCATTTGCACCCCATATTGCAGAAGAAATATGGGAAAAACTAGGACATTCTAAGCTAGTATCAACATCTCAATGGCCAGAATTCTCTGCAGAAAATGTCAATGCATCTGCTATTCAATCCGAAGAATTGTTGAAATTATTAATTGATGATATTTCAAATATTCTCAAAGTAACAAAGATCACTCCAAAAAAGATTACAATCTATACAGCTGATTCATTCAAGTCCAAAGTGTATCATTCCATTTTAGAAAAAGTAACGGCAGGACAAACAAACATGGGAATTGTAATGAAAGAACTAATTGCCAATCCAGACACATCGGATGTTAAAAAAATTCCAGACTTTGTACAAAAAACAATCAAGGATATTTTATCTGAACCAACTGAAATTAGGCAGACAAAGTTAGATTCTAAAGATTTTGACGAGAAGAGTTTTCTTACAAATGAATTGATTCAATTAGGAAAGAAAGAGTTTGGAGTAGAGATTGATGTTTTCGCAGAATCAGATAATAACATCTATGATCCTAAAGGAAAGGCAAGACACGCAAGGCCATTCAAACCTGCTATTTTGATTGAATAGTTCCAATCTAGAATCTCTCGTTATCTGCATTAAGATTCACCAATCTCTCAACTGTTTTGAATTTCTCTATCTGATCAATGGAATGATGGAAACACCAAATTTAAAACAAATAATCATAAAACAATGCAATATTGTATTTATTAGGTCAAAAGAGACTAGCTGTGAAATGAAAATTGCAGTTATGGGCATGGGGGTTGCAGGCAGTTACCTTATGGCAAGACTCAAAAATTCTGAACATGAAGTAACAGGATATGAACGAAGCACACAAGAAAGACACGATTCTATTTGTGCATGGGGAACAATAAAGTCAGAACTAGAAAAATTTTGCAAAAAGACTGGACGCAATTTTGATGACTTTTTAATTCATGATGGAAAGACAATGCATGTTAAAATGAATAACAACGTAAAATTTGATATCGGCTTGCACGGATTGTGCACATATGACAAATTAGCATTAATCAAAGATTTCATTAAAGATTCCAAAATAATCTACGGTGAAGCTCCAAAGCTAGAAGATTTGGAAAAAGAATATGATATGATAGTTGATTGTACTGGATTTGCAAGAACCTATTTACCAAAATTAGAAGAAGATTTTTTCTTGCCAACATATGAATACAAAGTAGAATATGAAGACAAAGTACCATATGATGACTTTTACATAGAACCATTTCCAGGAATGTCTGGATATTTCTGGTATTTCCCGTTAGGTGAGAAATGGGCACATATTGGCGCAGGGGATTATAGAAAGAACCACATCAAGGCAACTGATGATTTTCTAAAAAAACATGGGGGCAAGGTTCTAAAAACTAAAGGAAGACCAATTAGATTAGCAACTCCAGGAAAGTGCAAGCCGTTTTACAAGGGCAAGGTTGTAGGAGTTGGGGAATCAATTGGTACAGTCTATGCTCTTTTGGGTGAGGGAATAATTCCTAGTATGCAATGTGTTGATATCTTTTTAGAAAACATGCATGACTTTGCAGCATATGAAAAAGCAGTAGATGAACATTACAAAATTTACGACAAAGTATTCAAGTTTGTCAGAGCAAAGATTCACAAAAACTTTAATTTTTTCAAATCACTTCCAGATTTTATTTCTATTTTTAGATATATGAAAAAGAATGAAGCCAGATTTGGAATGGATATTAAAATATCAGACTTGATGAAAGTGGCTAAGGCCTAACCAAAACTTACAGAACCAAGATTTTCTCTCATTGTTCTACTTGAGGACATGTTATAATCATAAATTATTTTGGAATAATCTTTTAGTTCTTGTTTCATTAATTGTAAATCATCAGAGAGATAAAACCCAGGACAGTCACCTGTAAATTGATATGTTGCATGTACTCGTGCCATACCTTTTTCATTTTCAAGCCAAGTAGAAAATGGATACAAATAACACACACCAGGACGATCTGGATGCATATTACATCCACCCTTTTCATCTAAGAATCGACATGAAATATGAGTCCCGTCTTCGTGTTCAGTTTCATCTGTTTTTCTTTTAAGATTAATCGTAGTCATTGTAGTGACTTGACCAGATGGAGCAATATCTTGCCAAGTAGTTGTGATTGTTTCATTTTTTATAAAATCAGATGGTCTTTGATATTTCAATCCTTTTCCAATAGTAATTAGATCATCTGAAGTTAGAGGCAATCTACCTTGTCGGTCACAACAATTATGGCAATCTGGCCAGAAACATTTCCATAAAATATATTTTTTTTTTGATACAAGATACGGAATATGAAAAATAACATCTTTAACTTTGAATGGATAATCAGAAACATCAGTGACTTTTCCTAGCATAAATTCTCGTAAAATCGGATCAACATCCCAATCTTTTTGTAATAGATTTAGTGATTCTTCAATTTCTTTTTGAGACAACTATTAAGTTATAACATCTTTTGCAGATGTTATTAATGTTGAGTGAAAAAGGCAAGTACGCATCAGCCACAGAAAATAGAAGATTTGTTTGGGCTGAAATTGTATGGCCTTTGATTTTAGAAATTAATGATGTAGCATTTTCACTAAAACAATATCAAAAAAAACGTGATCAAGTATGTGAAAAAAATAATGTGAAGATAGCAGTCACATCACGTGGATTAGTATCCTTAATGCAAAAAGGAATCTTGTTAAAAGAAGAGGATATTTACTCAATTCATTTTAGATTGATTCCATATATGAGATTAAAAGCAAATTGTGATTATGCTACAGCTATTCACGAAGTTAAGTTCAAGTAATTTCAGCAAATGATATATGCTAAAACATTAGAATTTGTTTCGGTAGCCCGATAGTCTAGCGGTCAAATAAAAAAATTTTAGATCAAGGATTCTGCCCTCTGGATCTCAAGAGTGGATAGGCGGAGACGGCAGTTCGAATCTGCCTCGGGCTACTGGAAAAATTACTATCTAGATGCTTGTGCTATTCTTTCTAATTCGTGTTTTTTCTTTACAGATGGAGCATTTGGATCATTGGAAGCTGCTAAAATAAGCTGTTCTGCCATATGCTCCTCAATTGGTTTGGGGTTAGAATATGTTGCATCTCGTATAGAATCTGCAATGAATTTTAATGCCATGTCCACTCTTCGGATTGGAGCAACATCTACAGAGACATGATAGACAGTGCCACCATATACAATTCTTGTTGTATCTTCATTTGGTGCAGAGAATTCAATTGCTCTAACTAGAACCTCAACTGGATTCTTACCAGTCTTTAATGCAATAATATCAAATGCTACTTTTACAGTATTGATTACTTTGGTTTTTTTACCAGTCATTCTTCCGGTGTTTTTTGCATACTTTTTACCAAAATGCATAACTTTGTTGCATAATCTTTCAACTATGTTTACATCAGCTTTGTTGAATCTTTTTAGTGCTGAACGACCAAATGTGTATGGTAAAATTTGTTTTCTTAAGGAAATTGCTGTTTTTAATCCAGGATCTTTGACTTCAATATCAGACATGTCCCACTTTCTAAATAGTAATAGATTCTTTGTTTCTGCCAATTTTATCTCCTTGGTTTTTCTTTCTTTCCAGTTACTAGCTCGTTAAGTGATGTGCCATTTACTTTGAAAACTTTGAATCTAACTCCAGGAATATCTCCCATTGCACCGCCTTGTGTTGCACCCATTCCTTGAATATGCACTTCATCGTGTTCATCAATGAAATTCATTGCACCGTCTCGTGGCAAGAATGCTGTGACAGTTTTACCATTTTTAATTAACTGAACTCTAACACATTTTCTAACAGCAGAGTTGGGTTGTTTTGCTGCAATACCTACTTTTTCTAAAACTATTCCTCTTCCTTGAGGTGCACCACCTAGAGGATCAGCTTTTTTATCAATACCAAGTTTTCTTCTCTTGTAAGTGGAGATTGCCCATCGCTGTCTTTTTCTTTTTGCAACTAAAACTCTACCAGCAAATAAGCCTAGGGGTGATTTTGTCATATCTTACATCTCCAATGTTGCTTTTTCAGGACTATTAATTAGAACACTTGTAATATCAAAATATCGCTTTGCAAGTAATCTTGCTTTCTCAGCATTTCTTCCTTCTCTTCCCACAACAATGCCTTTCTTTCTTGGATCTACCATAATTATTGCCTGTTTAGAACCATCGGCTCGTGTATTTATTTTTACTTCAGAAACCAGTTTAGAGTTAAGTAGATTTGTTAAAAATTTAGCCGGATCCTCATCAAATTCAACTAGTTCAACACTTTTCTTTACAATGTTTTGTAATGATTTGATATGAATTCCACCTTTGCCAATAGCTAATCCCATTTTACCAGTATTTACTACAAAAATTACACGATCTTGTTTTTCATCTTCAACACAATCACGAGCAGTTGCACCTGTAACATTTTGAAAGAGAGACATCATACGCATTTGATCAGTTGTAAGTTTAATGGATTGTGTCATTAGAATTCCTTTTTATCTCCGAGCAAAATCTGTCTCATTTAAACTTTCATTTGATGTAATGTAATTATTCATTTTTTTCCTCAGCTTCTGTATCCTTAAGAATTGATTTGATGTTTGCATCACTCAGAGACGTAAATGAAATTGTTGAAATTCTGAATTGTAAGCCGCATAGTCTTCCTAATGCGACAGATGTTCCTTGAAAGTTAACTAAGGGTATCTTTTCTTTTTTTGCATCTAATTCAATTTTTGCAAACATTTCTTTTTGTACAGATTGAGACAATACAATTAGCTTGGAGTTTTTCATAGAGTTCAATACTTGTTTGGTGCCCATCATAATTTTATCTTCTTTAAGTGCATCCTTCAATATTTTTTCTAGTATCTTACTCATGTGTTATCCTTATTGTCGATCGTCTTTACAGGGCTTTATAGGTTTATTGAAATTTTACCTATAAAAAAGTCAAAAACACACTTAATTGTGAAATCCAAAGAAAGATCCTAACGATGAAAAAGCTAAAGCTATTTCTTCAAAAAAATTAGAAGGTTTTTTTGTTTGATGTTTTGAATTGTCAACTTGGAATACTTTTTCAGATGGAATATCTTTAGATAATGACTCGTGCTCTACAGATATTACTTGGTTTTTAAGAGAGAATTCAGATAAAACAAATTTGAGATTTTTTCTTGCGGTGTTATAATTAGGATTTTTTTGAAGAGCATCATAATAAAGAGAAATGGATTCATCATATTTTCCCATATTTGCAAGGGCATTTGCCTTGTTATTGATTGCAGGAATAAAATCAGAGTCAATTTTTAGGGCTTGATCATAATAGAAGATAGACTCTGAAAAATATCCTAGTTTTCCAAGAGAGGAACCCTTGTTGGTAATAATTTCAACATTATTTGGATCTTTAATTAATGAATCATCAAAAATAATTAAAGCTTGATCAAATTTACAAAGTCTGTATAGTGCAGGACCCATACCATCATAGTAAGAAATGGTATCAACGAGTTGGCTTTGATCACATTCTAAATTGATCTGATTAAGTAGTGTACCTAGCTCTATATCTTCAACAGAGAGATTATCATATTTTTGAGTTGTAGGATCAATTGACTTTGTATTTTGTTCATTTATAATTTCAGATGATTTAATATTAGAATTATTTTTTTCTGTTGTGGTTTTTGATTCATCATTGTTTTTAATTATTGATTTGTTTTCAATCTCTGTTTTAGTACTTGATTCTTTGTGAAAATCAAATCTAGTTATTTTTTCAGTTTCTCCATAGTGTGCTTTTATGGAATAAGTTCCATCGGTTTTAAAATTAATACCAGATTTTATAAGAAAATTTGTAGAAAATTCCAGATTAGAGTTAATTTGTCCAAAATAGAATCCTATCGGTGTACCAAATGGATCATAAACACCAATTAATACATCAGGAGAATCAATACTAGAAACAATACCAGTAATTACGACAAAATCATTATCATAGTATTGATTCTTGTCAGTTATTACCGAAATAATTTCAGGGGTTATTGATTCTGAAATAATGATTTCGGGCTCAGAACTATTTCCCACTAGAGTAAAAAATTCATTCTGAACTATTTTACCATAATTTAGTTTTACTGTATATTTTCCAGATTTATCATAAAATGGAGAGTCTAATGAAATTATTTTTGAGAAAGTTCCGTTGGAGTCAATGATCACATTATTTGCAGATAAAATTTTTCCATCAGGATCATAAAGGCTCAATGCAATTACAGGTAGCTTAAACTCCAAAAGATGTCCAGAAATTACCATAGAATCACCAGTATTGTATTCTGGTTTATCAAATTCTATCAAAATTGAATCTGCAAAGCTTGGAGATAGCACAGCTGGAAGCAGTGCAATGAACACTAAGAGTCCAATTTTATAGTCAAACACACGGCTAAAATTGTAATTTTGTATTTATTGGTTATGTAGAAATTATATTTTTACTCATTTAACAAAGATTGATGTGGATAGAGATGGAGATAAAGGAGCTGTGTTAACTAATGAACTCCAAGTATAGGTTTCAATAGTATATGAACCAGTTTTCCTAGGAATCCAAGACTGAGATACATCTAGATTTTGATTTCCAGAGATTTCACCTTGGACCCAAGAAACAGATACAACATAATTGTTCTCATCTTTGACTTGAAAGAGATAAACAAATTTTTGTTTAAAATTCTGTTCATTTGATATTGTTCCAACAATTTGTATTTGATCATTAATTGAAAACGACGTCAAGGGATTACCAGAAGCATCAGACAAAACAATTGGTAAACTTTGCAGTCTTTGCAATGTAGGAATTGAAGAATCAACATATGCAAATGTCGTGACTTCAAGATTATCAGAAGTACTATAGGGTTTTGGAAGTGTGTGATCATCGTATTTTGCAAAAATTGTATCACCAGATGTGACAAATAGGCGATTTCCACTTGAAGATAGATTTTGAGTAAAAGAAATGGTTGCAACAAAGATGCCAGAGCTTTCAGACGTTTCAATGGCATCAACTTCAATACCAGATATGTCAGAAGTTGAAGAAATTTGAATTGGCATATGATCCAAAGATTCTGGATTGAGATTAAGATCCGAATCAATTGCGCGTATTAATGCAGTGTTGTCAGAAAGATAATTTTCTTCAGAGAATTGAAGTTTTCCAATATTCCATTGTATTGGAACAGATTCAGTCAATACAACTCCATCTGCAAATTCAAACGAGATTGTGATTGCAGAGTCTCTATCTGCTTCTAAAAATCCACTTGTTGGTCCATTTCCAATAGTTCTAGGAGATGTATCAATATTCCCATCACCATCAACATCATGAGAAAATCCAGTAAGGATTATTTCAGCAGTAAATATTCCAGAATTGACATCAGTTTCTGTAAATCTATAATGTGTAAGTGAATGTTCCCTTGTAGAAATTTCAATAGGATGATCTTCATCATCGCCTATTGAATCAATCAGATATCTATCAGTGTTCCAGCTAGGTGCAAGAATAGTCATTTTAACTTTCTCTGTCCATGAATATACTGATTTATCAGTAAAAATTGGAGAGTATGGATTATCATAATCTGGAACTTGTTCAGCAAATACAGAAGGTAAAAACATTAAAAAAATTAAAGGAATCACCAACATAAATACAAATTATCAGAGTTAGAATTTAATGTTTGAGAATAAATTGTATTTTGAGTTAGGATTCTTCATCAGGTAATGAAACTGCCAAAATATTATCACCACGTAAAAGAATTGTTCCAAGTTTTGTAGTCTTGTTGTCTGAAATATCTTCAGCATCATCTAATGTCAGATTCATATGAATATCAAAATCTTGTAGATTTCCTCTGACAGTTTTGTTGTTTCTTAATCGTAACAAAATAACTTTATTTTTATTATTGTTCATTAAAGTGGAAATTTCGTCGCCCATCAGTATCACATTATAATATTTTATTGAATCCTCATTTCTTCTTGCTTACTTGCATGTAAAGGTCTACAGTTCCACTTCCGATTGGAATCATACTTCCAACAATTACGTTTTCAGTAATACCCTTGAGTTGCTCAACTTCACCAGCCAATGCAGCATGTGCAATAGTTGGAACAGTAATTTCAAATGCTGCTCTTGCAAGAACGCTGTCTTTGGTTCCAGCAATTCCATGTCTACCAATTTGTTGCATGTATCCCCTAGAGCACATTAAATCAGATACTAGCATGATATACCTATTATCAACTTCTAACCCTTGATCTTCTAGAGTACTGTTTAGCTCATTAATCAAAGCATTTCGGGATGCCTCAATTCCCAAAGTGCCTGCAATTTCAAAGACATTGTTTGTTCTGACATTTTTCTTGTCAATTCCTGAAACTTCAAGTACTTTGGCTATGTTTGAACCAGTTGTTTGAATTACCCATTCATCGTCTTTTTGAACTAATGTTACTCGTTCAATGTCTGGAACTCCCTTAACGGTAGTATTGAGTACTTTATTTCTAATTGCAATTACAGTTGGAGCATCAGATTCTTCAACTAATTTCAGAATTATTAAATCGCCTGTTGTTTCAATTTTGAATTTTTTATTTGATTGCAACGCTGCTTCTACTTCACCAACAGTGCATCCTCTTTCTTTGAGTCTATTTGCACTCAAAATTAATTTGATCTGAGAAGTATAATCAGTTTCACTGTCAGAAATTAATGCACTTACTTTAGTTTGCAAAACATTTCTTGCAACATCGATAGCTTTTTCTCTAGATTTTTTTGATTCATTATCAAGATAAATATCCATAGTTGGAGTAACGGGTTTTTTTCTTGCATCAACAAGTTCGATTAATCTTGGAAGACCCAAAGTTACGTTTCTTTCTGCAATTCCTGCAAAGTGGAATGTTCTTAATGTCATCTGAGTACCAGGTTCACCAATTGATTGTGCAGTGATGATTCCTACTGCTTGACCAGGTTCAACTTTGGCTTTGTTGTATAATGACAATCCTTTTTTACAAACAATTTCTGCACCTTCTTTGCTTAATTTGGAGTCTAGTAATCCATCAGACACAAGTTGTTTTAATCTTGGATTGAATGTCTTTGTGTATTTCTTTGACAACTCTATAATCTCTTCCTTAGTTGCTTTCTTACCAGAATCAATAATTGTTTGGGATTCAATTAATCTATTAACATTGAATGCTTCACCATGATCACTTTTTGCTACATCTATTCCATCTTCACCATAAAGGAATTGAATGATATGACCGTGTGGATCTCTAACTGTTCCATCATATTCTAATCTAATATGCTCCAAGGCATTGATCAATCTACGCTGCATGTATCCACTTTGTTGTGTTCTAACTGCAGTGTCTACTAGTCCTTCTCTTCCTCCCATTGCATGGAAAAAGAATTCAAGTGCAGACAAACCTTCTCTATAGTTTGATTTTACAAATCCATGTGCATCTGGATTATTGTCATGTTCTTGATAATGAGGTAATGCACGATTATTGTAACCATCATGTAATCTATTTCCACGTCTGGATTGTTGTCCTAATGCACCTGCCATCTGACCAATGTTAAGTGATGAACCTCTTGCACCAGTTGTAGCCATGATTCTTCCAGCATTACTTTGATCAAGGGATTGATCTGCAGTCATTCCAGCTTTATCTCTTGCTTTTCCTAATTCATTAACAATGTATGCCTCTAATGCTTCTTCAGGTCTCATTCCTCTAGTTAGTTTTAGGGTTCCTTTTTCATATTGAGAAGTAAGATCAGATATGACGCCATATGTTTCTTGAATATCATCTAGAATCTGTTGTTTTTCTTTTTCTGGCACTTCAAGATCAGCGTAACCATAGCTAAAACCATAATGAGTGATGTATTGTTTTACTATAATTAGAATAGAATTCAAAAAGTTCTTTGCTTTGGTATTTCCATAATCTTTTGCAATTCTATGCAAAACACTTTCTGGTTCTTCTGCACCTATTGATGATTTGTCAATTACACCGCTGATTAGTTCACCGTTTTTAATTACAACATCTTTTTGAGCACCTTTTGTTCCTTT
>JAIOPB010000057.1 GCA_021414105.1 Nitrosarchaeum sp. | reverse complement strand
TAGGTGGGTTTGATTTGTGTTGTGGTTTGGTTTGTTGTGTCTTTTCATTACGTAATGTTTGGTATAATTTGAATGCCTGATCAACAGTTGCATTTCCATGAACAATATGTCTAACAGCTCTGATCATTGCTACTGGATCTTCAGATTGCCAGATATTTCGGCCCATATCAACGCCTACTGCACCACCTTTGATTGAATTGTATGTTAATTGTAATGCATCTAACTCTGGAATCTTTTTTCCACCGGCAACAATTATTGGAACAGGGCAGGATTGAACGACTTTATCAAAATTATCACAATAATAGGTCTTAACAATATGAGCACCTTGTTCAGCAGCTATTCTGCATGCTAATGAAAGATATCGAGCGTCTTTTCCAAGTTCTTTACCAACTGCAGTTACTGCAAGTACTGGAATTCCATATTCTTCTGCCTCATTAACTAATTTCCCAAGATTTACAATAGTTTGATGTTCATATTTTGAACCAACAAAAATAGACATTGCAAGTGCGCTGGCATTTAGTCTAATTGCATCTTTAATACTTACAGTAATTTCTTCTTGCGATAAATCTTCACCGATAATACTTGAACCGCCAGATACTCGTAAAACCATAGGTACATTAGTAGAAGTTGGAACTGATGTTCTTTGCACACCTCTTGTAAGCATCAAAGAATCACAGTATTTCAATAATGGCGCAATTACTTTTTTTGGATTTTCTAATTTTTCAGTGGGGCCTAAAAAATATCCATGATCAACTGCCAACATTAACGCACGATTATTTTGCGGTTTGATAATTTGTGAAAGTCTATTTTTTAATCCCCAGTCCATATCTCTTCGATTTTGAAATACCTTTCTTAAGCCTTTCTTATTTTGTAATAATTATTTTCATTGCATTATCACCACTTCTAGCATGATCAAATGCTTTTTGAGAGTCTTGAATAGAATATGTATGAGTCACTAATTGTTTAACATCTATTTGAGAGAGTTCAATCAGCCTAAGAGCTTCTTTGGTATCATTATCAGAGGCAGCATAACTTGTCACCAATGTGATTTCTTTAGAATAGATTTTACTCATATTCAAAATAATTTTTGCATCCTTTGAAGGAACACCAAACATCATAACAGCGCCACCTTTTCGTACCATATCAATTGCATCTTCTAATGCTTTGAGACTACTGGTGGCAACTATTGCAACATCGACTCCTTTTCCTTCAGTATGATCCAAAATTCTTTGTTTTCTATTCTCGTCTAGAGAATTAATAGAATCTGTAACGTGAAATTTTTTTGCAAATTCTAATCTAAAGTCATTTACATCAAAACAGAAAATCTTTGAGAATTTTTTTGATTGCGCAATCATTACATGCATCATGCCGGTAGGACCGACACCAAAAATTGCAACTGAATCTCCTTCTTGGTAAGAGTATTTTGTCCATGCTCTAACACAACATGCTAAGGGTTCAATCATTGCGGCTTCTTCAAAACTCATAGAATCAGGAATCTTGAGCACTCCTCCATGATCTACATTCCATTTCGGTACAACATATTCTTCAGATAGACCACATGGAGAAAGATTTGTTTCATAATATTTTGGACACATTGTTTCATTACCATGTTTACACAAGTGACAAGAATAACATGGAACATGATGGTGAGTAAATACCCTATCACCTTTTTTAAATGCAGTTACATCAGAGCTAACATCAATAATCACTCCGGCAGGTTCATGACCTAATCGCATAGAAGGTTGCCCATATTCTCCAAATACTTTTTCCAAGTCAGACCCACATATACCACATGCATGCATTTGGACCAAAATATCTCCAGAACTCAACATTGGATTTTCTGTTTCGCTAATTGAGATAACAGATGGTTCTTTGACATATGCAGTTTTCATATCAAAACTTTAGAAGATTGAATATAAGTAGATTAAATTATACACCAAGGATCTTTTTGAGCATCAATCTATAATCAACCTCAGATTTTTCACTTCCCACTGATGGTAATGCAAAAACTAGAGTAGATTTTGCTGCTCGAAGTGCAGTTAGTTCATCACTAATGGATTCAGTCATATCATCACTTACCAAAACTAATCCAACGTCAGGATCATCAGTTAGTTTCTTAATTTCATCTAATGTTTTTTTAGGCGTATCTGAGATTATTCCATGCACTCCTGCTAATTGGAAGCTTGTAACAAAGGATTTGCTTCCTACGGTGAATATTTTCACAGATCAAAATTTTGTTTATTCTAATTTAACCCTTTTTGGCATGGATTGGATCAGGAAAGATTGATTTAGTTTAAGATATCAAAGCAAATCATGGTAAAAATTGATAGTCAAAAAAATGTCTACCTATTCACGCATGGAAGAATGGATCTGCAAGAAAAAGCAGTAAGCACCCTAATCTCAAAAGGATTCTCAAAGGAGAAAATCATCATGGCATTACCAAGCAAAGTTGGAAATGTTGGTGATTACATGGCAATGCTTTGGATGCCACCTACCCCAGATCATATAAAAATTCAGCACATAACCAAAGTCGAAGAAGTAAAACCAGAAGGAATGATTGGGCTTTGGAAAGGTGTTTCAAAAGAAGACATTGAAACTATTCCATTATAATAGAACTAGCTGAATCCAGCACCAAACTCATCACCCTTTTGAAGAGGGTCACCAGAATCTGAATTTTTTAATTTTAAATAAAGTAGTGATTCATAGACTAACTTTGTTGTGTCCTCATCATTTAGATTCGAATTAAATTTTACTTGATCTTTGTATTTTTGTAGTTTCTGGGCATTTTGTTCATCAACAGATAACCCATCTTTTTCCATTATTGTTGCAATTTTTTCAATTAGAGAATTATATTGATTTTCATCCATAATTATTTTGTATTATTTCTAGTTATTAACAAGTTCTAATAATAGAATTTTTATAAATCTGAAATTAACCCTGAAAGAAAATCACCATACTCTTCATCAGAAAATCTAATTGTTTCTATTTTATTTTCTTTTTTAGCCAGATATACAGATTCTAAATGATAGCAAATTGCTTTTCCATTTAATCTACCAAAATAATATCCAGGACACGAACAATATTGAGCATCAGGATCTAACCAATGTTCCTTACCTTTTCCAACTACAGTCCAAATTTTTCTTTGACTGGGTTCAAAAAGATGTAATTTAACGCGTTTTTCAGAAACTACAGATTCGATTCTTTCAGAATCTTTGTTCACAAGAATTTAATCCATTGTCTATTGTATATCTTTGATGCTCAAAACAAGAATAATTCCAACAAAGCCAATAATGGTTTTGGAAGGGAGAAAAAAGAACCTCATAGTTACAGATATTCATATTGGGTTTGAAAATACTCTTGCATCAAATGAGATCTTTATTGGGAAAAATACGTCAATCAATGAGACAATAGAGGAATTATCAAGTGTTATTGATTCAGAAAAACCAGACTCACTTATTTTATTAGGAGATATAAAATCTAGCATCAAAAACATCTCAAAAAGCGAATGGGATGAAGTCCCATTATTTTTTAACAGAATTAAACAAAAATGTGACATAATATTAATTCCCGGAAATCATGATGCAAACATACAGAGACTAGTTCCAGAAAATATTTCGATGATTAGTTCGATTGGAATGGTGGAAGAAAATATTTTACTTACACACGGGCATACAATGCCTTCAGAAAATTTTTCCCATGTGGATAAAATCATCATGGGTCACGTACATCCTGTATTTTTTCAAGAAGATTCAGTATTAAATGGGCAAAGAGTATGGGTTTCAATAAAGACAAAAAAACAAAATATTTTTCCAAACAAATCGGGAGATATAGAAATAACAATTATGCCATCATTTAACAAATATTTTTATGCAACGCACAAAAAAAAATATAAAAAATCAATTTCTCCAATAATAGAAAAAATCAAACAAGTGTCATCTGCCAGAATAATTACATTGGATGGGACAATTATTGGAGATGAATCAATAATGGATCAAGTGTTATAGTCAAATTCAAATCAAGAATCAATTTTTGTTACAAATGTTGCTTTGTGAGCACAGTTGTAACAATGTTGTTCTTTTGCCCAATCAGCACTATTCTATTTTATCATAGGGTTCAATAGGGTCTTTTGTTGTTTGATTATCTTTGAGCCATTCCAAAGTCTTTACAAAAGAATCGGCCAGCTCAATGGTTGTAAGAACAGGAATTCCCAATTCAAGGGATTTTCTTCTAATTTGATATTCATCCTCAAGCATTCCAACATATTTTTCAAGGGTTGATGTGCTTGGGATATTTATGATAAAATCTATCTTTCGTTCATAAAGCAAATCTGCAATGTTAGGTTTTCTTGTAGGTTCTGAAATTTTGTGAACAACTTCAACATCACCAATCTTTTCTTCGAAAAATTCTGCAGTATGCTCAGTTGCAAGTATTTTAAATCCAAGACTTTTCAATCGTGCAATTGGTTGCAGTAATTTTTCTTTATTTTGAGAGCCACCAACTGTAACAAGTGCCGTACCAGTACTTGGAAGAGTATATCCTGCAGAAGTAAGCCCTTTAGCTAATGCATCGTAAAAGCTTGTACCAAAGCAGGCAACTTCGCCAGTAGACTGCATTTCTACACCTAGTCTAATATCTGCTCCCTCTAGTTGCATAAATGAGAATTGAGGTACCTTGATTCCAAAATTGTGAATTTTTTGCCATTTGTTTTCAGGTAATTTAGGCAAAGGTTTACCCAAGATTGCCTTTGCTGCTAGCGAGATAAGATTTGTCTTTACAAGTTTTGATACAAAAGGCATGGAACGAGATGCTCTAATGTTTAATTCAATCACATAGACATGATCATTATGGATTAAAAATTGCAAATTAAACGGTCCTTTGACATTAAACGTTTTTGCAATCTTTGTAGAGTATTCAGTTATAGTTTCAATAGTTTTGTTGTTTAGTCGCCATGGCGGAATGCACATCATAGCATCACCAGAGTGAACACCCGCGCTTTCAATGTGTTCAACTATAGCTCCAATTATAACATCAGTTCCATTACTAACTCCATCAACATCAACTTCTAATGAATTTAGCATAAATTTTGAGATAACAACTGGATGATCAGGGGATACGTCTGTTGCTTCTTTAACATATTTTTTTAATTCATCTTGAGACCATACAACTTTCATTGCAGCACCAGATAATACATATGAAGGTCTGACAATTACTGGAAAGCCTACATCTTGTGCAAAACTTTTTGCCTCAGCAATATTTGAAAATGCTTGCCATCGAGGCTGTTGAATATGTAATTTATCTAATTCAGCACTGAATTTGGAACGATCTTCTGCTCTATCAACATCAGATGCAGCAGTACCCATTATGTTAATACCATTTTTTGCAAGACCTAATGTCAAATTATTTGCGGTTTGACCTCCAACACAAGTAACTATACCTTTTGGATTTTCAAATTCTGCAATATCCAAAATTCTTTCCAAAGTTAATTCTTCAAAGTATAGTCTGCTACAAATATCATAATCAGTGGAAACTGTTTCAGGATTACAGTTTACAACTGAAACATTTTTTTCGCCATTTTCTTGTAAACCCCAAACCATATTCACAGTGCCCCAATCAAATTCCACGCTGCTGCCAATACGATAAGGACCTGCACCAAGTACAATGACTCCTTTTTCATCAGATGCGATTTGAATATCGTTTTGATTACCACCATATGTTAGATAGAGATAGTTGGTAACTGCAGGCCATTCGGCTGCTAAAGTATCAATTTGCTTTACAGAAGGTAAAACGCCTGCTTTTTTACGTATTTCACGTATTTCTTCAGCAGATTTGTCTTTTGCACGAGCGATTTGCTTATCAGAAAATCCCATCTTTTTTGATTCCCAAAGTAAAGAAGTGGTAAGTTGTTCTTGTTTTAATTTGGATTCAACATCAACAATATTTTTGATCTTTTCAATAAACCAAGGATCAATTGCAGAAAGTTTATAGATTTTCTCAACTGAGATTCCCATCTTAAGTGCAGCAGCCACATAATACAAAATTAAATCATCAGGATGAGAAAGAAGTTCTTCTATTTGCTCTTCATCATATGATTCCATAGTCATACGGTTTAGAACAAGACCATCATTTCCAATATCAAGCATCCGTATTGATTTTTGTAGTGATTCCTCAAAACTTCTTCCAACTGCCATAACTTCGCCAACTGATTTCATTGTAGGACCAAGTTTTCGTTTTACAAGATCAAATTTTGCAAAATCCCATCTAGGATGCTTACATACAATATAATCCAAAGAAGGTTCAAAACAAGCAGTGGTAGTTTTTGTAATTCTGTTTTCTAGTTCCGGTAATGTATACCCCAAACCAATTTTTGCAGACATGTATGCAAGTGGATAACCAGTTGCTTTGCTTGCAAGTGCAGAAGAACGTGACAACCTAGGATTAATTTCGATTGCAACGTATCTATCAGAATCAGGATCTAATCCATATTGTATATTGCATTCGCCTACAATTCCAACATGTTTTGTTGCACGTAAAGCTGCAGAACGAAGCATATGGTATTCATGATTATCAATTGTTTGAGAAGGTGCAACAACAATGTTATCACCAGTATGAACTCTCATAGAAAGAACATTTTCCATATTACAAACAATCACATTATTTCCATCATAATCTTGCATTACTTCATATTCTATTTGCTTCCAATGTCCAATGTATTCCTCAATTAAGACTTGACCCACAAGACTTGCCCTTAATCCTCGTTCAACAATTTCATGTAATTCAATTTCATTGTAAGCAACTCCACCACCCTTACCGCCAAGTGTATACGCTACCCGAATAATTACAGGATATCCTAATTCTTGAGCAATTTCTTTTGCGTCTATAAAATTTGTAACTGTTCTACTTTTTAGAATTGGAACATTGCATTGATCCATAGAATCTTTGAAGAGTTGTCTATCCTCAGTTCTTTGAATTCCAGAAATTTGGGTACCTAAAACATGTACACCGTACTTTTCAAGTATGCCTGCCTGTGCAAGATTAACACCGCAATTCAAAGCAGTTTGACCTCCATATGCGAGCATTATCCCATCAGGCCTCTCCTTTTCGATAATAGATTCTACATACTCTACATTCACAGGTAACAAATACACTTTATTTGCAAATCTAGTATCTGTCTGAATTGTTGCAATGTTTGGATTGATTAAGATACTTTTCAGTCCATCTTCGTGTATTGCTTTGAGGCATTGGCTTCCGGAGTAGTCAAATTGACGGTCGTTTTAGCGACTTTCGCCGGCTTCTCCGATTTTTATTGCCCCACTACCAAGTACAAGAATTTTTTTTATCGACTCATTCTTCGGCAGATTTACCTTCCTCCATAAGGTGTTTGAGTTCTTCAAAGACGAATTTACAATCATAAGGTCCTGGTGCAGCTTCGGGATGAAACTGGACAGCAATACAATTTTGTTTTTTGTGTTTTATTCCTTCGACTGTTTTATCGTCTGCGTTTGTAAACCATAAATTAAATTCAGATGCATTCAGAGATTCAGGAGTTATCCCATAACCATGATTCTGACTTGTGACATAAACTTGATTATTTTCTAAATTAACACATGGTTTGTTTTGTCCTCTATGACCATATTTTAATTTGTAAGTTTGAGTGTTCCCAGCAAGACCAATGATTTGTGCACCTAAACAAATTCCAAGTGTTGGAATATTATGTTCAATTAGTTTTCGTGCAGTTTCAATAGTATCAGGACATTTTTGAGGATCACCTGGACCATTACTAATTACAACACCTTTTGGATGATATGACATAATTTTTTCAAAAGATGTGTTCCAAGGTAATTTTATTACTTTGTACCCAAGATCACGAATATTTCTCAGTATTGCATTTTTTGTACCAGTGTCAATTACAACGACAGATTTTTCTTCAGAACCATACAGCACTTCTTGTTTGGTAGACACTGTATCCATGAATTGTTCAGAATTGTAATTAGGTGCAGATGCAAGTTGTTTTTTTATTTCATCTACATTAATTTCAGTGTCAGATACCACTAAAGCAGCCATCATCACTCCTCCTGTACGAAGATTTTTTGTTAGTGCTCTTGTATCAATTCCAGAAATTCCAGGAATTTTTTCATTATATAACCACTCATCAAGAGTCATCGATAGATTCCAGTGACTGGCAGTTAAAGACAGTTCATGGACAACCAATCCCCTTAGTTGAATTTTGTTAGATTCAAAGAACTTTGGGATTCCATCTTGATCTTTAATTGATGGATCTGGTACGCCATAGTTTCCTACAAGAGGATAGGTAAGTGTAAGAATTTGCCCACTATATGATGGATCAGTAAGAGTCTCAGTATACCCCACCATTCCTGTATTAAAGACGATTTCACCAAAAACAGTTGTAGAATAACCAAAACCCATCCCGTCAAGGACAGTGCCATCATCAAGAATCAGCTTTCCAAACTTGTTTGCGTGGATTGATTTCTTTGTAGTAATTGTGACCCTCGACAAGTGCTTTTAATTATAAATTTAAGTTTTTTGAAGGTTGATCGCAAAATGAAATTAAAAATTTCTTATAGTGCTCGGAATTCTTCACTCCACTTGTGATATGCACGGATCATTTCAAGTGAAACGCTTGGTTTTCTTCTTTCCATAATTGCCTTAAAGTCCGATGTTGTAAGTTCACGTGGCTGTAT
>JAIOPB010000055.1 GCA_021414105.1 Nitrosarchaeum sp. | reverse complement strand
GAAACAACTATCTTTGTCTGTAAATGTCAAGCTTGCAACTACAACAGCTGATTCCTTATCATCTGAATCAGACATTGTAATTGGTGCATACGTTGATACAAGAAAAGGCCTAGACCAGATTTCACAGCAATTCTCTGGCCAAATAGACGGTGTTTCTCTATTTGATTCTAAATTGGATGATTTGCAAATCAAATCACTTTATGATGAAAAATCAGAATATTATACATCACAAGACGCTGAAATAGACCTTGATGCAATATTAGCAGAGATAATCGCAGAGCAATCAAATTCCACTACTACTGAACTAAACTCTACAGAACCTGTTGAAATTGTAGTTACTGAATTAATAGTAAATGCAACCTTGGATCCTGTCAAAGAAACTTATTTGATTTCAGAAAATGCTGAACTTACTTTAGAATTCTATGACGAATCTGATGTCTTGACAAACGAGCTTGAAGAGCTAGAAAACTCTTTACTGTTACTATCTGAACTAGAGAAGGAATTAGAACAAGAGACAATAGATGTCACTACAACAGAGCCAACCAATACTGTTGAACCTGTAATTCTCAACTTTATTGGAATGTTATTTACAATTCCACACGCAGATGCAGCAGAACCAACAACTGATGATCAATCAAAAATCGATATTGCAAATACAAAAGAACAGATTCTACTACTTAAAGAAAAAATTAATGCAATTAAAAATGGAGAAATGAACGAACAAGACATTAAAGAAGCTAAACTTCAGCTTGAATCAATTTTGAAAGAACTTAAACAAAATGTAAATAGTCTATCACAGAATAATGACGATGTAACACAAAAAATACAAAATTCTACTGATAACATTGAAAAAATTGGTGATGTAGAACCTGAAGATATAATCCAAGAAAGTACATGGATTGGAAATGATGAACAAATTACAACAGAAGTATACGATTCAAATGGAAATCTAGCTGATATCAAATATCAATATGAAAAAGTAAGAGATGGAAAATTCAAACTTGATCTTATTTTTGATTCAGATAATGCCACACCAGGACTATACAAAGTCAAAACCACTCTTCTAGTTGATGGACAAGCACATGTAGTTGAAACCGAATTTGCGTGGGGTCTTGTGTCACTAAACACTGCAAAGAGCATCTACAAACCTGAAGAAACTGCAGATTTTATTATAGTAGTATTAAATAGCACAGGTAATCCTGTTTGTAATTCTAATATTATGATGACTGTGACTGATCCAGAAAATCACCAATCAATATTGACATCGGAAAATGGTATTATTCCAAATTCAGAATGTGGTTTGTATGACGCACAATATCGGACAACTCAGACAGGAAACTACACAATCAACATAACCGCAGAGACCCAGACTGGTGTTGCAATATTTTCCACATACTTTATGGTTCAGAATCAGTTTGATTATGAAATAATCAGAACAGCAGAAAGCAAAATTGATCCTGTGAATGACCCAAATGAGTTTGAAGTAAATATTGATGTTACATCATTTATTGGACAAGGACAACTTACAATACAAGAATATGTTCCAGCTGTATTTGATATACAAACAGATGGTACAGTACAAGAGATTGGACACAAAAAAATCATCACATGGAATAAAAATCCAGAAAATAATTCCACAAGTGTATCTTATACATATTCCGTTCCACTTGAATATCCAAAATTATATGCATTAGGAAAGCTGGAAATTTTACGTGACGGATATCCAACATTTACAGAAGCAAGAAACTGGTTTGTTGCAGTTGATCCTGCTGTGTTTAATGATGGTGCAGGAGTTACTGGAATTGCTGCATGTACAAGTCCAAGTACTATTGGAACTACTGGCGCTACTGGGTTTTCAGCTGGTGATAATCTGCTTATTGCATCAACACAAGTTATATCATCTGATGCTGGAAACGAACTTGATACTGTAGATATCCATGATGGTACTACCGTTCTAGTAACAAATGAGTATAGTTTGCAGGTAGGTGTTGCAAATCAGGGTAATAATTATCTTTTACTTGATAAACATACAGCATCTTCAAATCCTACATATAATGCACGGGCCTGCAGAAGTGCTACTGCATCTAACGGAGAAGCAAAAATTGTTGCCATATCTGGAATGTCTCTTAGTGATTTTGTTGATGGTGCATCTACTGCTATAGGTACAACTGACACAGTATTATCTTCTATATCTACCTCTTTACCAGCAGGAAATAACATAATCATTGCATCAATCCAAATTGATAACGGTGGAACTGCACAAGATCTTGCTGCTGGCAATCTAAAGATTAAATCCTCTAATGGAACAACTATAACATCAAATCAATATGCAATTTCACTTGGTACTGCCGCAAATACTGACATTCAATCTATCGTATTAATTGGCTATGATAGTAGTAGTGCAAGTCCAATGTATAATGTAACAGGTGCAATTACAAATGCAGCAAATGGAGAAGCAAAGATCCTTGTATTTCAATCATCAGAGGCATATTTCGTAGACAGTGGTAGTACCGCAATAGCAGCTTCACAAACAACTATTGGTACTCTTAACACAAGTTTTGCAAGTGGAACAAGTGTTGTAGTAGTTGCAACAACTGCAGTAGACGATTCAGATACAGGGACAGAATCTTTGGCTGCTACTACTGGTTTAGTTTTACAAGAAGCAGGAGTAACAAGAGCAGCTAACCAATATCAATTAAATGGATATGCAATATCCGGTGCAGCGGGAGATGGTTTTAGACATTCACAAGTATGGGCTAGTACCACTAGTTCTGGCAGTCCTCAATTTACCGTAAAAGCTACTGGAAATGCCACTGGTTTAACCGGTGAAGCTCAAATAATTGCATTTAAGGTACAAAATCCAACATTTACCAGATCACTAACAGAATCATTGCCACTCACTGACACACTTAGCGCTACTGCAGCCAAGTCCAGCTCACTAACAGAATCACTATCACTAGATGCTACAGCCACTACCACTAACTCCAAGTCCATCTCACTAACTGAGTCACTACCACTCTCTGACACCCTAACAAAATCAATCTCAACTAGTCTAACAGAATCACTTCCACTAACTGCTACAGCTACTACTGCTGCAACCACATCTGTCTCACTAACAGAATCATTGCCACTCACTGACACACTTAGCGCTACTGCAGCCAAGTCCAGCTCACTAACAGAATCACTATCACTATCTGATAACACAGTTGGAATCATTTCAGGCAAGTCCGTCTCACTAACTGAGTCACTTCCACTAACTGCTGCAGCTACAACCAACGCTGCACTAACTAGCTCACTAACAGAATCACTTCCACTAACTGCTACAGCTACCATCACTGGAGCCGTATCTGTCTCACTAACAGAATCATTGCCACTCACTGACAGATTGAATCAAAATATAATACATATTCAAACTGATTACTTATCACTAACGGATAATATTGCAATATCTATTATTCCTGGAAACACTACCTTACCTACTAAACTCTACCCAGGTTCTACTACAACAGAAATTACACTAGCTCAAAATAATACAAGTATTATGATGACTAACTCATCTATTATAGAAACTATCACAATACCTGACTCTGTTGATTCACAACTAGTAATTAATTACACATCAAGCTTGGTAGGAACTAACGTAACTATTGCTAATGGATTTGATGTAATATTCAATACTACAAATACAAATTCTGCAAGTATCTCTGTAAACGCTACAATATCCGATGGTACAATACTTACTGGTCCTACAGGTTGGAATGGTATACTAAATCTACCTACAACTACTTCAGTTACTATTTCTCAAACAACATCTGGTACAACTACAACAACATATTCTCAAGTTGCTGCAATTGAACTTGGAGTTAATGGATCTACAATACAACTTTCCAGTCCTGCAAGACTTGAATTTACAGGAAGTGGTGTAGATAATGCTGTAGCATTTTATGTAGGTACAAGTGGAGTTACTACTTTTATCACTACTCAATGTACATCTGATTCTGCATCAGGAATGCCTGCTAGTGCTGATGAATGCTATTTTGATAATGGAGATGATCTTATAATTTGGACTGAACACTTTACCAAATTCGGTACAAGTAGAACATCTACTTCATCTTCATCTACTAGCAGTAGTGGTTCAACTGGTGGTATAGGTACAGGTTCAGGCAAAACAGGTGTAGGTCCAAGTGGCACTAGTAGAGGATTGGGTGGATTTGGTGGAATCTTGGGCACTCCATTAACAATAAACGAGATCACCTATGATAGATGTGAAGAAAATATAGCTACAATTCTAGTCTCTAGCGACGCTGATAATGCTCCATCTGTAACTGTTCATACAGCAAGATCAGGATCAGTTTTAGCCAAACTAGCAAACATCCAGCCATATGAGCAATCAAACAAGATTACAAAACTTGACAAATATCTCTATGAAATTCCAATTACTTCTGATGAGACATTCTTAATGGTAGTTGTTACTGAAGAAAAAGGAGTATCCAAAAATACTGTCCAATCAGCAATCCATCTTACATCATGTGAAGGAACAACAGTAATCAGTAAAGTACCAGAAGAAAAATATGAAGATATTGCATCATCTGCACCAAAAATATTTGACGTTAAATTCCAAATTGAAAATAGTACCCAACACAGATCAGAGACTGAATCTGAATTCTTTTATGTAGATAATCAAGACTTAACCATCTCTGCAGTTGTAGATGCACAGATGCCATTGCAGAGAAGTGAACTAAGAATAATTACTATTGGACAATCACAAGAATATGTTGCAATAAAAATGGATGTAGAGTCACTACCAATTTCAAATTCTACCTATGTAATTAGTGCAACAATCCCATCATATTTGATGCAAGAACCTGCAATTTCATACTGGATTCATATCATTGATGAGAATCTAAATGAAGCAGAATCAAAGCAATACAACATTGGTGTAAAGCCAATCTATGTTGGTGATGTTTCATTTGAGATGGATATTGCATCCATCAAAGAAAGTGGTTCACTAGTTAGACCACAATTATTTGTAGATAACAAAGATTTACCGTCATATGGTATAGTATCTCTAATTGTAAATGGAGAGGTCATATCCAAGAAATCACAGTTATTTGTAACTGGAGAAACAATTGTTAATCTTGAATGGAAATCTCCTAACGTAGATAAACACACCATTTATGATGTAATAGCAAGCGTTGATTTGTATGACAAATCAATTTCTACCCAGTCTGCTAAACTACACATTTATCCAAAAACAATAACCATGTTAGCCTCAGAAATAAAGTCACTAGAATCCATCACAGAAAATGATATTGTATTAGCAGATCCCGCAGTAATTTATGCATCAAACTATGTTGATCAAAACTTGAGATTCCATGTGATAGCTCCAAATGGCCAATGTATAATTGGTGTCTCAGAAGATTGTGCAATACATGAGAGTACCACCAATCAACGTGGTGGCTTGACAAGTATTGAATATGAAGATCAAATCATAAGAGTAAGATACAGTGGTCCAGACAGTCCACTTGAAAGATTCTCAATTACGTCAATTGATCCGCTAGTAGATAATTGGATTGTATCCCTAGAAACATCAGATGGAATTGTTCCTCAAGCACAAGCAATGAAAGATATGTCTATCAAAGTAAAGTATAGAACACATTCAGAAACAATTACTGTTTCTTCTGAGTAATCTGATTGTGTTTTTTTAAAATAATACATCGGGTCAATAAAAATAAAAACCAAATTTTTACCCTTCTGAAGAAAGTAAAACAACCAAAAATATCATAATTCCCCATTTTGGGAAATTCAAAATGTTGTAAGATAACTAACGTTTGAATAAACATAAATACAAATTCCGAGTTAGATTCATAATGAAAAGTTTAGTATATCTCTCTATTTTTACGGTTTTAGTTTTTACATTATTTCTATCTACAACTCAAGATGTGTATGCTACATTAACATACCAATCCACCCTTGGAGTAACAGGAGAATCTGGTTCTGATAACGATCACTTTACTAATCCATATTCCGTCGCAGTAGATTCATCAGGTAAGATCTATGTTACTGATCTTGATAATCAACG
>JAIOPB010000054.1 GCA_021414105.1 Nitrosarchaeum sp. | reverse complement strand
TCTATGATAGCAGTATCAATTGATTACATTAATGGAAAACCAACAACATCTAAAGTTGAATGTGTTTGCTCAACTAGAAATCTCAGAAAAAAGAACGTGGCTTTGGTAAATGACATTGTTACATTAAAGATTCTAAATCAACTAAACGGTACAATTCATGCAGCAATTGAGGAACCACATTTGGGGGTGTTATTTACAAAATGTAGAAAGTGTGGTGGCAAAGTAGTTCAGATGCGTGATGCCATAAAATGTACAGAATGTGCTTGGATTGATGAAAGGAAACTTTCAACAAATTATGGTAACACTGATTTCGTAAAGCTGAGAGAGTAAAATGATACGTGTTTCGTTCCAAGGCGAACGAGGTGCATATAGTGAAGCAGCAGCAAGGGCATTTTTTAATTCAGAAATTCAAACCGTTCCCCTACCAACCTTTGCAGAAGTTTTAGAAAACACCACACAAAACAAATCAGAATATTCCATTTTACCTGTAGAAAACTCATTGGAAGGCAGTGTTGGAGAGAGTTATGATTTGTTGTATTCGACACCACTTAATGCGATAGGTGAGATTTATCATAGAATAGAGCATTGCTTAATTGGAAACGGAATGCTAGAAGAGATAGATGCAGTGTATTCTCATCCACAAGCATTAGGACAGTGCAGGAATTTTATTGAAAAACACAACATGAAAACAGTTCCCACTTATGACACTGCAGGAAGTGTAAAGATTATCAAAGAATTAAACAAAAAAAACATTGCATGTATTGCCAGCAAAGATGCATCAGAGATTTACAATGTACCTGTAATTGCAGAGAAAATTGCAAATAATTCCAACAATTATACCAGATTTTTAATACTGTCAAAGAGTAACAAGGAAGAAACCGGAAAAGACAAGACATCAATAATTTTTTCCATAAAGCATGAACCTGGTTCTCTCCATAGAATCATAGAAAACTTTTACAATTACAATGTAAATTTAACTAAAATAGAATCACGACCAACAAAAACCAATACTTGGGAATATAATTTCTATGTAGATTTTGAAGGACATGCAAAAAATCCAAGAATTGCAGAGATGCTAGAAAAAATCAATCATGAAACACTCTTTATGAAAATCTTGGGATCTTATCCTGCAGCAAAACTAGGCTAGAATCCTTTTGGCTTTCGTAAAGTAAAGCCCATACTAAATCCAATAATTACCATACCAGAAGTAATGACAACAATATGGTACGTAAACAAAATAGGATCAGATGTAACTTGCAATGTTGCATCTACTGTTAATTCAGAAGAGCCAGTATTTTGAAGATTTATCATGGTTTTACCGTCTTTTAGAAAAACCCAATCCAAAGTGACTTCTTTAGTATGAGATGTCTTTGGGATTTGAAGACCAGCGCCAGGACTAGATAATGCAATATCAAATCTATCTCCCGTAATTACCATATGCTGTTGCGCATGCTCAGTTGATGA
>JAIOPB010000059.1 GCA_021414105.1 Nitrosarchaeum sp. | reverse complement strand
TGCACCATCAGAAATACATCTTTCTGGATAAAATACAAATGCTTTACCTCTCTTCCAGCCTTCAACAGGTTTTACTCTAAGGACATCTGGACCAAGAGTTGTACAGATTTCTACACATAGTGCACATCCGATACATCTTTGTTCATCAATGTCTGGAAGTATTGCTATTGGCATTACAATTTCATCAATACTAGGTTCCTATTTAAACCATAATCGAAATTCATAACCCTGTTATGAAATTGATCGTAGATACAATTTATCACATTTACATTACAAAATGTTGTGCATGAAGAAAAACTAGTAAAATAATAAAAAACAAAAAGATAACGTGTTTAGCACGTTTATTTTCTCATTGCATCAATTTGACCAGATGTTACCCAGTCAAGTAATTCAGCTGAAGATGGATTTAGGTCTGCTCTCTGTTTCATGAGATTGTTAACCCAGATCCAGTTAAGTTGGTTAAGAAGTGGTTTGTTTGCTTCGTCGCCTGCACGTGTTTTAGCAACTACTGCTTGATCTTGTTGTTTTAACCATTCTTGGAAGCTTCTTCCCATGACGATCGAGTCTTAGCTTACACTAATTAAAGCTTTTGTAGATTCTATTATATGCATAATGATCGGATCGGTGCTACGAAGGTTTTAACATAGAGAAAAATTCAATTTATTTCTTGGAGGTTAAAGTTTTAGGAGCTGCCAACGAAGTGGGCCGTTCAGGTTTTCTGGTGAATTGTGATGGAACAAATTTATTATTAGATTATGGAGTGTTATTTGGAAAGCGTGGAACACCACCAGAATATCCATTGCATGTAAAGCCAAAAGACTTGGATGCAATTATTATCACTCATGCACATCTTGATCATTCAGGAAATGTACCATCTCTGTTTGTGAGTGGAAATACTGATGTTTACGCAACTCCACCAACTTTTGATTTAACAAGATTACTCATAGAAGATATGTTAAAAATTACAAAAGACGCTCAGCCATTTGGATTACCTGAATTAAACAACATGATGCGAAATGCAAAAGAGATAGGATTCAGAGAAAAAGTTACCAAAGGTAATGCAACTTTTGAATTAAGAGAAACAGGACATGTAGTTGGAGGTGGTTCTGTATTAGTAGAGTCTCAGAAAAAACGTCTTTTCTATACTGGTGATATCAAAACACATGGCTCGAGAATGCTTCGTGAAGCAGACTTGGATGTAGGAGACATTGATCTTTTAATTATTGAGAGTACATACTCACAGACAGAACAAAAACCAAGAAAAGAATCTGAAAGAGAATTAATTGAATTTGCAAATGAAGTCATGGACAGAAAAGGAGTATTATTCATTCCATCATTTTCAGTTGAACGCTCTCAAGAAATAGCATGTATTTTAAGAAGTTCAAACTTTAAACATAAAATCATAATGGATGGCATGGCACTAAAAGTAAATGAAATAATGTTTAATCATCCAGATTATCTAAGAGATCCAAAAGTGTTTGCAGATGCCATTAATGAGGCAGTTGCTATCAAAGATCATGAAAAAAGAAAACATGCAATAGAGGAACCTTGCGTGGTTATCTCTCCAGCTGGAATGCTAGTAGGAGGAAATGCAACATATTATTTGCAAGAGCTTTCATTTGACAGTAAAAATGGAATAGCACTTGTGTCATATCAAGGAGAGGGTACTCCAGGAAAAAAATTACTAGATACGGGAAAAGTAGCCACTAGAGGAAAAGATCTGAGAGTTGCTGCAGAAGTAAAACAATTTGAATTTTCAGGACATGCAGATAGAAATGAACTTTTTGAAGTGGTTAAAAAAATTAAAGGTAATCCCAAAGTTCTAACAGTTCATGGGGATACAGAATCATGCAAGAAATTTGCCCAAGAAATTCACGAAAAGTTTGGTTTAGAGGCTCACGCTCCAGATGTAAATGAAGTAATATCTATCTGAAATGATAGATTATAGTATAATTAACTTAGAAAATACGATCAATAGCGGACAAGTCTTTCTTTGGACAAAACAAAAAGAGTTTTGGTATGGTATTAATGGTCAAGACATTTTAAAGATAAGCAATTTAGGAAAAATCACATCATATTCTAACAAAAAATATGATTTTTTTAGAAATATCGATGATATGAAAGAGGTAATCAAATCAATTTCAAAAGATAAAACAACTAAAATTGCTGTAAAAAAATATCTTGGATTGAGATTAATAAGACAAGATCCGTTTCAATGTTTCATATCATTTATTGTTTCGTCAAATTCCAATATTCAAAAAATTAAGTCAAGTTTAGAAAAAATTTCAATAAAATTTGGAAAAAAGATTCAATTTGACAATAAAGAATTTTACATGTTTCCAGAACCAAAAAAAATTGCAAATGCAACCATACAAGAAATTCAAAATTGTGGTGTTGGATATAGAGCAAAATTCATAATAGATGCAGCAAAAATGGTTGAGTCAAGACAGATAGATTTTGATCAGTTAAAAAAATCTAATTATCAAAATGCAAAAGAAATAATTCTAACTGTTCCAGGAATAGGAAATAAAGTTGCAGATTGTATTTTGTTGTTTTCACTTGATAAACTAGAAGCATTTCCATTAGATAGATGGATGATTAGAATTTTAAAGAAATATTATTTAGAAAAATTTGAACTTGCAACAAAATCAATTACAGAAAAACAATACAACATATTGCATGAAAAAATTATAAAGCATTTTGGACCTTATGCTGGGTATGCACAGCAATTTTTGTTTAAAATGGAAAGAGAAAATTACCAGAAAAAATGGTTGTAAACCCTTAAAATGACAATTAATTTTCAGATTCTTGGGCTGGTAGCTCAGCTTGGATAGAGTGCTGGACTTCTAATCCAGTGGTCGAGGGATCGAAGCCCTCCCGGCCCGTTTTAACAAAATTATTTATTCTGACTCAGAGACGTTGTTTACGTGAAAGATATTGAATTTAACTTGGAGCCAAAAGAGATTCACCCAAATTCCGAGATTAGAGGAATAATTGTTGTATCATATCCAGGACGATACGATGGAGTTGTAATTAATACACAGATTTTAGATTCCAATGAACATATCATCTACAAATCATATAATGGAAAGAAAATATCCCAAAATGTTTCAAGATTATTCATTAACAAAGAGACTATGCCTGAAAACAAAGCAGAGTTTACCGCATTAATAGGATTTGAACCAAAACAAGTTCATGAGATAAAATTTCGGGCATCAATTATTGAGCAGCATAAAGAAATTGAAAGTAAAATAATTTTTGCAAAATATTCGATCTAGAATCTAGATTCTGTAATTTCCAGAGTTCCAGTCATCCATGGATGTGGTGCACAATGATATGAAAATGTAATTGGTTCGGTAAATGTAAATTCATATGATTCTCCAGGTTTTATAACTCCAGGAGAACCAAATGGTCCACTGTATGAATCTTCAAGTGATTCGTCGTCTGGTGTTACAGTGTGTGGAGTAGTATCTTTGTTATTCCATACAACATGATTATCAATTCCCAATTGTATGTTAACCAATTTCGGCATAAAGTTATCTTGTTGTTCCGGACTTGAAGAGTTTGGTATCATCTCTATTATTGTAGATTTAATTGGCTCCAGTATTTCTTCAGAGACCTGCGGTTTTGCCAAAGATTCAGGAAGATAAAATGATGTGTAATAAACAACTCCTACGGATGAACCAATAATAATTGCTAGTACGCCTATACCATATGCATGACTTGATGTTGCACTCAACGATTTTTTTAGGTCTCAAGAGTTCTTATAAAGCTTTTTTAGAATTTTAAAAGACTATGGTTTTTTTAGATCTGAAGAGCCAAAATCTGAAATGTTGGTAGCACCAACTCCTAAATCTGCTTGAACTTTTGAAGCTGGAATTTGTTGTGCAATTTCTTTTGGTTCTTTGGTGACAGTACCAGATGATTGTCCTTCTGAAAGTTTACTAGTGTTTGAAGATAATTGTGGTTCTGCCAATTCCTTTGGTTTCTCTTCTGGTATTGGTATAGGTGGTGGTGGAGGTGCATTCTTTGCTTGATTCAATCCATATCTGTAAACATGGAAGAAGCCAGCAAACACTATCAAAATAATACCAATAAAGAATAATGAAATATTTTTCATTCCAGTCAAGGCGGCATTATAAGCTGCAATGTTTAGAAATACCTGAAATGCTAAGAGTGCAACAATTAGCCAATTAATCCATTTTTGTGAGAGATTAATTGTTGCCACTTTCTTTGGACCCTTTTCTTTGGCAAGTTTAGCCTTTCTTTCAGATTCTTTTGCAAGTTTGATCATCATATATGAGAATCCAAATCCTAGTGGAACTAGCAATATCATCACAGTATAGAGAAACACTGGATCAATTACCAAACGCTGTACCAGTGGAATCTTACTATCTGATGGAATGTAGAATCCCCAGTATGTTGTAACCATAATTTGAGCAATTCCGGTAATACCAAATGCAGTAATTATTGGACGATCTTTCCATGAGAATTTCTTGTATCTGTCAATAAATGGAATAAGCAAAAATGACGCTATGAATATTCCAGGCCAAAGTACACCTGTAACAAACTTGTCATATTGTGTCCTCAAAAACGCGTATAGTCCTGTGAGATACCATTCAGGGACAGTAACACCAGGCGGTACTGTAGGTTCAAACTTGAATCCCATGTCAATTGGGAATACTCCACCTGTGAGCAGAATAGCTCCTCCAATTGCCATCACCATAGGTACATCAAATACTAAGAATCGTGGAAAGTGAACTGCCATTAATCCAAGCATTACCAGTGGTAAGACAAAGACATGCTGTGCATAGAATCTTAATACAAAGTCTGAAAACCCACTACCAAACATTGCATCACGGATAGTTGGTCCAGCTACAGGAATTGAGGTGGTAAGAGATGCGGCAATACTGATTGCAAGTTCTGCCCTTTCACTAAAGATAACATCATAACCAGTAAATGCTTCTAGAATTGTAACTGTTCCAAGTATAACTCCAGTAGCCCATAAAATTTCATTTCTAATTTTGTATCTTCCACTAAAGTATTGATAATACATGTGTAAAATTGCTAAAAGCACCATTGCATTGGAACCATGATAATGAATATTTCTGATGTGAAAGCCAAATGGAACATCATTATTTATGAAATGAACACTGTCCCATGCTCTATCCAACATTGGTTGATAGTAAAACATTAGCAAAGCTCCAGAAATGCCAAGTATTACAAATACAACAAATGTAAGCATCCCCAAAAATCCAAATGGACTTACAAATCTTGCAGGAAATGAAAATTTAATTCCAGTAAAGATTGTTCTGTCTAGTCCATCCCAGAGCCAGTAGAAAAAGGCAACTGCGCCAGTACGTCTATGAAGTGAAACGGCCATATCCTATTACTCCATTATCGTTCACGCCCCAAGTTGGCGGTAAAACCCATAAAAAGCCATCTGCATCAACGTCAAAATTGAGTTGTGCTAGTGTGTTAGACGGTGCAGCTTGTAATGATGCAGGTCCAGCAAATGCAGTCCCAGTTGTAGGATCATACATACTTCCATGGCATGGACATTCTCCTCTCTTTCGTCCTTCTTCAGGCCAATATTTCCATAAACACCAAAGATGAAGACACACCATGCTGTATGCTCTAAAAGATGAAACATCTTGTTTATCTCCGCCAAGTTCTTGTGGTAATCTAATGAATTGCCACTTTCGAAATGCTTCTGCATCAAGTGCAGGATCTCCAGTACTAGGATATGTGATTACTTCAGAATGATTAACAGGAAATGTTTTGACATTAGCTTGAGTACCATCAGGTAAAATGACTTGAACTCTTTCGAGATTTGCCTGTGAAGGGTTTGGCATAAAATTTCCAAATGGAACAAAAGGAGCAAATGCTAGACCAGTGCCTGCAGCTCCCATTAATTTTAGAAAATCTCTTCTAGATAACGTGCCAGACTTTTTTGTCCTCTGATCAGACATTCAAGCTGTCGTACTCGCCAAATTGCTTATAAACCTTATTCAACTACTTGGGTTTTTGTCTAAGAATTAAAAATAGAACAACTCCGATCGCAATTCCAACTCCAATACCAACAGTTAATCCAATGTTAAAAGATGAATCATTTGTATCATCTTGAATTGTAATTTGAGAATCATTGTGGATTAATTCATCAGAAAATTCAGTAGTTACATTTTCTATGGGATTGGATATGATTTCTGTTTTATTTGATTGATCTTGCATTGATTGAATCTCTGAAGAAATGTTAGAAAATTTAGCTGCAAGTACAATTGATTCAGTAGTTGAATTTCCACCAAACAATGTGGAATGAGCTAAAAGAGTATAGGTTCCTGTTTGATTAATTGGAACATAAAGTATAGTAGAAGTGTTATCTTTGTTTTTGACAGGGAAAAATCCACCGCCTTGACTAAAAACAGAATTGCCTAGCCAATCAAGTGAAGGCCAACCGAGAAAATGACCAAATACTCCTGATGGCATATTGGTTTGAACTATTCTTCCTTTAGGATCCATAACAAATACGGACAAGTTTGTGTCATCGGTTTTCCAAGATAATTCTATTGCTGCAGAATTTATCGAATCGTCTTGAATATCAAAATAATACTGTCGCCAATCACCTGCCATGTATCTATTTGCCATATCAAATGCGCCTTTGACATAACCATTACCAAAAAGAATATCATCACTTTGTTTTCCTTGGATTAAAACAAGTGAGTCTTTTTGATCAATTTCTTTTTTTACAACAAAAGATACTGGTGCATTTACAGTATGTGTTTTGCCTTCAAATGTTATGAAACCTTGGTAATTACCAGTTTGCAAGTCATTTGGTACAACTAAAGAAATATCCATTTTGGCAGTATCATTAGCCGGCACAGTGATTGTTTCAGACTCGGGCCAGATAATAGACCATTTATCTTTTTGATAATAACTTGCAGATAATGTATACTCCATGGAAGTTGAATTTTGTTTTGTATCACCTAAATAGTAAGAGTATCTAGTCGGAGTGGGATATACACCAACTAGTGGAGTTCCTTTGAATTGTTCATTTGGTTCAGTAATTCTAAGTTCTTGAACAGTTCCCCATGATCCAGCTCTGCTAATCATGGATAATTCATTACTAGCTATATTGGTATCGTTGTTTTTATCAATCCAATCATAAAGATATAGTGAAGAAATTTTCATATCGTTTGCATAAAGAAGATCTGTTTTATTCATAAAATTATCAAATGGGAAATTCAGATTCAATATCAACAAAGAAGATTCAGTAGGGATTAAATTTTCATCAAAAAATTCGCCTAATTCTTTGTGTTCTTTGATATCAGATAATTTGATATAATTTGGAATGAATGCATCTGATTTGTTAAGCATTGAATCTTGTTGACGTACTTTTGTAGTTCCATTAAACTGAGTATTTTTGATTAGAGATATTGTTGTAGGTTTGATAGATATTTGAATTGGTTTATCAGTTGGATTTTCAATTGTAAAAGTTGCTTTACTGTGTTCTCCTGGAAGCAAATGACCTGCAAACCAACTTGTCATTGGCATGATTTTTGTTGGAAACTCAAATTTCTCAAACCCTATAGATGTGGAATTTATGGATTCAAGTGCAGGTTTTAAAATTTTTTTAATATTATTGTATGAAGCATTATTATGAACTAAAAATGTTCCTTCTTCAGCATTTACAAAACTTAATGCCGCATTTACATCTACTAATCCAGATCCTTGAGTAAATGGATCATTTTGGAGATCTTTTGCAGTAGACATCAAAATATTTTTGATTGTAAATGGATCATACTCTTTTGATTGTTTGTTTAGTCCTTCCATCAGTACTGCAGCACTTCCAGAAACTAGTGGTGCTGCCATACTAGTTCCTCCAAATAAGGAAAAAGATTCCTCTTTGGAGTTCTTTGTAGTTTTAAGAACATTAGATGGTGTAAAACCGTGTGCACCAATACTCATCAAGTCAGGTTTTGGATCTCCAATAATTCCAGGACCTCTGCTTGAAAAATCTACTACATCATTAAAGTGTGTAGTTGTATTGCCAAATCTTGGTTGATCTTTAAATGGACCATAACCGACAAAGACATTGTTTGTAGTAGCTCCAACTGCAATTCCAAACGGAGATGCATTAGGCATACCAATTGTTCCATAACCATGTCCTGAATTACCTGCACTGGAAACAATTGTTACACCAGGATAATTATCATCAAGTGAATGAGGAGTAGCAAGTACGCCAAGTATTACAGATAAAACATCCATTCCAGGTACAGCGTTAAATGATGGAAAATTTGAAACTCCCCAACTATTTGAAATGATATCCACTCTTGGTTTTCCGGTAAAATTCCAACTATGTTCTTGATTGTCAAATCCAGATAACCATAACCAAGCATAAACAGTATCACCTACCCATAATGATTTTACTGGAACAATTTTTGCACCTGGTGCAACTCCCGTGATTGTAAATTTCTCAGTGTTATTGTAAATGTCATATGTCTGCTCACCTTTTGATGCAATAGAAGAAGCACTAGATGTTCCATGTCCCAGAAAATCAGTCATCACTCCAAAAAATTCTCCTTTAGAATCAAATGCAGGCAATAAAGTTCCATTAATTGCCTTTAGTGTTTTATCTATATCTGCAGTTTTGTTTTGAATCACACCATAAACATCTAGTACTTGAGCCCCTATTGTTCCTGCACTGTAATCTGCTTTACCATCATTATTGGAATCATAAACTAGGAATTCTTTTCCACTTCCCAAGACAATTGGTTTTTCGTCTGTAAAATCAAAATCATATTTTGGTTTCTCGCCTGATTTTAAATCAAATCTAGTATAGTCTTCCCAAGAAGTACTCAGATCAGGAATTATAGTATCATATGTTCCTGCAACATAAGAATCCACTACAAGCACAGGTACAACTTGAATTCTAGCTAATGGTCCTTCCAGGCCTCCTTGATACATTACACCAAGATGATAAATTCCACTTTTTGATTTGATATAATTTCTGTCATCTTGGCCGATTTTAATATCAGTATCTAGTGTTCCATTAAATATCGGAGAGTTTCCAAATTGTGGAAAAAATGAATTGTAAATTGAAATTTGTGTTCCTTTCCCATCTTGAGATATATCTAGAAAAATACCATCTTTTGTTTTGTATACTGATGAGGTCATCCCTTCTGGAATCGGCCTTGTGTGATTTCGTATGATGTTATCCTCGTCAATGAATGCAAAAAAAGTAGAATTTGTCAGTATGATTCCCTGTCCATCAGAGTCAAGCATTATAGGATGATTGTTTTTGTCTCTAGCCAGAGAATGCTGAATGTCTAGATTTGAAAAATCTACACCTGTATCAACAACTGCTATTTTAATACCATTTCCAGTAACATTGTATTTTGCTTGTGCCAATGCAGAGCCTGTGATTTCACCAATTCTAGATGCATCAGTTACATTAGAAATATCAGAATGAAAATCCAACTTGGAATCTTCTATAATATAGTATCCTTGGGAAATTAGATTTGAAATTGAGCTTTCTGGAAGTACTGCAACATAAAAAAATCCCCCGTTAGATTGAATTTCATATATTGAATTTTTTTTTAAATATGAATCATCAGAGCCTGTTCCAAAAATCATATATCTTTTAAAATTATTTGATTTAAAAAAATCTGAATCAATTTTTAAAATATCTGAATCAAATAAATTGTCAGAATCATTGTTAAAGGAATTATTTTCAAGATATAAATCTCCGTCTACAACTGCATAAGAATTTACAAACATTCCTGAAACAAGAAGAACACTAAAAAAGATAGCCGCTTTGGGCATTACGATTAATTTTGCTATTCGTGTATTATTATAACTATCTTCTTCTAGCAAGTATTGCGATTTGTAGTGCCACAATTATTCCAATTGATGCTACAATTGGAAAGAATAACGAGTTTAGCTGCGATGATGCTTCTTCAATGTTTACTACAGATTTTGATATTGTAGTGACACTTGTGTCGATATTACTGCTAGCACTCTCCAAAGAAGAGCCAAATCCTTCAATTTCTAACTTTAATGTGTCTAATTCATTTGATGTTTCTTCTAAAACTGAATTTAGTTTTATTATTTGATTTGAGATTCCTGCCAAATCTTGACTTAGAACATTAGTTGCAACCGAACCATGAGATATTGTTCCTTGACTAAAAGATACTACATGAAAAACATAAGTTCCTTCCTCTTTTGGAGTGTAATCTAAATAGTATAATCCCTGATGAAGTGTTGAAAAGGCATTTGATAGTGTTTCTACTTTTCCAGAAGGCAAATGGACATGGGTTGTTTGAAGTAAATCTTTTGGATCATCCCCAATTAAGAGACCATCGCTAGTAGTCTGCACAAATACTCTAAATGGAGTGTTTATCGCTGCAGTTTCCGGAGCAAAAACAGATGTAGTGATATGTCTCTCAACAGGTACAGTAATCAGATCTGTTGTAGATGTAAATTTTACATCTATTTTTTGAGAGATGCCGTTTTGCTCAGTACTGATCACTTCTATAGTATATGTGCCAAATGGAAAACTAGGAGAGGGTGGAGGCCATGTCAACAAAACATGATTAAAGGAGCCATCACTAGTGGTAATAATTTGATCAAAGTTTGCAATTGTTTCATCTGGAGCAAATAATCTGAGAATCAAAGTTTCATCGGGTTGTCCTTTTCCATATACAAAAAGTGGTTGTCCTTCAGAGTAGACTTGATTGTTGGTAAGCAACTCCAATTCTGAAAAGGCATCATTTACTGGAATGATTAAGAGTAAAATAAAAAACAAGAATAAAATTTTTAATTTCAATTTAGAATAGTTGGATATTATCTCCTAGATATTACTTCTGGAAAAATTGTCTATAACTACCGTTAAGTGTTGATTCAAAAAAAAGAAAAAAAGGAAAATGTGAACTAGTTTCTTACTGTACGGTTATAGTTGTACTTACTGGTGGTGATAATGCCGTTGGATTATCAACAGATTCCCAGACAAATGCAGTGGCAGTATATTCGCCAGCATCAGTTGGGATCCATGATAAAGCAGGGCTGAATGATTGACCAGCAGATAGTGAACCTGTAATCCATGCTAGTGAGACTGTAACACCGTTACCATCCTGAATCTGTACCAAGTAGGCAAATGCTTGCTCTCTATCCTGACCATTTGCTAAGTCGGCAGTTATTTGCACCTGTTGATCAACGCTAACAGTGCTTAAGCTGTTACCGAATGCGTCAACTGTTCTCAAGTTAGCAGCTGGTGCTCTCTCGAGAGGTGGTACAACAGTACCGATTAGTGAAGTGGCAGAGATATCAAGTTCATCTGCTGTTGTGTATGGATTAGGTAGTGTATTGTCCTCATATTCTGCAGTGACAGTGTCACCTTCTGCGACTCTGAGTCTGTGACCAGATGATTCATCGGTAGTTGTGAAGAACACAGTACCTTCGAATATTCCGGTTGCCTCATTAGTCTCAGTTACAGTTAGGTCAATACCTCCGGCATCTGAGTCAGACCACACATCAGCGTTGAAATTATCAACTGCTTCTGGGTTTAAGTTCATGTCTGGATCAATTACTCTTACAACACCTGTACCGCTTGCTGGATAGCTTGCTTCAAGCCACTGGACTTCACCGATATTCCATCTGATTAATGCTGAACCTACAATTGTTTCATCCTCTGAGAATTCAAAGGAGACAGTAAGTCCGTCATCATCATCAGCTGGTAATAATCCACTTGTTGGACCACTACCAGAAGCGGAAGCGGAGACTACATCATTACCGTCGCTATTACCAGTTGTGGTATCGCCATCAGCATCATGTGTGAATCCGATGAGAATTACCTCACCAGTAAAGATGCCTGTGTCAGTACCAGTTTCAACGAGTTTATAGTTATCGAGACTAGAACTTCTGGTTGAGACCTTTATTGGGTCCAAGTCAGTGTCACCAATTTCGTCAACTAAGTTACTGTCAAAGTTGTGATCTGGGGCTACGATAGTAATGTAAACTTTATCAGTCCATGTGTAAACTTTTTGGTCAAGCTCTACAGTTGCTCCGAAGTTTGAAGTAAAGATTGTCAAATTGACATCTTCATCTTCATCACCTACAAAGTCAGATCCGGATGGACCCCAGTCAGTATACTCGAGGACAATTTCTTCTCCTCTTTCTAACCTTTCTGTGCCTTCTATTACTTCAGGAATTTCGATGACAATCTGGAAGATACCAGTGCTGTCACCTGTTTCTCTAAAGGTAGTTGGTTCTGGATCGAATGCAGCTGCTGCGCCATCTGCGTCACCCATAGTGACGGTTGCGGCATCAGAATCCCATTCAATCAAGTCCAAGTCATATGTCTCAGCCTGATCATTGTCCAAATCGAAGTCTGGTTCAATGAGAGTCAAGATCATATCGGATCCAATAATGTAAACAGATTTGTCGGATTGCAATACACCGTTTCTTAGGTCAAATGTAGCAGAATCAGTGACAGTGTTGACATCGCCTGATGCATCAGCTGGATCAGTGTATTCTACTTGGATAATATCTCCTTGTAAGATACAGTAATCACCAGTAGTTGCGGCGGTATCAAATCTGTCTGTTTCTGCAGTACCAGCACCATCAAGGTTTGTCCAAGTGTCAGTGACAGATGAACAATCTGTGCTTGCTGGACCATCGGTATATCTAACAACTATATCAGATTCAAATATTCCTGCATCACCTGCAATTTCGACCATTGGTCCAAATTGTCTGACAGCAGTAAGAACAGAATTATTGGTATCAATGATACCAGCTAATGCTGCTGGACCACCAGCATAACCGAGTATTACTTCTGAAGAACCTCTGATTACAGAGATCTTGACAGGTCCTACTCCTGCTGTGCTGTTGGCATTAATGCTATCTTCACCGGCTGCGGATATGTTGAAGTCTGGGTCATTAACTCTTACGTGAATAGTTAGATCGCCGTTTGCAAGGAACTCACCTGCTTGGAGGCCTCCACCAGAACGTGATGTGCTGGCTGTATCCATTCCAGTTTGATGGATTGGGAATAAGGCTCTTCCAGTAGGTGTTGTTTTTGTTGCTTGATCAGCAAAGTCACCCTCGACACCAAATGGTACGGGGTAGACAGTTCTGTCGAGACTGACGGATCCAGTGTTTGCGCGAACGCCTGCACCATCACCTACTTCAACGATTTCACCAGATGCATCTCTGAAGTCTTCATAGTTGACTTCAATATCGAGGCCTGTTGTAGTTTCAGGATCAGTAGCTAATGTACCACTGGTCGTTCTACACCATTGAGCTGGAATTTGGAAGTCACCAACAAATATTCCTGTTTCAGATCCGGTTTCAACCAGAGTAAATCCAGTATCACCCAAACCAGTATCAGCAACACCTGCAGTGCCCAAGTCGGTTAGACATTCGGCACCAGAAGCTGGTGTCATCCATCTTTGATCGTCAAATGTGACATCTAACAACTGTCCAAGGTTACCCCAACTGAGAGTTGGTAGCAATGCTCTACCTATGGAATCATAGGCAGGATCGCTGGTACCTGTAACGGTTGTATAGATTTCAATAAGATCAGAATCAACGTTTAGATCTAAGTCTTCTAGAGTTATTATAACTGTGTCAGCTGTCTTGTATGCGGCGCTATTAAATGAAACAACACCCGAATGACTTGGAGCTTCTTCTTGATCAGCAATTTGTGTACTTACACCGTCTGAACCTAAGTCAAGATAATTGACTCTTGGTGCATCCTCATCGGTCAAATCTTCAATTACGATAAAGGTTGCTTCATCGTCAATTGGTGAAAGACCACTGTAAGTATCTGCGTTCAAGATGTTGAGCTGGTTAATCATAGTGTATTCCAATGAACCTGCAAATGTACTGGTATTATCACCAGTTTCCTCTAATTCTAATCTAACGATTTGGTTAGCGACCCTTTCGGATGCTTGTAAACCATCATCATAAAATCCAAATGAGAAGAAGTCTAATACAATTGGGTCATTGGCTGTATCATCAGTAAATGTACTGTTTGTCACAATCAAGAAGCTTATCAATGTACCAGTTGTTTGTCCTTGGAACAAGTTATTGTTCAAGGCGGTATTATTGAGGCTTGTTAATGATCTTGCATTAACATCTTGAGCTAACTGAAGTACGGTTGATGCAGTGACTGTTTGTGTTGACAATCTAGTAGCTGTACCGTTTAACAAGTAGACATCTACTGTACTATTACCAAAGTTGCTAACATCTAAGTTAAGGAAGTTAAATCCTAATAGACGTGTTTCAGCATTACTGTTGGTATTTCCAATAGATTCTCTCAACTCATCAATGGTAGTTACGTTTTGGATCAATAATGCATTGCTGTAAGCTGAACCTGCTGAAGTTTCATTAGTAAAGATTGCTCTTTGACTAAATGACTGAACAGACCAATCTGTAGCTGTTCTGTTAGCGGACATTGTAAATACTGCAGGAGCAGTACCTACACCGTTTTCTACGAAAGCGGTTGTGTTTGCAAACATTGCATTGGTATCTGTACCACCGTCACCTAATGTGAATGGATCACCAGTTTTTAAGGATGGGATCAAAGCAACATCAGGATTAATTAGATCCAAGTCTTCATCTGCTCTGCTGTTTTTATTGGCATCACCATCAACTAGAGTAAGTGGAATCTCTTCACCAGAGTTCCATTCATCATCAGTTGGTGCAATGTCAATAGTTGCAAAGCTGTTTCCGACTAGGATAGTAACAGGTGTTTCATTATAATCAACAGTAGCAGATGTTCCTCTAGCTGCATTGGTTGTAATCTTGAGAGCAGATGTATCTGACTCATCATAACTTCCAAATATGCCGCTGTTTGGTCCCTGCTCAGTGATTGTAATTGGTACTGATCCTCTATCTAACTCGTTGCCAACAGTTGTTTCAGCACCTGTTGTTAAACAAGTTGTAGCTGTATTAGCTGTATCACATGTTAGTATTGAATCGCTGTTATCCTGTAAGGTAAGTACTGGATTTGTGGCACTTTGTGTATTTGCATTGACACGTAGCAAACCGTTGGTTTCAATCATCATAGTTTGCAATGTAGCTTGTGTAAGCTGTATTGCACCATCTGCGACTGTATCACCAGCGCTACCACCATTCTCATTGAAGACTTGGTAGTAGGCACCAAATGAAGTGCTGTTAGAACTTTGTGAACCAAAGGTCCAAGAATCTTCATCTGTTGGGTCAATGTTTAGCCATAAATCAGTAACTGTTAGATGAACTTGTGCAGATTGTGGGTAGATAGTTCTATCCAAACTTGAATTGGCAAAGCCTTCAACAGTATCAAAAGTGAGTGTTGTTGTTTGAGCACCACCACCTTTGTTATACTGAATGACAACATTACCAGTTGGGTTTAGAGAGTACAGTTGAACAAATGGCCATACATCTACACTAGCAAGTCCAATTTGTCCAATTTGATCACCAGTTAAGGTGGTGTTTGGAGTTTTGGATTCTCTCACAACATTTGTGGTGGCGTTTGTGTCACCAGTTGATGGAGTGGAGCATGTTACTGTAAATGCGGATCCTGCGGAAGTACCGTTTGCACCACCTATAGGGGTACTTGGAATTGCAATACCGACTGTATCGTCGACATTAACTCCAACTGCCGTATTAGTGGCTGCACCAGTTGCACAAAACGTACCAAAGTCTAAGCCTTGGTCAGCGAATCCTGAATTGATTACAGCGGTAGAATCTGCCTTGGATGCCATTTCTCTATCTGCAAAGTAACCATACCAGTTACCATCAACTGCTTGAACCATTCTCAGGATCTTGCCGTTTACTGTAACGTCTGGTTCACCTTTTGCCTCATCAGTATCATTGATATCACTATCAATGATGACGACTTCAATTACTTGAGGTCCTGACATATAGTTATTAAACTGCGAGTTTTCTGCGGAGACAAATAAGTTAGCGTTAGCTGCATGTGCTGCTGGTACCATTGAAGGTGCAGCGGCAATCATACCGCCAGCTAACATTATTGTCATTAATGTAAGACTAGTTATTTTACGTTTTATTTCGTTATTCATGTTATTGACTTTTCTCTTTAAAATTTGTATATAAGGCTAATGGACGAATTGTCCACAATTTGGCAAATTTTTGAGATTTTTTCATCATAATATTAAATTTTATAAAATTCTTAGATAATGGTGACATAAAAATTATACTTTTGCCTTTGTTCTATGATATGATCGAGATATTTTGTATCTTTTTGTTATAATTTATGAAATTTTTATAGACTAGTTTTTGTGTTGATTTCTCTACCAAGTAGACTTTTGTATAATGATATTGCATCACTTTCATCTTTTGGTCCCACTATTACTGCAGAACCTTTTTTCATAAAGCTGACAGAAAGATCATTTGTCCTCATCGACAATCCCAAGTCACCAAGATTTTCCACTAGGAATCCTTGTTTTTTTGCAATGATAGTAACATTGTTTGTATCAAGATCAAATGTGTCAGTAGGAGTAATGGAATATGTTCTCTTTCCACGATTTCTTCCACATAGTTCTTCTAAGATTAGTTCTTGTTTTGGTACAACTGTGATTTTTCCTGTTCCACAAATTGGACATTCTTCAGCTCTAAATGTTCTAGTGCTGGTAAAGTCTAGATTTTCTAGATCAATGTGAAGAATTCTTTGGGATAGACTAGGTTTTTTTCCAGTGATAATTTTAACAGCTTCTGATACTTCAATTCCTCCAACAATAGAAAGTATTGATGGATGCACTCCTTCAATGCTGCAAGTCGGCATTGTATCTTCGTTTAGTTCAGGAAACATGCAATAATAGCATGCAGATTCTTTTGGCAGAACTGTAAATGCTTGTCCTGATACTCCAACTGCAGCACCGGTAACAAATGGAATTCCAAATTTAACACATGCTTTGTTTAGTGCATATCTTGCATTAACACTATCAAGTGCATCAATTACAACATCACATCCTTCAATCACTTCAAGTGCAGTGTAATCATTTACTGAAATAGCCAAGGCTTCTATTTTACAATCAGAATTTAATTTTTTTAATTTTTTTGCAGCAACTTCTACTTTTACTTGGCCAACATCTGATTCATCAAACATTGTTTGACGATGTAAATTGGATAATTCTATTACATCTCTATCAACAATTCGTAAAGTACCAACACCCATTGCAGCTAATCTGGATATAATCGGATTTCCCAGACCACCAGTGCCAACAACACACACTTTAGAATTTTTTAGTTTTAGTTGCCCAGTATAGCCAATTTCTTCTAGCATTACTTGTCTTGAAAATCTATCTAGTTCTTTTGCAGACAGTTCAGAGCCTCCAGCTACTGCAGGTAGAATATACACCTCATCTCCATCATTTAGAGTAGTGTTCATTCCATCAGAGAATTTTGCATTTTTTCCATTAATGTAAATATTAATCAAAGAGCGTGGGGTTCCATTGCCTTCTAAGACTCGTCTCTTAAAGTCATCACCCATAATTTCAGATATTTTTGTAAACGCACTAGTTAGAGAATCAGCTGAGATCTCTGTTTTTTTCTCTCCACCTCCTTGATTTAGTACTGATGGAATTGTAAATGTGATGTTTGCCATTCTAGTTTACTACCGCCGATATTTCTTTGATATTTGCCTTCATTACTTTTGGTTTTGGCAAAATTTCCATTATTGCCTCAGTTGCTTTTAATCCATTTCCAGTAACATAGCACACTACAGAGTCATTTTTGTCAATTTTTCCCTGCTCTACCATCTTTTGAAGTACAGCAACAGAGACACCGCCTGCAGGCTCTGTGAATATTCCTTCAGTTTTTGCCAAAAGCAATATTGCATCTAAAATTTCTTTATTGTTGCATTCTTCTGCAAATCCATTGTATTGTGCTAATCTTTTTAGTACATATCTACCATCTCCGGGATCACCTATTGCCAAACTCTTTGCAATGGTATCAGGATGCTCCACTGGAATCACTTCTTTGCTGTTTTTCTTAAATGCATCAACTATAGGTGCGCATCCATGTGGTTGTGCTGCTATCATGTGCATATTTGAAACATTATTTAATAATGAAACTGTTTGTAATTCTTCAAATCCTTTGCAAATTGCATTTAGCATTGCGCCACTTCCTACAGGAACTATAAGTTGATCAGGAACTTGCCAGTCAAGTTGTTCTGCAACTTCGTATGCAAGTGTTTTGGAGCCTTCTACATAATGAGAACGCATGTTAATATTTACAATTCCAATTCCTTTACTATCACCAATCTGTGCAGCTATTCTATTTGCATCATCATATGTTCCATCTACTGCAATGTAATTTGCGCCGTATGATAATGCCTGTGCGATTTTTGCCATCTCAATGTTACTTGGTGCAAATACATGACATGGCAATCCAGCTTTAGCTGCATGTGCTGCAGTTGCAGATGCTAAATTGCCAGTAGATGCACAACCTACTGCAGATAATCCAAATTCCTTTGCCTTTGATATTGCAACACCTGCTGGTCTGTCTTTAAATGAAAATGTCGGGTTTACAGAATCATTTTTGATGTAAAGATTGTTTAATCCTAATTTTTTTCCAAGATTATCAGCTTTGATAAGAGGTGTCATTCCTGCACCAATACTGACAATATTGGATTTGTTTTCTATTGGCAATAATTCAAAATATCTCCAATAGGTGTGTTCACGGTTTGTAAATGTATTCTTGGCAATTGTGGGAAAGTCATATTTTACATCAAGAGGTCCAAAACAGTCATCGCAGATATACTTGAAAGCAGTGTCATATTCTTTTTTACATTCTCTGCATTGTAGTGATGTTCTAGCCAAGATTAGTTTCTCCTTTCAGACTGTACATAAAAAATCCTAATATCAAGTTAACTATTACTTAACTTTACTGACTAAAAAATATAATGAAAATTATCTAATATTTATAAAAAAATTGTAGAGGCATAGTTTGAAGAAAAATTTAGAAAAAATCTATGTTTTATAGATTTTCCAATTATGAGTAAGGTTTTTAGATATTTTTAGAAAATAAAATACATGAAAAAAGGACTGGGCATAGGTATTGCAGTAGGAGTCAGTATTTTTGTAATTATTTTAGCTGTAGTTTTGATATCTAGTACGAAATCAGATGTGATAGAAGTTGAAGATACATTAGATAAGGAAGTAAAACCAGAAACGGAGAATACAAAGATTCAAGAAAAATTAAATGAAATTGAAAAAATTAATTTGGAAAATGAGTATTCACCAAAAGAAAGAGAGTGGATTAGCTCAGGACCGTTTCAAATTGATCGAAGCCAATATGCCATAGGTGAGAAGATTTTCCTAATAATGAACGGATTGCATGCAAACGAAAAAGGTCAGATTGCAGTTATGAGACCACTAAATGATACACATTACTCAGTATATTTGACCATTCCATTTGATGGAGCTACAAAACCAGTATTCAATTATTATCTAAATCCTCAAATTTCAAAAATTAGAGGAATATGTTCAGTTGATGACATAACAGGAAAGTGGGTAATGGTTTTCAGAGGGACAGATTATACAAATCTAAATTTTGAGATAACAAAAGATGTTGTTCCAGGAACAGATATCGAACCTGTTTGTTAGATTATTTGTCCAAGTTATTATGAAAGCAAACTTTCTCGCCAGTATGACAAGCTGGTCCTGATGGTTCTACAAGATAAATAATTGCATCAGAATCACAATCAACAAGAATTTCTTTTACTTTTTGTGTGTTACCAGATTCTTCACCTTTCATCCAAAGTTTGTTTCTAGAACGACTCCAAAACCAAGAGTTACCAGTTTTTTTAGTTAATTCAAGTGATTCTTTGTTAGAGTAAGCTAGGGTTAACACATCTTTTGTATTTGCGTCTTGAACAATTACTGGAACAAGTCCGTCACTTTTTGCAAAATCAATATCAGCGATTGATTTTTTCATTATTTTAAATCACAAAGTATAGCTTATAATCTTACAGGAATTTGTTTGTCTTTAAGATACATCTTTACTCCATTCACACCATGAGTTTGATAGTGAAATATAGAAGCTGCCAGAGCAGCATCAACGTTTGATTTCTTAAAGACATCAACCATATCATCGGGTTTGCCACATCCACCAGATGCAATAACTGGAATAGATACAGAATTAGCAATTTCTTTATTTAATAAAATATCATATCCATCTTTTGTACCATCTTTATCAATGCTGGTGAGAAGTATTTCTCCTGCACCCAGTTTTTCAGCTTTTTTTGCCCATTCAATGACATCAATGCCAGTTGCTTCTTTTCCACCATAAATGAAGACTTCAAACCAGAATTGTTTTCCATTCTCAGAAAAAATGTTTTTGTCTTTTTGAATATCAAAATTCCTTTTCGCATCAATTGCAATTACAATACATTGTCTTCCAAATAATTCCATTAGTTCAGTAATAACTTGAGGATTTTTTATTGCACCTGTGTTGATTCCTACTTTGTCAGCACCATTAAGTAAAATATTTCTTGCATCTTCCAATGATTTTACACCACCACCAACTGTAAATGGAATGTCAATTACTGTTGCAACTTTTCTAACCAAATCCTTGATTGTTTTTCTTTGTTCATCAGATGCAGTAATATCCAAAAAAACAAGTTCATCTGCACCTTCATTACTATATTTTTCAGCCAGTTCTACAGGGTCTCCTGCATCTTTAATTGATTCAAAATGTAGACCCTTTACTACTCGTCCATTTTTTACATCAAGGCATGGAATTATTCTTTTTGTAAGAGTCATGCTATTTGTTTTGCCTCCTCAATTGAAATTTTATTCTCATAAAGTGCTTTACCCAGTATTACTCCAAATGCATTTTTTTGTTTTACATCTTGTATGTCTTTTATATTTGAAATTCCTCCGCTTGCAATCACATGTGATTTATCTAATTGACATGCTTGCTCTAAAAATTCCAAATCAGGTCCTTGCAACGTTCCATCACGACTAACATTTGTTAATAAAAATTCAGAAAACCCCATTGCAAGAAATTCTTGCATAGCGTCAATTAATTTAATGCCAGTTTGTTTTTGCCATCCATGTATCACTATCTCACCATCTATATGATCAACAGAGATTACAATTTTTTCAGGTCCCAAATTAGACAATAATTTTTTTAGTGTAGATTTGTCTTTGAATGCAAATGTACCTAAAACAACCCTATTAGAAATTTTTGAAACATCAGTTATTATTGATTCATCTCTTAGTCCACCAGCGACTTGAATTGGGATTGAGATCTGTTCAAGAATTTTTTTAATTATCAAAAGATTTGAGCCCCTACCCAAAGTTGCATCTAGATCTACCAAGTGAAGCATATCAGCACCATTTGCTTCCCATTTTTTTGCTACTTCAATGGGATTATCACTGTACACAGTTTTCTGGTTAGGATCACCTTTGTAGAGTCGTACTACTTGACCATTCATCAGATCAATTGCAGGAATAACTTTCATTTTTTACACACATCTAGAAAGTTTTGAATCATGATTTTTCCTACTTTGCCAGATTTTTCTGGATGAAACTGTGTTCCAAAAAAGTTACCTTGCTCAACAACTGCAGGTACTTTAATTCCATAATCAGATTCTGCTGTAATTATATCATTGTTTGTAGGTTTTACACTGTACGAGTGTACAAAATAAACCCAAGCATTGTCATTTACTCCTTCAAGTATTGTACCAGATTTTTTAATTTCTAAATTATTCCATCCCATATGTGGAACTTTCATTGATGATGGAAGAATAATTACATCGCCATTAATTACACCCAATCCCTTTTCATTTCCTTCTTCACTTTTCTCAAAAAACATTTCCATACCAAGACAAATTCCTAAAACAGGAGTGCTATCTTTGACATAATCATTAAAGTTAGTTTTTGATGATTTACGTATGCTTTTGATTGCAGGATCAAAATTCCCAACTCCTGGAAGTAAGAGCCCAGAATAAATATTTGGCTTGTCAAAATTAGTGATAACATCTACAGTAGCTCCTGTTTTTTCAAGTGAGTTTTTTAGGCTGAAAATATTTCCAGCACCATAATCAAATATTGCAAGATGTACCATTTACATTGAACCTTTTGTACTAGGAATGCCTTTTTGTTTTTTGTCGTATGAAGATGCTTCTCTAAATGCAACAGCTAGTGATTTTATGGCAGCTTCTACTTTGTGATGATCATTGTCTCCATACTTTACAGTAAGATGAATACAGCTGTTTAGGTTTTGAAGAAGCGATTGGAAAAAATGTTCCAAATCTTCTTTTGAGATGTCTTCAATTGTATTTCGTTTAATTGACAAGACTAGTTTCCAAAATGGTCTTTTTACTAGATCAATTGAAGCCTCAGCTAGAGATTCATCCATTGGTACAGATGCATAACTAAATCTAGTAATGCCGCGTCTTGTTCCCAGAGCTTTGTCAATGGCCAAGCCTATAGTAATTGCAGTATCTTCAATCAAGTGGTGTGTGATTTTATCATTTGATTTTGCACTAACCTTAAGATCCATCATCCCGTGTTTTCCAAAGGATGTGATTAGATGATCAAGAAAATTAATTCCAGTTTGAATTGTGGTTTTTCCAGCTCCATCCAAATTAACAGATACAGATACGCTGGTTTCTTTTGTACTACGGTTTACAGAGCTTTTTCTGGGCGTCATATTTTTCACAGGAGCTGTGCTTTGTCTTATTCTAAATTTAATACCTTCGGAAGTAAATTGATAGATTCCAATACCAACAAAGCCCCATTGCGCTGAAATAATTCCAGTTTGTCTTGTGGGTTTTTGCTGGTTCCTATAATTCCACAAAAGATGGTTTTGCAGCCTTGCTCTGTGGCCTTTTTAGCCATGATAAAATCCTCCATCGAGTCTCCAACGTAAATACAATGACTACAATTCATGCCATTAATTGAACTAACTAAAGATTCAGGATTGGGTTTTGCAAGTTCTCTTGGTTCATCTTCTAAGAATGCAGAGTTTTTCAGATCAAATTTATCCAATAATAGTTTGAGAGAATATCGAATTGATTCTTTTCCTCGTCCAGATACAATTGAAAGTTTTGAAGTAAATCTTTTTTCTAGTTTTTCAATTAGAGATTTATTCACAATAAGAATATCATTTTCTATCAAACCATATTCTGAAAATTGAGATGATTGTTTGAAGAGTTTACTATAGAGTTCTGGTCCATAAAATATTTGATCAAATATTTTGTATAATGAATTATCATTATGAGTTCCAGGATATGATAGTTTGTTTTTAATATCACTTATATCTACAAGTTTCTCAAGATATTTTTCTACAGATGAAATTCCAGAAGAATCAGCATTAGATATTACATCAAAAATAAACTCATGTTGATTTTTGTTTAATTTTTTTGCAGCTATTAAAGAAAGAATTGCTACATATGTTAAATCAACTTCATCATTAAATCCACCACTAGATTTGAATCCATCAATAATTTTTGAATCAATTTCAATACAGTCAGTAATTTGAGAAAAATTTTCTAAAACATATTTCACAGTTTTATCTATTGCAAGATCATAAGATTTTGTAATATCGATTAAAACACCATCACAATCAAAGACTATTCCATCTATGGATAACAAATCATTTGAAATAGAATCATCCATATAGATTCCGGATTGTTTTTTTGTTAACATTATCCTAACAAATCACGAATTGCAAGTAAAAATTTAGAGTTCATTTCCTTAGTTCCAACTGTAACTCTAAGGCAGCCATCATGTTTTCCAATTTTTCCTAATTTTCTAATCGATATTCCTTGTTCTGCAAGGGCATCATAGACTCTTTTGTGAGAGCCATGGGCATCAAATAGTACAAAATTAGCCTTGGAATCAAAGACTTCAAAGGCATCATATTTTCTAAGGTTTTCAATTATTCTTTTTCGCTCTTCTTTAATTATTTGGACGGCATCTTTCATTTGAGCAGATTGCTCCAATGCTAAAATTGCAGATTCAATTGTAAGGATACTAACTGGATATGGATATTGTAAGACATGATTAAAAGCGTCTGTAAATTTTTTGTTTGCAATAAAATATCCTAATCTTAAACCAGCTAAACCAAATGATTTTGAGAGTGTTTGTACAACAATTAGATTTTCTTGGGATTTTACCATATTAGATAAAGAAAAATCGCCAAATTCACCGTATGCTTCATCGATTATTATTAAGCCATTAAAGGATTTTACTAATTTTTGTAAATCATTTTTTTGGAACTGAAATCCAGTTGGATTGTTTGGAGAATCAAGATACAAGATATCAGCGTTTTTAGATACTTTGAGAAATTCTTTGACATCTAGTGTCATATCATTTGAAAAAGGAATTGCAGTAACAGGAATAGAGTACAGTTTACATCTTTCTTCAAAAAATCCAAATGTGGGATTTGACGTAAGAACTTGGGTTTGCTTTGAGGCAAAATTTGAAAGTATTAAATCCAGTATTTGATCAGAGCCATTTCCAACTCCGATCATAGAAGGGTGTACTTTAAGAAATTTCGATAGCTGATTGATCAAACGTTCTACTCCGCCCAAAGGATATTCTCTTACATCACAATTTTTTTTGGCATTAGTAATTAGATCTTGTTGGAGTTGTTTAGAGATAACATAGTTTTCATTAGAATCAAGTTTAAGTGCGTCAGGATGTAGCTCTGGTTTTTGATATCCTCCAATAGAAGAAAATTCTTTAATTTTTTTGTCAAGCCAGTCTTTTTTCATTGTATTCTACCTCGTACTGCTTCATAGTGATTTGGAAGTCCTTCTGCTTCGGTAAATATTTTCATATGTTTTGAAATTTTTGATAAAACTGACTTTGAAGCAGATATCTGAGTGTCTACCTTGATAAAATCCAAAACTGAAAGCGATCCTCTTGTTTTACCAAATCCATTTGTGGGCAAAATATGATTTGAGCCTAAAAGATAGTCACTTGCAGATGATGGAGTGTCATTTCCTAGCAGTATTAATCCAGAAGAAGTGATTTTTGATGCAAAAGCATTGGGATTTTTTGTCATAATTTGTATGTGTTCCGGAGCCAATTCATTTGCAAGTTTTATCATATCAGAATTATTTTTGCATATTGCAATAAAGCCATTTTCTTTAAGACTGGTTTTTACAAAATTATTTCTCTTTATTTTCTTAGATAAATCTGTGATAATTTTATCTACTGATTTTGCAAGTTTTTCTGAATTTGTTATCAAATAACAAAAAGTATCATTGCTATGCTCTGATTGTGAGATGAGATCCAGTGCAATATATCTTGGATTTGCAGTTGCATCTGCAATAATTCCTAATTCGGTAGGACCCGCAAGCATATCAATTGCTGTTCTCTCGCTAACCATTGACTTGGCAAGTGTTACAAATGGACCACCGGGTCCAACTATTTTATCTACTTTAGATATTGATTTTGTGCCAAAAGATAATGCGGCAATTGCTTGAGCACCGCCAACTCTGTAAATTTCATTTGCACCACATAGATCTGCAGCTACAATAGTTAATGGATCAATTTTTCCATCAGAATTAGGAGGAGATACAACTACTATTCTCTTGACTCCTGCAATTTTTGCAGGAATTACAGACATTATAACAGAGCTCGGATATCTTGCTAAACCACCTGGAATGTAACATCCCACACTTTGGATCGGTACAAATTTCTTTGAAATTTTAATTCCGTCTGTGTTAATAGACTTGTTTTTTAAGATGGATTTTACAGCAGACTCAGTTTTCTCCAGTCTTGATTTAGATAATTGTATTGCATCTATTTTATTTTTAGATACTTTAGAAAATGCATCTTTTATTTCAGTTTTTGATAAACGTAATGAAGTGATTTTAGCACCACTGAATTTATTCTCATATTTTTTTATGGTGGAATCTCCATTTTTTTGTACATTTTTTAAAATAGATTCCACTATAGACTTGTTTTTTTGTGGCTGTTTTGGTAATACTTGAGCTACAAATTTTTCAACATTAGCTACTTGAATTATTTTCATCAATTTTCTTCATCACGCTTAATCTCCTCTAGCTCGAGAATTTGTCGTGGTTCATGAACTACCAATCCCTGTGCAATTTTTCTTAGTTTTGGAATTAGTTTGTGAAAGTCTTCTTTTTGAATAACTGTGTTTATTCCATACCATCCTTTTTCGCTAAGTGGACTTATTGTTGGTTTTTTAAGAGAAGGTATCTGCTCTAGGAGTTTTTTGAGATTCTTTTCTTCTACATTAAGGTAAATGTGGAGATATTTTCTTCCACGTACAGCACCTCGCATTAAAGTTACAATATCAAATATTTTTTCACGTTTTTGTGGATCCCGTAAAGATTTTTTGTTAACAATCAAATGTGCAGTGGACGTTAGAATCTCATCAACTATTTTTAATTTATTTTGTTTTAGTGTAGTTCCAGTCTCAGTGACATCCATTATTGCATCAACATCTTCAGGGGGTTTTGCTTCTGTAGCACCAAACGATAAATGAATTTGAACACTTTTGTTTGTACCAAGTCTAACCCAAGGTGTCACAATTAATGGATCTTTTGTGCCAAAATATTTTTTATAAGATTTACATTGTTTTAGAAATTTTGATGCAGTAGTAAGATACTCAGATGATATACGAAGTGTTTTTTTCTTTTTAGCATAGTCTGCTATCATTTCATCTAGATTTTTGTAGTGATATTTGTCAGGAAATGCAACAACTAGTCGAATTTTTCCATACTCTAAATCCAATATTGCTTCAACATCTGCTTTAGTTTCACCAACCCAGTCCTTTCCAGTTATACCAACATCATACAATCCTTCAGCTACTAGTGTTGGAATTTCTTGTGGTCTGAGCATTTTTACAACAATGTTTGGATCATCAAGATACACTCGATATGTTCTGTCTTTTCTATTTACTTTAGTCCATGATCTCTCAAGAAGTTTGAAGGTTGCCTCTTCAAGACTGCCTTTTGGTATAGCGAATTTTACCTGAGACATTGCTGATTTTTTCACTTTTTATCTATATAATTGGATGTTTAAATTTGCTCTAGTAATTCTTTAGCTCTATCAAGTGAAATTTTCTTTTCCTCAATCATTTTCTGTACAATTTTATCTACTTGATCAGGTTTTGCTCCTGCCGCGGTAGCCAAATTTCTTGCATGTAATCTCATGTGTCCTTTCTGAATTCCTTCAGTTACTAATGCTCTAATGGCGCTATAATTTTGGGCAAGACCAGTAGCAGTCATTATACATGCAAGTTCTTGAGCAGAAGAAACTTTGAGAATTTTCATACAAACTTTAGCAATTGGATGAACATTGGCAATTCCTCCAACTATGCCAACAGATAGGGGTAATTCTAAAGATCCAACAAGATTTCCCTCACGATCTTTAGTCCATTTGCTAAGAGAGCGATATTGACCAGATCTTGCAGCATATGCATTTGCAGCTGCCTCAATTGCCCTGCTATCTTGGCCTGTTGCATTGGCAACAGCTATGATACCATTCATGATTCCTTTGTTATGAGTTACTGCTCTGTAAACATCATTGTCTGCAAACTGATACGCCAAGATAATATCATCAACCACATTTTCACCTCCAACTTCTTTTTTATCAAAAACTGCTGTTGCTTTTGCTATTCTTTGTATGGAGTAATTTGATAAAATACGAAGTAATGTTCTTCCTCCAGTAATTTTTTCTAGTAACGGTGAAACAGATTCACACATTGTATTTGTAATATTTGCCCCCATTGCATCACCAACATCAATTAATAATTCAACAATCAGCATTTTTCCCAAAGGAGTGTCAACTTCCTTACAAGATACTTCTTTTGCGCCTTTATTCATTTTAGATAATGTGTTGCTCTTTGAATTTGCAAGGTTGATGATTTCTTTGGAAGACTCTTGTATTTTTTTTACTGCCAATTTGATATCAGTGTCCAATACTTGAATTTGTCCAATACTGTAAGATTCATCAGCTGTTGCTTCAAATCCTCCTCTGATTCTTGCAATTTTTGCGCCTTTTGATGCTGCTGCAATTACTGATGGCTCTTCAATGACCATTGGAATAAGATAGTCTTTTTGATTAATCTTAAAACTAGTTGCTACTCCTAAAGGTAATGAGAAAGTGCCAATTGCATTTTCCACCATTTTATCAGCTTTTTCAAAAGATATACCACCATTATTATTTTGTAAAATTTCTAATTCTTCGGCAGACAAATTTGCAAAACTGCCAACAATATCTAATCGTTCTTTTCTAGTTTTTTCAAAAAATTTTGAAATTGATGAATCACTCATTTTAATATCCTCAATAGTTTATCATCCATGCTGTCTGGAAAACCTTTTCCATCAGTATTTGAAGTAATTACATAAAGACCTCCATCTGGACTTTGCACTACATCTCGTATACGCCCAGCCCCGCTTAGAATGACTTTCTGAGAGTTTAGACCATCAGCAAAATCTACTTGATATAGATTAGTGGCTCTAAGTGAAGCCATAACAAAATTAGCCTCCAAGTTTATTTTATCACCAGAATAGAAGAGTATTCCACCAGGTTCAATACTTGGATCATAGCACATTATTGCGTTTTCAAATTTTTCATCCCCTGTGCATTGCTGCTCAGGCCAACCATAGTTTTTTCCTGGTTTAATGAGGTTAATCTCATCGTTTTTTTCAGGTCCAAGTTCGGCCAGATACATCTGACCCATATCATCCCAAGTCATTCCTTGTGGATTTCTATGCCCTAATGAGTATACGGGGGAATTTGGGAAAGGATTGTCTTCAGGGATAGTACCGTCATCGTTTAATCGTAGAATTTTTCCAGATAATGAATCAAGATCTTGAGGCAGATGTGAAGAATCAGAAACAGTTCCAGTTCCTACATACAATTTGTTATCAGGACCAAATTTTAAAAATCCAACATTAGTAAATACATAGCCAGGTATTTTATCAAAAATTGTTTTTGCGTCTTTTAGTTTATTTTCTGATTCAGTAATTTGTAGTATTTTATTCCAAAGTTTTCCATCTTCTTCATAGGTAAAAAAAACATAGATGAGATGATTGTTAGAAAAATCAGGATGAAGCGTAATTCCCAATAATCCACCATCAAATACATTTGCAGGACGTAATGTAGCTAATGGTTCATCTAATAAAACATTATTTTGAATAACTCTAATTAGTCCATCTTTTTCAGTTACAAAAATTCTGTTATCTGAAACTGCAATTGATCTTGGCTCGTCTAGATTTTCTGCCAAAGTTTCTACAGAATTATTTTCAGGTTTTGATGAAGGTGGTTCAGGAATTGGTAAAGGATCAGAGGATGATGTCAAATAAAATATTGAAAATGCTAGTGCCGCAATAATTCCAGCAATTCGTAGTTTTTTGTCCACAAAAAATGAATCATTTCAAATCATATTAATTACTTTCAAGAATTTGATAAAGCGTATATAGGCTCATACTCATTTATGAGTCAGCGGGGTGGGGAAGCCAGACTCTTTAGGGCTAAGTCATCCCGGCGGGCTCATAACCCGCAGTTCAGTAGTTCAAATCTACTCCCCGCTACTTAGTTTTCATATGCACAAAACCATGAAGTCGATTCGTCGAATTTTGATTCCTTGTTAATTCTTCCAATTCTTTGTAATGGTCTGCTAAGATGTCTGTGTGCAGAAATATTGGGAATGTACAATTGTTTTTTGATTTTCCTAGGTATTTCTAAAGTGACTTTGCTTGCTGATTTTTCACCGCATTTTGTACATTGATATCCTTGGGTTTTTCCTTTTGATTTCATTTTTTTATCACATTTTTTACATACAGGATTAGATTTTATCAGATTTTTTTCAAGATTAATCACATCGATAAACTCAAGATTGAGAATTCTAGGATAGTTTTTTGAGGCTTTTCTAATACCACCGCCAATGCAAACCTTGTCTCCTTTAATCAAACTTAATGCCACAGAAGACATCCCAGTTGGTTTGTAAACAGCACATCGTAATTCATATCCATCTGAAAGAATAGAGAAAAAAACATGGCCACCTTTTACAATTTTTGGTTCATCAGATATAATCCCAGTAATTTTTCCTGAAGCATAAGGTCTGATATTTGTTGAATTAAATTCATTTTTTAAGTGATCACCTGTACCTTGATTAGATTTGAATATCATGTAACCTGCTAATTTTTCACTAGTTTCCAAAATTTTTGTTGCGTGTAGTAACGAATCTATATTTTCACCACGTACTCCATAAAAAACAGGATCAGGACCATGAGGAGTAATTAAGACTCTATCTTTTTTGTTATCAAAGCTGTTAAATGTATAAGGCAATGTTTTTTCTTGCATTGTTTTTACACTTTTAGCAGAAAGTTTTCTTGCTTTTCCAAATTTAGAATTTTTTCTATAACTTAATAGCTCCAATGTATGATCTTTAAAATCATAACCTATTGCACCAATTGCACCTACAAGGCCTTGACCATTTCCTTGGTAAAAAAATTCAATGTTATTTTTTGTAGCAAATTTTTTTGCAAGATTTCTGTTTATTAGCTGCCATAAAGCTAGTTTGCTGAATCTAGCAAATTGTTCTGGAATTTCTTTACTCTCATAGAAAACCAGACCTGGATTTGCCCCATTTTTTATATCAGAATATTTTTTGACAAGATTTTTTATTTGGTTTTTGATTTTTGATGGATTTTTTGTTCTTATTCGCAGAGAAACTGCCCCATTACCTCGTGTTTTCCAAGGAATATTTGGATTGAATCGGATTAATTTGGGAAAGTCAAGAAATTCAGTATCTTGTTTTTTTAGCCAATCAACAATTTTGTAAGCAAGAAAAGTTGTGCACATTCCTTTTGGGGAATCTGTATCATCAAAACCAATATTCAGGATATGTGTATCAGTCATAAATGGATTATAGAATTTCAGACATTTTTAGTTGTTGTATAACACAGTTGGTTTAAATTAATAACGCTATATTTTTAGCTGAATTGATAGTAATAGACGAAGAGAGAATCTTCAAAGAAATTGAATCAAAAAAACCTGTATCAGTGTCTCTGAATGGTCCTGATGGAATCTTGCCTCAAGTACAAGAGACTGCCATGAATATTACAAAGAGATTTGGAATTCCTGCATATGTTTTAGCTGATACCACTTGGGGAACATGTGACCTTAATTCAAATGGCTCTAAAGTATTAGGAGCAGAGATCCAATTCAACATTGGACATACTATTAACACTGAATCATTTGAGAAAAATCTAATTCTGATTAATGCCTATGATGATGTGGAATTTGATAGTGTCGCCAAAAAATGTGTTGATATTCTCAAAGGAAAGAAAATATCTCTAGTTACAGATAGCCAACATTTGCATCAGATGTATAAAGTAAATGAAATTTTAACTAATGGTGGAATTGAGGTAAAAATTGGCAAGGGGAAAGGACAGCTAAATGATGGTCAAGTATTTGGTTGTGAGTTTTATCCAGCAACAGAACTCAAAGACAAAGTTGATGCCTATGTTTTTTTAGGACAGAGTAATTTTCATGCAGCTGGAATCGCACTCTCAACTAATTTGCCAACATATGTTTTAGATCCTTATTTTAATGAAGTAAGAGAAGTCACAGAATTTGCTCAGAAATTAAAAAAGAAAGCTACACTTGCGATTTACAAAGCAGCTGATGCACAGTCATTTGGAATAATTATTGGACTCAAAGAAGGGCAACTATCCAAAGTATTTGCTTTAAAATTTAAAAAAGAATTGGAAAAAGAAGGAAAGACAGTTCAGTTATTTGCTTTAACTGACATCACAAATGAGAGATTAAAAAATCTAAAAGGAATAGACGCATTTATTCAAGTAGCATGCCCCAGAATTTCTACAGACAATCAATTTGACAAGCCAGTTCTTTCTACACCTCAGGCAAATGCACTTTTAAAAATATTAAGACATGAAAGCATAGAAGGATATCTAGAAATTCCTCACTGGCTTTAAGATACTAGTTTTTGAAATTTTTGATTATCTGTTAGTTTTTCAAAAGATTTAGTTTTTTTTGCTTTGATTTTATATTGAATTCCTTGTGAAATTGCATTTTCAAGCGTATCAAGTGCATCATCTATTCTAGAAAGCATAGCAAGATTACAAGATTTATCAAAAAGAACATCGCCATTACGTGGATAGTCATCTAAAATTTTATTGCAACAAAGTATAGATTCTTCAAATTGTTCCATTGAAAACAAGATTCTTTCTTTGTGATACAGTACAATGTTATATTTTGAATTATTTTCCAAAATAGTATTGCAATAATTTAATGCCTCAGTAAATTCACCTTTTTTTCTCAAAGATGATATTTTGTTTACTAAAACAGAAAGATCTCCAGAATCTAATTTCAAGGCACTGTCATAACATTGTATGGCACCATCATAATCTTTCAATTTATTTAGTGCATATCCCTTGTTGTTAAGAGAACCAATATGATTTGGATTTTCATGTAGAATTTCATCATAATAAATAATTGCTTCATGTAATTTGCCTTTTAAAAATAATCTATTTGCTTCATCAAGAATAGAATCAGTTTTAGGATTTCTAGTCATCATTAATTTTACATCAAGGCTTCATTAAGATTTTTCCAAATAATCCTTTTCCAGTTAACATCTTTGTATGAGCTTCTGCTGCTTGCTCAAAAGAGTAAACAGAGTCAATGACAGATTTAATTTTGCCTTGAGACATCCAGTACAGAGCTTGCTCTAACTCAGCCCTAGTTCCTTGAGTTGAGCCTAAAATATTGATACCTTTGAAAAAAATATGGCGTAAATCAGTTTTAGCGTCATAACCAGTTGTTGCTCCAGTTGTAACAATTGTTGCACCATACTTTAACAAAGTCAATTCTTTATTCCAATGCGAACCTCCAATGTGCTCAAAAATTACATCTACTCCAATTACATCTCCAAAAGGTTTGGTTATTTTTTTAGAGATATCACGGACTTCCTTATACCAGTCTTCTTTTCTATGATCTATTGCATAATCAGCTCCTAATTCTAATAATTTATCTAATTTATCGGGACTAGCTGTAGCAATTACAGTACAACCAAATAATTTAGCTATTTGAATTCCATAGTTTCCAACGCCAGAACCGCCACCCATAATCAAAACTAGTTGTCCTGGTTGAATCTTTGCTCTTCCAACTAACATGTGCCATGATGTCAACAAAGTCATTGAAGCAGCTGCTGCAGAATCATAGGTAACATTATCAGGAATTTTTACGACATTAACTTCTGGCAAATGAGTAATTTCACAATATCCTCCCCAAAGTGGACCGGTTTCAAATCCCCAAATTTTTCTCTGTCTGCAATCATATTCTCTACCACTAGTGCATGATTTACATATTCTACATGACATGTTTCCATGAGAGACAACTCTATCACCAATTTTGATATTTTTTACATCTTGACCTATTGCGATTACTTCACCTGCAGCATCTGTACCTGATATGTGAGGTAATGGCACAGCCAGAGGCTTTCCCCTCATTCCCCAAATATCATCATAATTTAGAGATGCACTTTTTACTTTGAAAATAACTTCGTTGTGTTTTGGTTCAGGTTCAGGAATGTCTTTAATTTTTAAAATTTTAGAAAAATCATCATCTATAGCATAGTTATCATACACTAGAGCTTTCATGATTGTTTTGAATTTTTTCTGGTTATATGATTTGTCAAGAATGCTTTAGACCACAAACAATTATAATCATAACACCAAAAAATACAGCATGTCTGAAATTGCTGCATTGCCTGGAGATAAAATAGCATCAATTGAGGAATATGAAGCAGGATACAACACTTTTGACGATGGAGACATGGTTCGTGCAGCAACTGTAGGTAAGACAGATCTCAATAAAGAAACACGAATGGCAAACATAAAGCATCCAAAGATGTTATCCATTCCAAAAGTCGGAGATATCATAATAGGAACTGTAGCTGCAGTTATGTCTTCTATGATAGCAGTATCAATTGATTACATTAATGGCAAACCAACAACATCAAAAGTTGAATGTGTTTGTTCAACAAGAAATCTTAGAAAAAAGAATGTGGCCTTGGTAAATGATATTGTTACATTAAAGATTCTAAATCACCTAAATGGCACAATTCATGCAGCGATTGAGGAGCCACACTTGGGTGTATTATTTACAAAATGTAGAAAGTGTGGTGGAAAAGTAGTTCAAATGCGTGATGCCATAAAATGTACAGAATGTGCTTGGATTGATGAAAGAAAACTTTCATCAAATTTTGGTAACAGTGATTTCGTAAAGCTGAGAGAGTAAAAAATGATACGTGTTTCGTTCCAAGGTGAACGAGGGGCATATAGTGAGGCAGCAGCTAGAGCATTTTTTAACAAAGAAATTCAGACAGTCCCTCTTCTAACCTTTGCAGAAGTTTTAGAAAATACTACACTAGACAAAACAGAGTATTCTATTTTGCCAGTAGAAAACTCATTGGAAGGCAGTGTTGGAGAGAGCTATGATTTGTTGTATTCAACATCACTTAATGTCATAGGTGAAATTTATCATAGAATTGAACATTGTTTGATAGGAACGGAAACTTTGGAAGAGATAGATACTGTGTATTCTCATCCACAAGCATTAGGACAGTGCAGAAACTTTATTGAAAAACATAACATGAAAACGGTTCCCACATATGACACAGCGGGAAGTGTAAAGATTATCAAAGAATTAAACAAAAAGAACATAGCATGTATTGCCAGTAAGGATGCATCTAAGATTTACAATATGCCTGTAATATCAGAAGGTATTGCAAATAATTTGAATAATTACACTAGATTTTTGATATTATCAAAAAACAACAAGGAAGAAACTGGAAAAGACAAGACATCAATAATTTTTTCCATAAAGCACGAACCTGGTTCTCTTCACAGAATCATAGAGAATTTTCATAATTATAAGGTCAATTTAACTAAAATTGAGTCACGACCAACCAAGACAAATACTTGGGAGTATAATTTCTACGTAGATTTTGAAGGTCATGCAAAAAATCCAAGGATTGCGGAGATGTTAGAGAAAATTAATCACGAAACACTATTTATGAAAATTCTAGGGTCGTATCCTTCAGCAAAACTAAACTAGAATCCTTTTGGCTTTCTTAGAGTAAAGCCCATACTAAATCCAATAATTATCATACCTGAAATAATGACCATCATATGAAATGGAAACAAAATAGGATCAGATGTTACTTCCAATGTTGCCTCTACTTTTAATTCAGAAGAGCCAGTATTTTGAAGATTTATCACAGTTATACCGTCTTTTAGATGAGTCCAGTCCAAAGTGACTTCTTTAGTATGAGATGTTTTTGGTATTTGAAGACCATCACCAGGACTAGATAATTTAAGATCAAATTTGTCTCCTGTAATTTTCATATGCTGTGTTGCATGTTCATTTGCGTTAATTTGATATGAAGTGGATTCGCCTACTGCAAATGTTTCATTTACTTGTATTGTTTGCAATCCAATATCAGAAATTAAAGAATATACTCCAATGCCAATAATAGCACTACCTACAATAATTCCAATAATAGTTCTCTTTGATAACACAAAAGACTGATTTACGATACTGCTTAAAAAATTAGCGAAAAGAGGAGTTATTGGATATCATTAGGCTAAAGATCAAATAATCAAAATTATAAGCCCCTAACATATTTGATTTTATATAAAAATTTAAGATTTTAAATCAAGACAGAGATAATTTACCTCAAATTATTGTATTTCAATTTTTGAAAATAGAGCATATGTACCACCTATCGCATATGAAATTGAAATTAAAAGTCTAGATAACAACACGGCAATATCCTGATGAGATACAAATATCGATGTATCAATTTCTATAGCTATTGGAATTGCCAATAAGGCGATTAAACCTACTAAAATCTGTTCTTTATTGTTTTGATGGCTAAAAAGTTTCATGAAAACATATGTTGAAGAATTTCCCAATCCTATTCCTAATAAAATTAGATACTGAAAATATTGTGGAAAAATTGCGATCAGAATAAATGGTAATGCCCAACAACAACCATTTACTATTTTGACATATAATGGCCAAGAAAGACTATTTTTCATGCGATTTCGTATTAGTGGGATTTTTTCTTTAAAATACAAAAAATAAAAACCAAAAATCATACCAAATGTTCCAAGCCAAACAAACCCATGCAAATAAGTTGGTAAATGATTTAAGAACAAAATTTCACTTGTAACTGACGCTATTGTCACAGCAATTGCTACACAGATAAATAAAAATCCAAAAATTTGTCTAATTTCATATTGAATAGATTCCATGGGATTTAGTCCTAAGAGTATAATTTATGGATTGAGTGTGACAAAATGCGATTGGAAATTATAATTTCATATGTTTTGATATTTAGTTATTAAAAAAATTAACTACATCAGAGATACGTCATGTGGTTGGCTTTCAGCAAATCCAGCACCAGACATTTTGATAAATTCTGCATTTGCTTGCATTTGTGGAATTGTGTGCGCTCCACAATAACTCAATCCTGAACGTACACCACCAGTTAATTGTTTTAAAATATCAGTTACAGTTCCTTTGTATGGAACCATTGCTTCAACGCCTTCTGCAACAAAATCATTAAGATCTTCATCAAATGAGATGGAACCTGTTTCTTTTGACTTTCTTCCCAAAGATGCTCCAAGTGAGGCCATTCCACGATATATTTTGAAACGCTTACCATTTTTTGTCAATACAGTTCCTGGTGATTCATCTGTTCCTCCAAGCATACTGCCTACCATCACAGAAGATGCACCTGCAGCCAATGCTTTAGTAGCATCACCCGAAGTTCTGGTTCCGCCATCAGAAATAATTGGAATGCCATAATCTTTTCCAATCTTGGCACAATCCAATACTGCTGTTAATTGTGGTACTCCAGAACCAGTAATTACTCTAGTAATACAAATTGAGCCAGAACCAACACCTACCTTAACTGCGTCTACTCCTGCTTTAATTAGATCCTCTGCACCTTGCGCAGTTGCAATATTTCCAGCAATTAATTCACATTTAGGAAACGCTTTTTTGATATTACGAATTGTATTAATTGCATTTTCACTATGACCATGAGCGATATCAACAACTAGTACATCTACACCTGCTTCTAACAAGGATTCTGTTCTTTCCATAAAATCTCCCTTTACACCTACAGCAGCTCCAACAAGAGGTCTTCCTTTCTTATCTTTTGATGCAGATGGATAGTCCTCAATATTGGTAATGTCTTTGCTTGTAATCAGACCTTTAATAAAACCAGATTCATCAATTATTGGTAGTTTTTCAATCCTGTGTTTATGCAAAATTTTCTTGGCTTCATCCAAGCTCACACCAGGTTTTGCAGTTACAACATCTTTTGTCATAACATCTTTGATAAGATGAGTAGTATCAGTTTCAAATAATAAATCTCTATCAGTAACTATCCCAACCAATTTAGAATTAGAATCAATAACTAAAAGACCTGAAATTTCTTTTTCTTCAGCATAATTTATTGCGTCCTGAACAGTTTTATCAAGATGAATAACATATGGATTTTCAATCATTACACTGCCAGATCGTTTTACTTTGAGAACTTCGTTTGCTTGCTCTTTAATTGTCAAAAATCTGTGAATAATTCCTATTCCTCCAGCGCGTGCCATGGCTACTGCCATGGAAGATTCAGTTACAGTATCCATATTTGCACTAACAAATGGAATGTTAATTGAGATATTACGTGATAATTTTGTGCTTAGATTGGTTTGAGATCTGCTAGTGATATCAGAATATTTGGGTACAAGAAGAACATCATCAAAAGTTAATCCTTCTTTGAATTCCAATGAAACCTTGTAAAGATGGTCAAATATGGATTATAAGCCTTTGTGTCTTCCAGACAGTTTTGCTGCAATCGTAATAGCATCTTTTGTTTCGGCTACATTATGAGTACGAATAATATCGGCACCGTTAAGAACAGATACAACCTCTGCAGCAAGAGAACCAAATAATCGATCGGATGCATTTTCCTTTCCCAAAAGTTTTCCAATAAAGGATTTATTTGAAACAGAAACCAAAATTGGATATTGTTGTTTAATTGATTTTAAATTTTGAATAACAGATAGATCTCTTTTTAGCCAATCAGATTTAATTTTTGTAAAAAAAGATCCCTTTCCAGACTTTCTAAAAAAGCCAATAGCAGGATCCAAAACAATCTTACTTGACGGAATTCCAGCAGCTTTTGCAATTTTTAGACTGTCTTTTAGGAGATTTTTAGTGGATTGTATATTGCCAAGTACTGTCTTAGAATCAAAGGCACACAAAATAAGTGATGGACTATATTCTCCAATTACATCAATCATTTTATTATCATACTTCAATCCGGAAATATCATTGATTATTTCAATTCCATGTTCTAAAGCAGATTTTGCAACATTTGCCCTACATGTATCAACAGATATTGGAAGATTGGATACATTTTGAATAATTTTAATTGCATTTAGAATTCTTTGTGATTCAATTTTTTCAGATACTGATGTAGATAGATATGGTGCAGTAGACATTCCTCCAACATCAATAAAATCGGCTCCATGAATTTCCATTTGTTTTATTGTGTTTGTAATCTGTTGTTTTGTTGTTTTAATTGATTTTGTGTAAAATGACTCCGGACTGGTGTTTAAAATGCCCATTATTCGGACTGGATTTTTCCCTCCTACACCTACATTTCCAAGCTTAGTCACATGATTTATCATAAACCATACCAATTTGAGTCATATGATGATTTCAGGTTGGAACAAAAGATATTCAGAGATTCTACATGAATTCAAATACAGTGAAAAACAAGATACAGCATCAGCAATTATTTTGGATTCGATTTTAAAAAAAACTGTTCCTATAAAAAAGATCAGTGAGCAGATAAAAGGAAAAACTGTTTTTGTTATAGGTGCAGGTCCATCACTATCTTTAGCCATACCAATATTGAAAAATTTTAAAAAAGCAGTGAAAATTGTGGCAGACAGTGCAGTAAAACCACTAGTTGAAAATGGAATTAAACCAGACATTGTTGTTACTGATCTGGATGGGGACAAAGATTCATTGATAAAAGTTGGAAAGACAAATTCAATGTTTGTTGTTCATGCACATGGCGATAATATTGTCAAATTATATCTTGTAGAGAATTTTAAAAATTGTATTGGAACCACACAATCAAAACCATTTAAAAATATACATAATTTTGGAGGTTTCACTGATGGGGATAGGGCAGTTTTTCTTGCAAGTCATTTTGATGCAAAGAAAATTATTTTGTTTGGAATGGATTTTGGAAAAAAAATAGGAAAGTATTCTCAAACAAAAGCAGCGGAGAGAAAAACTAAATTAAAGAAATTAAGAAAAGGCAAATCACTTTTAGAATGGTTATCAGGAAAAACAAGATCGCAGTTATTTACGACATCAGGAACAATTAGAGGATTTGAAAATATATCTTATAATGAGCTTGATATTATTATCTAGAATGCATTTAATACCCATATACATATGAAAGAAATTGTGAAATTCTCAGAAGAACAAATACGAGACATTGTTGCTATGAGGGATAGTTTGGTCAAGCAAATTGACAAGCATCAAAATGCTATAGAATTATTAGAAAAAAATCTAACAATTTTAGATTTGGTATTAAAAGAATCTAGTTTTACAAAAGCTTCTGCTCTTAGTACAGTAAAAAATTCAGAACCATCTACAAAAATTTCAGCTACATTTACTGAGAAATTAGAAGAAAGCTCAATTCCCATAACAAGTGGAAGTGATGGGAAAATTATTGCAAATGCTTACATCACACCTGATCAGGTCTCAATAGTTTTAGAAGACAATATGGGAATAAACGCAGATACACCGCCATTCAAATCATTTTTTATTGATAGAATTATCGGAGAAATGAAGCGAAAAGACTCTGCGGAAGCAGAAAACGGTAAAATCCAAAAAGAATCAGTAATTGACTACATAATTAACAAAAACGGTTCAGACATTAGAGAAATAATTATCAAAAATTACAGGCAAAAAGAGAGAGTAAATGAAATAATCAACACCGCAGGATGGTCACTTACACGTATGCTTGAAAACATCAAAAAGTGATTTTATGGATAAGATAGTAGTTTTAGATTTTGGGTCGCAGTATAGTCATTTGATTTGTAGAAGAATTAGAGAATTTTCCGTATATGCAGAGCTTGTTCCTTTTGATATTAGTTTTGAGGAATTACAAAAACACAATCCTAAAGGAATAATCTTTTCTGGAGGTCCATCAAGTGTGTATAATTCAGACGCACCTGTTCCAGAAAGTAAAATTTTTGATATGAATTTACCACTGCTTGGAATTTGTTACGGACATCAACTAATTGTAAATAAATTTGGCGGTAAAGTAAAAAGAGCCAACAAAGAATATGGCTCATCGTTACTAACAATTGATAGTGATGAGGATCTCCTAAACGGAATTGGTGAATCAGTTAGGGCATGGATGAGTCATGGCGATGAAGCAGAACAAATTCCGCCAGGATTCAAAGTAATAGGACATACTGAAAGTGCAAAGGCTGCGGCAATTGCATCAGAAGAAAAGTCAATTTACGGAATTCAGTTTCATCCAGAGGTTGTTCATACTGAACAAGGAACAGAAATCCTCAAGAATTTTGTCTTGAAGGTTTGTGGTGCTAAACAAGATTGGACTATGGAGGGATTTATCGATGCTGCAGTAGAAAAAATTTCAAAAATCGAAGGAAATGTCCTGTGCGGTGTAAGTGGAGGAATAGATTCTACGGTAGCAGCTTTACTGATTCACAAAGCAATTGGCAATAGACAAAAATGTGTTTTTGTAAATAATGGACTCTTGAGATTAAATGAAGAAAAAGAAATTGAAGAGATGTTTAAAAATAATTTTAATGTAAATTTTACAACAGTTAATGCTGCCCAAGTTTTTTTGTCCAAATTAAAAGGCGTGGAAGACCCTGAGAAAAAAAGAATGGTTGTAGGTGAGGAATTTATTCATGTTTTCACTGAATTTGCAAAAAAAAATGGACCTTTCAAGTGGCTTGCACAGGGTACATTGTATCCAGATGTAATAGAGAGTGGAGTTTCAAAAGGTCCAGCTGCAGTAATAAAATCACATCATAATGTAGGTGGGCTACCAGATTGGCTTGATTTGAAAATATTGGAGCCATTGCGTGATCTATACAAAGATGAAGTAAGAAAAATAGCTAAAATTTTAGGAGTTCCTGAAAAACTTTTCATGCGACATCCATTTCCAGGACCTGGACTAGCTGTGAGGATTATTGGCGAAGTTACTCCAACAAAACTTCAGATAGCTAAAGTGGCAAGCAAGATTGTAGAGGATGAACTAATTGCAGCTGGACTTTATGGTAAAGTGTGGCAAGCATATGCAGCAGTAGGCGATGACAAAGCAGTTGGAGTGGTAGGAGATGAAAGAAAATATGGAAATATCGTAATGATTAGGGTAGTAGATTCTATTGATGCGATGACAGCAGACTGGACCAGATTACCACATGCATTGCTAGAAAAAATTAGCAACCGAATTACAAATGAGGTAGAAGACGTAACATGGGTAACATATGCAATTTCAAGTAAACCTCCTGCAACAATTGAACCGCAATAAAAATAGAATGTCACTAATTCTACACAATTATTTCAAAAGTAATCCATTAATAATCAAATTTTTTTGAGATGGTTATGGGTTTTCATGTATTTGATACATATGTCAAGTCAAAAAATGGAAACATCATGCATTTTGATGTAATAACTGACAAAAACGATACAGAAAAGGCAATTACATTTGCAAAAGAATGGCTAAAAAGTATTGGAGAGACAGATGCCAAAGTCACTACAGAAGAATGTAGGTTTTGTCATACGCAATCTGTATCAGAAGAAATTGAAATTGAGATAATGACAAATGGTTATTTTATTGCAAAAATGGAAGGCTGTCCTTAGTAAAATTTGAATAATATGCATGCAATTTGGCTTACTTTTTCTGAAAACGATAGAAATTATCTCAAGAAGATCATAGATGGACTTGCAAAAAAATATCATGCTCCAAAATTTGAACCACACATTACAGTTTATGGGTTGGTAGACTCAGAAATGAGCTTAATTGAGAGTATTGCTAAAGAAACAACACTGAATTGTAATTCATTTCTGGTAGAAAAATCAGAAATTTTACAGTCGGAGGAGTTATGGAAGACAGTATACGTAGAATTAAAAATGAATAACCAGCTAGAATTGATTTATAAAAATCTTAAAAAACATTTTGAAAAAATTGTAAAATATGAATTTAATCCACACACAAGTCTAATTTATAAAATCTTACCAATAGAAGAAAAAATCAAAATAATAAATGAATTAGATATTAAAAATGAATTTATTGTAAACAAGCTTGTCATACAAAAATTTTTTCCAGAGGTAGAAAAATGGAAGATTGTAAAAGAATATAATTTAATTTGAAATTATCTATACATCAAATAGCTTACATAGTCATAAAATTCTGAATGTGCAATAATTTAGACTAGATTTTACAGTAATGCTGCACCAAAGACTCCAGCAGAATCACCTAACTTGTTTTTTAGAATTGGAGTATCAACTAAATCTGAAAAGACCTTGTGATGTACTGAATCTTTTCCCTCAGTGTATAAAAAATCAATATTAGATAAACCACCTCCTAAAACTATTGCATCTGGATCTAAAATATCAATTACATTTGCCAATCCAAATCCAAAGTTTTCCAAAAATTCATCCTTCCATTGTTTTGCCTGAGAATTTTCAAGATTTTGTATAATTTCAGGCATGTTTTGTGATTTTCCAGTTAGTTCCTTCCATCGTTTTTCTAATGCGGGACCACTAATGTATGTCTCAACACAACCTTGTTTTCCACAATAACAATTATTTCCATTTTGATGTAATGTATGATGTCCCCATTCTCCAGCTATATTGGTTCTACCTTGATGAATTTTTTTATCAATAACTATACCTCCGCCTACACCGGTGCCCATTATTACTCCAAAAACAACATCAAATTCTTTTGCAGCACCCATTGTAGATTCAGCTATTGCAAAACAATTTGCATCATTTTCCATAGAGATTTTTTTATCAAATGTATTTTCTAAATCCTCTTTGAGTGGTTTTCCTATAAGACATTGAGTATTGCTGTTTTTTATCAAGCCAGTCTTTTTTGAAATTGCACCAGGAGTACAGATTCCTATGGAATAATCTGCAATATCTTCTAAAAGAGATTCAGCCAGCAAACTAATTGTATTTAGTATTTTATGATAATCATTTTGCGGAGTTGGAACTCTTTTTCTTTGAATTGTGCCAAGATTTTCATCTAGAAGAATTGCTTCTATTTTAGTTCCACCAAGATCTATTCCTAGTTTGTACAACAGTAATCTAATGAAAATTGGATTGCTTAAGTTTTAGCTAATTATATAAAAAAGATTTATCGTGCGCCAGAAACGGAAATTACGTCATCAATTCTAAGAATCATGCAGGCAGCTTCGGTTGCAGATTTGATTATCTGTTCTTTTACTACAAGAGGCTCTACAACATCAATAGCTAACATATCTGCAATTTTTGTATTTCTTGCATCAATTCCTGTCCATTTACGACCCTGATTTTGTTTTGCTCTAAGTGTAGCCATTGTATCAATAGGATCCATTCCTGCATTTTCTGCTATTGTAAGAGGAATTACCTCCAATGCCTCTGCATATTTTTTAATTGCAAGTTGTTCTCTACCATCAAAGCTATCTGCCCAGTCTTTTAGTTTAGATGCGGCATATGATTCTGGTGCTCCGCCTCCCGCAACAATTTCTGGTTTTTCAATTACGTCTTTTACTACCATTAGAGAATCATGAATTGAACGATCAACTTCATCGATAACTCTTTGCGAGCCGCCTCGAATAAGTAAAGTTACAGATTGTGGATTTTTACATCCTTCAATGAATACCCACTTGTCGGATTCAACTTTCTTTTGATGAGCAATATCAGCAATGCCAAGATCTTTTTCTGTAAGATCATCAAGATTAGAGATAACACGTCCTCCAGTAGCTTTGCCAAGTTTTATCATGTCACTTTCTTTAACACGTCTAACTGCCATAATACCATATTTTGCTAAATAGTGTTGTGCAATATCGTCAATTCCTTTTTGACAAATTAATACATTAACGCCAACATTGTGAAGTTTGTCAACCATTGTTTTGAGCATTCTGTTTTCTTCTTCCAAAAACATTTGCATTTGTGTAGGATCAGTAATTCTTATTTCTGAACTCATCTCAGTTTTTTCAATTTCTAGTGCAGAATTCAAAAGTGCAATCTTTGCTTTCTCAATTTTAGTTGGCATACCACTATGAACAACTTCTTTATCTAAAACAATGCCCTTGATAATTTGAGTATCTGTAATAGAACCGCCTGCTTTCTTTTCAACTTTGATATTTTCAAGATCTACAGAATATGTCTCTGCTTTTTTTATTGCAACTCTTAAGATTGCATCAACTACAACTTTGGATAGTACATCACTGTCTTCAGAGATTAGTTTTGATTGCATACTGGTTGTGGCAATCTTGAGAAGTGTTTCTCTATCATCAGGTCTGATCTTTTTTGCCATTTCAGAGTAAATTTCTAGTGTTTTTTCAGCTGCTGCTTGATAACCTTCAATAATTACTGATGGGTGAACGTCTTTTTTGAGAAGATCTTCTGCTCTAGCTAAAAGAGCGCCTCCGAAAACTACTGATGATGTAGTACCATCTCCTACTTCATTATCAACTGTTTTTGAAATTTCTACCATCATTTTGGCAGCTGGGTGTTGAACATCAATTTCTTTTAGAATGGTTGCACCATCATTTGTAATAGTAACATCGCCTAAGGAATCAACTAACATTTTATCTAAACCTCTTGGACCTAGACTACTTCTAACTAGTTCAGCGACTAGTTTGGCAGCAGCTATGTTGTTGTGTTGAGCATCTTTACCTTTTTGTTGTAATGCGCTCTCTTTTAGAACTAAAACTGGTCCATTTGGTGTTTGTTGAATTGATGCCATTGAGATAAGCTACAATCCTTTGTATCCCCCTTTTTAACATTACTTAGCTGATTGGATTAATGTAAGATCGTCTCTTAACATCTACAATTCCTCCAGATAGAATACGAATTGATGGAAGAGCAAGAAATGGTAAGAAAAGTGGGATCAGATGCGGTCTTGAAAACTTGCAACCAGAATCGACAATAGAATTATTGATTTGTTCAAAATTAGATAAAACTTTTTCAAATGAATCAGTGGAAATAATTCCTGCTAGTTGTAATGGTAGTGATGCAATAATTTTACCAGATTTTATTACAACTAGACCTCCCTGATTTTTTATAAGAGTATTTGCAGCAATTGACATATCAGAATCATTGGAGCCAATTACAATCATGTCATTCTCATGAAAACTCCAAGTTGATGCAAATGCGCCAATGTCTGCTCCAAAATTTTCAAGAAATCCTATAGCATGTTTGTTGGTTCCATGAATTCTATCAAAAGCTGCTACTTTCCACACATCTCTATCCAAAGAAGTCAAAACATTTCCTTCTTTAGTAAATAGCTCTGCTGAGCCAAGTTTCGTTATAATTTCAGTTTGCATAAAAATGGTATTTGCAATAATGCTTTTCTTTTTTGATTTAATATCAAAGTCATTGGTAGATAGTTTGTTGAGTTTGACTGTTTTTTTAATCCATGTAGGAATAATTTTTTTCTTTATTGAGGTAACAATACTTCCGTTTGAAACAACTAGTTTTCCACCTACAAAGACTTTGTTGGGTTTAATGGATTTCAAGTCATCAAAAATTAAAATATCTGCAAGTTTTCCTGGTGCAATACCACCCAAATCTTTGCTCATGTTGTAATAATCAAAGCAGTTTTTTGAAGCCATTGAAATAGCATCTATTGGGTTTAGACCAAGTTTGATGGATTCTCTAACACAATGATCAATATGGCCATACTTTACAATATCTATAGGATCAAGTCCATCAGAACAAAACATCAATCGGTCAAGACTTGTTCCATGAGACAATACACATGGAATAATTTCTTTCAAGTCACGCCTAATTGATCCTTCTCTTATCATGATTGACATTCCTAGGCGTAATCTTTCTAAGACTTGATCAAAATTGAGAGGTTCATGACATGACAAAATTCCAGATGCTACATACGCGTTGAGTTTTTTTTCACTGGCTCCAGCAGTATGTCCATTAATTATGCAATTCATTTCCAACATAGCAGACAGTGATTTCATTGTTTTAGGATCTCGAAGTGTAACTTTGGTCCATGAAAAAACTTCGCCCAGTCCTAGAACATGAGGGTGTTTGATTGCTAATTTTTCTTGTGATAATGATAGAGTTTTACTATTACTGAATTTTTCATCAACAGGAAGACCACCTGGAACAACTTGAAATATTCGAATTGGTAAATCTTCACCAAGTTTTAGAAATTCTTGAAATCCTTTGTAACCAGATACGCTGACAATGTCTATTGGATCTGAAAAAAGTGATGTTACTCCACATAGAAGAGATTTTTTTGCAAGTTCGGAAGGTAAGACAAATTGATCAATGTGTAAATGTGGATCAGCAAAACCTGGCCCTACATATTTTTCCTTGACATCAATTATAGTTGTTTTTGTTCCAATTGTATGTCCTGCATCTGGACCAACATATGCAATTCTATCATTAATTATTGCAATCTGAATTTTTGGAATGATCTCTCTGGTGTAAACGGATAGTAAGGAACAATTTTTTAGTACTAGATCTGCTTTTTTGTCACCCATTGCCACTGAATTTAATGAAGAAATCGAATTCGCTAGGCTCGAAGTCACAAATTTTCTTGTATTTTGCACCTATTATAGATTCAATGCTTAAATTACCGTTGAAGCGGTTTTTTTCATATGAACATACCCAAGGTCATCCGCAAGTATTGTGCAAAATGTAAAACACATACTGAACAGAAGGTCTCCATATACAAGGCTGGGAAAAGAAGAGGTTCTGCAAGAGGAGAACGCAGACATGCGGAACGTAAACGAGGGTATGGTGGACAAAAATTCCCAAAACTCGCAAAGCCTGCAAAAACTACAAAGAAGGTTACTCCTATTATGACATGTACAGTATGTAAAAAGAAATATAACAAAATAGGCATTAGAATAAGAAAATTTGAGTTGGTGGCAGCATGAAAAAAGATCATATTGAAATTCCAAAGCCATCAAGTAAGTTCCAGAAAGTTAACTGTAATGAATGCGGTGAGTTACAAGTAGTATATTCTCATGCATCGCAAGCTGTTGTATGCAATTCTTGTGGCAACAATATTGCTGAACCAACTGGTTCTAAAGCAAAGATCAATGGAAAAATCTCAGGTAGTGCTGAGTAAATCATAGTCTTGTTTTGTGTTTAAGTTAAAAGCTATTCTTTTATCATTAATTATTATAAATTTCTCAGATATGTTTTCTAGTGTTGAAATATTTTTTGCGTTTACTAATGAGATTCCCGTATAGCAACATTGTTGATTTTCAAAATTAATCCAATAATTAGAAGAAAGATGCAATGATTCCAGGAATTTTTTTGTGACAAGGATTGTAGTCCAAATATTTTCTGAATTGCATTGATTTACAATGTTTTTGATAATATCGCCATCTAAAAATGGCAAATCAGCAGAGGTAATCAAAACAAAGTCATTTAATGATTTAAGAGCTAAATTAAGATCTTCGACATAACCATCACCTGGAGTATTAAAGAGATCAACATTATTTTCTTCTAATAATTTCTTTGTTTTTGGTGAATTAGAACTTGTGATTGCTAATATTTTTGAAAAGCATTTAGAATTTACTAGTGCATCAATTACATGGAGAATTATAGGTTTTTTGTATTTTAAAAGTAGTTTTTCTCCAGCTAAGCTCATTCGGCTTCCTTTGCCACCTGCCATAACAATACCAATCATACTGAAACAAAGATTAGAAGAGATGCCAATCGAGTCAGTTCGTTTGTAGCACCCAATACATCTCCTGTAATTCCTCCAAAGCTACGAGCAGTCAAGACAACTAGGAACATGGTCAATGTCACACCTACTCCAAATAAGAGCAATCCTGTGGTGCCACCAAGAATAATCAATGGGATTAGAGTAATTACAGCTGCCAATAACAACTTCTTTTTGTTTTTCATCAGCTCAACAAATGGCGAATTTGAGCCTAAAGATGCAGATTTTCCAATACTTGCCATCAAGACCATTGAAAATTTTGCAAATATCTCACTTAGTAAAATTGCCAAGAATAATTGATATCCTGTAGATAATGAGATTGCTATTATCAATCCGACAATATACAATACTATTGCAACTATTCCTGCAGAACCAGTAGAAAGATCTTTCATTGCTGCAAGTTTTTTTTCTTTTGTTCCCTTTACCATCAGACCATCAGCAAAATCTGCTAGACCATCAGTATGATGTATGCCAGTAAGTATTGCAAATGAAGCAACAACTAACAAACTTACTATCAATGGATCTAAAAATAATGAAAGTCCAAAGCCTATTGAACCAACAATCAAGCCAATTGCAATTCCTACAATTGGAAAAATATACATGTACTTTGCAATTGTTTCAAGATTTGAATTACTAGTTGGAATAATAGTCAGAAATGAAAAGACAGAACCAATTTCTTTAAGCATGAATCCACCATCCTAAAGAAGATAAAAATAAAAGAATTGGGATAACTACAATTCCACAAAACAATATTGATGTAACTTTCATTATTGAAATAGCTGATTTTACATGATCTTTGGTAAATGAAATGTTTCCATCACCAAGTGAATAGTGATCAATCTTTTCAAATTTTGCTCCCAATGCACCTGCAATAGCTGCCATAGGATATCCAGCATTAGGGCTTTTAGTTTTTCTTCCATCGCGAATCATTATTTCATAAGATTTTCTCCAATCATTTCCAAGAATCATGGCACTAAGTATCATGATGAATCCTGTTAATCTGGATGGAATGTAGTTCAAAATTTTGTCACAGTTTGCTCCAAACCATCCAACATTTTTGAAAATATCTGTCTTGTATCCAATCATAGAATCTGCAGTATTGATTACTCGGTAAACAAATGCTCCTGGTAAACCAAAAATTGCAAAGTAGAAAAGAGGTCCGGTTATACCATCAACAGTATTTTCACTAATACTCTCTAGCACGCCTGAAAATACATGGTTTTTGTCAAGATTCGTGGTATTTCGCTTTACAATCATGGATAAATTGTCTCTGGCAGAAGAGATGTCGTTTTGCTCTAGAGCAGTTACTACAGCAAGGGCGTGTCTTTCCATTCCTTTTATTGCTATAGTTGTCTTTAGCAATATACCGCCTACAATTATTGAAATTATAATGTATATGTAGTCCATAGTAATTAATTTAATTCCAATATTTAGAGAGATAAGCAAAGACACAACAATTCCGCTAGGAATCAAGATGATGAAAATACCACCAAGTTTTTCTAAATTTTCTGATGAATGTTTTGTATGTGGAGTTAATTTTGCAATCAGAGAACCGATCCAAGCGGTTGGATGAAACTTGTTTCTAGGATCACCAACTGCAAAATCCAATACAAGTGCAAAAAATACTACTAGTATTGATTCAGCTATCAACTTATCATCCTCTCTATTTCTGTAATATTCAAATTTGAATTTACTAATTTGCTAAGCTTGTCAATTTCACTTTCTATTTTGTCTAGATTTTTTTTATTCCAAGTGATATTCTTTGCTTTGCCACTCAATGAATCTTCTTCAGGTAGATCAAAGTCAATCATAGGTATTGTACCTAATATTGGACGTTTTGTTATCTCTTTAATTTTTTTAAAACCTGGTTTAAGAATATTAATATCACCTCGAAATTTATTGATAACAAAACCTTTGATTAATTTTTGATGTCTTTTATCTAAAAGCGACATAGTGCCAACAATACTGGCAAATGAACCTCCTTTATCGATATCAGTAATTAGTAATACTGAAGAATTAGATATTTCTGCCATTTTCATATTTGCTATGTCAGATTTTTTTAAATTAATTTCAGTTGGTGAGCCAGCTCCTTCTAAAATAATAAGATCATAGTTTTTTTGAAGAGCTTTGAGTGATTTTGTAGCAATATTCAATCCTTGGGTTTGTACAAAGTTTTGGTAATATTCAGTGGCATGCATTTTCTTGAATATTTTTCCATTAAGGTATACATTACTATAGTAATCACCGAGAGGTTTTAGAAGAATTGGATTTAGATCAGGGGTGATTTCACATCGGGCAGCTATTGCCTGTATAGCTTGGGCTCGGGATATTTCAAAATCTTTTGTTTTGTAGGCGTAATTTGACATATTTTGAGATTTAAATGGTGCTACTGAAAATCCCTTGTCTGAAAAAATTCTACAGAGTGCTGCAACTAGTGTTGTTTTGCCAGATCCTGATGATGTGCCTTGAATCATTAATGATTTCATAATCTCTCCAAAGCTTTGATTAATTTTTCATTTTCTTTTCTTGTCTTTACAGCAATACGAATGTAATTATTATTTAATCCGCGAATTGTACTACAATCACGAATTAGGATTTTCTTTTCAAGTAATTTTTTTTGTAATGTTTTTGATTTCATTTTTGTTTTTATTAAAATAAAATTTGTCGAAGTAGCATTACATTGAAAATTTTTTAGTTTAGAAATATAATTAATTAGGTAAATTGATTCTTTTTTAATCATTTTTTTTACTTTGGTTAAATAAAATGAATGTAAAAGAGCAGCGGATGCTGCTTGTTGTGCTAATCCTGAGACATTCCAAGGAATTTTGATTTTATTTAAAACAGAAATCATCTGTTTTGAACCTATACCATAGCCAATTCGTAAACCAGCTAGAGCAAATGATTTTGTTAGAGAACGTAAAATGAATAAATTATTATATTTTTTTATGAATTTAATGATTGATTCGTCATGATCTGGTACTAGCTCAATAAAGCATTCATCAATGAACACCAAAGTTTTCTTTTTATTTGCTGATATGATTATCTTTTGTAAAGTTTTTTTTGAAATTAAATTACCTGTTGGATTATTTGGATTACAAATAAAGATACAACCATTATTTGGAAGCCTAGAAATAAAGTCATCAACATCTTTTTCTAAATTCATTGTTTTAAAAAATGAAACTTTGGCACCACTAAGTTTTGCTGCAGATTCATATTCACCAAAAGTTGGAATTGGAATCAAAACAGGTGTTTTATTTGATAAAAAGGCCTGACAGAAATTATAAATTATTTCTGTAGCACCGTTTCCCACCACAATTTGAGAATATGGTATTTTGGTATAGTGTTGAAGATTTTTTCTAAGTTGAGTAGATTCTGAATCAGGATAGATTTGAATTGTATCTAACTGATTTTTTACGGTTTTACGCACCAGCGAAGAAATACCCATAGGATTGATGTTTGAGCTAAAATCCAAAATATCAGAACTTGGACATGTTATTGAAAAAGGTCCTCCATGAGAAATTCGCTTATGTACGGATATGTTTGGATTTATCCTCATAATTTGAAATAATCTGTGCTGATATAGTATGTTTTGGTCAAATTCAGAAAACGAATATTAATTGAATAAAAGATTTTTTAGATTGTGGATAAGAAACGAGTGGCAATTGTAGGGGTTACAGGTTCTGTAGGACAAGAATTTGTACAATCACTAAATAATCATCCTTGGTTTGAAGTTACACAGATTGCAGCATCTGAGCGCTCTGCTGGAAAAAAATATCTTGATGCCATTAAAGATCCCAACAGTGGAATAATATCTTGGGAAGTCGATGGTCAAATTCCAGAGTACATTAAAGAGATGACTGTAAAAAATACAGATGAATTAGATTTGTCACAATTAGATTTAGTATTCTCTGCAGTTGAATCAAATGCAGCAAGAGATATTGAGACTAAGATTGCAGCAGAAGTACCGGTAATTTCAACTAGCTCTGCTTATCGTTATGAAGAAGACGTACCTATTCTAATTCCTGGAATCAATGATGAACAATCAGAATTATTAGAGATACAAAAGAAAAATAGAAATTGGAAGGGTTGGGTTGCACCACTCCCAAATTGTACTACGACAGGTTTGGCAATTACTTTAAAACCACTTTATGAAAAATACGGTGCAAAAAAGGTGATGATGACTTCAATGCAAGCAATATCTGGTGCGGGTCGTGCTCCTGGTGTTTCTGCAATGAACATCACTGACAATATAATACCATATATTGCAAAAGAGGAAGAAAAAGTAAGAATTGAAACTAGAAAGATTTTGGGTAAATTAAAGAATGGAAAAATTGAAGATGCCAATATCAGAGTAAGTTGTACGTGTACCAGAGTTCCAGTAATTGACGGTCATACAGAATCAGTTTTTGTAGAAACGGAAAAAGAAATAGACCCACAAATTGCAAAACAAGTCTATGATGATGCCAATAAAGAGAGTACCATATCAGGTCTCCCATCATCTCCTGAGAAATATTATGCATTTCATGAAGATCCAACACGACCTCAACCAAGAATGGAACGCAGTGTTGGTGATGGTATGACTACAACAATTGGAAGAGTGGAGAAAGAAAAATTGTTTGATCATGGTTTAAAGTATGTGCTATTCTCACATAATAAAAAAATGGGATCAGCAAAAGGTGCTGTTTTGTTAGCAGAGATGCTTTACAAAAAAGGTAAAATTTAGACTATTTTTTGTAATTTTTACAATAATAACTTTATAAGATCCAGAAATCTAGATCGTTTTGGATGTTTTAAATGGTAAAAGTTGATGAATTAGATTTACAAATTTTATCAGAATTATCTAATGATGCATCAATTTCAGTTCCAAGATTATCAAAAAAAATTAATGTTAATTCATCAGTGGTATACTCAAGAATTAAACGTCTAGTAAAACGAAAATTAATTGAACGTTTTACAATTGTTGTAAATGATGCAGAGCTTGGTTACAATGTAAAGGCACTAACAGGAATAAACATGGATACAAAACAACGAGATCATATAATTGAAGAATTATTCAAAATAGATGGAGTAAGAGAAATTGCAGAAGTTACAGGAAGATTTGATATCTTAGTAACTATGTATGCAAAATCGTTGGATCAGATGCACAAAATGGTATCTGAAAAAATTGGACGAATTGAAGGAATACAGTCATCAGAGTCATTTATTGAAATGAAGTCGCGCGCAAAAGCAATGCCATATAAGTCATTAAAGGATAGTGACTAGCATTGCAAAAACAGAAATCAGAATCTCGCGTTGCAGTATATTATGAGTTAACAAAACCAAAAATTTGGTATTTACTAGTTTTTACTGCATTTGGAGCAACTTTAACTGCATCAAATATTTACAATATTGAAATTTCTCCTGCAACATGGATATTGATGCTATTCTCTGTTGCTGCAGGATCTGCTGCAGCAAATACTCTAACCAATTATCATGATAGGGATATAGATGCAATAATGGAGAGAACAAAAAATAGGCCACTTCCATCAAAAAGAATCTATCCTGCTGAAAAAGCTAGAAACTTTGGTCTTGCATTAGCTGGAATTTCTCTAGTGTTAGCATTTGGAATCTCATTTACAACTACTTTAGAACAAGGTATTTGGGCAACAACCTTTATTGCATTTGGTTTACTAAACAACATTCTTGTTTATTCATACATATTAAAACGAAATTCTAGAACTAACATAATTTTAGGTGGTTTATGCGGAGGGTCTCCTCCAATGATAGGATGGGTAGCTGTTACTACGACAGATTTGTGGACAATGGGTTTGGCAATGGCAGGACTTGTATTTATTTGGATTCCAATGCATATTTGGGCTTTAACCTTACATTTCAAAGAAGATTACAACAAAGTTAATGTTCCAATGTTAACAGCTGTACAATCCGAGAAAACATCAGCAAGAGCAATTGCGGGTTCAACGTTTGTAATGGTATTATTTTCAATTGCACCATTCTTTTTAACAACTGAAAGTGGAGAATCAATGGTTGGTTCAGTTTACTTGTGGACTGCAATAGCATCAGGTGCTTTAATGATCATATTATCAGCCTGGGTAATTGCAAAACCTATGGAAAAAGCATCGTGGACATTGTTTAAGTTTTCCAGTCCTTATTTGGCAGTTTTGTTCATAGCGTTAATGGTAGATTCAGCATTATAAGATACTGCTATTTTTATCTAGACTGTTTAGCTCTTTTGTGATTTTAGAATGTGTTTCGATAAGTAATTCTATCTCATTTTGTAATTGAGAAGAATTCCATTTAGAGTTAACTAGCAAAGTCAATTTTGCAATAATACTCCATTGAACATTATTTTGTTGATCAATTAATTCAAGGAATCGTTTTCCTTTTTCATCTTCTGACATAATTTTTTAATATTTTCCAATCATAAAAAGATAACATGAAATAGATATTCAGTTTAATTCAAATGAAATTAATTCATCATTTAATAGTAAATCAAAATTATTTTTTTAGCGATGATAATTATATAATTTTATTAGTAGATAAAATTCATAGAGATTATTGAAATGTAGTATATCAGAGTGTAAGATTAGAGCCAATCAATCAGTGAAAATAGGATTTAAAGAAACGAGAAATCTATGTGAGTATCATTATAATTTATTTAAGAATAAGGAGGAAAAATACGCACCAAATTTTAGCAAGGCATCAAAATTTAAAGAAAAATAGATAATTATGAATTTTCATATTCTGGAATAATTGAAAACTTTAACATCTACTATTTTTAATCTATTTTATGGCTATAAAGAAAAAAACTAGTCCAAAAAAGAAGCATGTAAAGGAATTAGTTTCTAAACCAATAAAACAAACAAAATCTTCATCAAAGCCAGAATTTGAAAAGGCATGGAAAGAATACAATTCTGCTTTAGGCGTGTGGAAAGAATCACTTGCACAGTGGCAAAAAGCTACAAACGATACATTGATGACGTATCATGATGCATGTCAAAGAGCTTTAGAATCAGATACCGAACTCTTGAAAAAAGTTAGTTCAAGTTGGGAAAATACCTGGCAAGAAATAGGTCCCGAATACATAAAACAACAAACAAAAATGATTGAAAATATCTTTAAAGAAACTAATATAGATTCAATCAAAAAATTCAACGAACAGTGGGAAAAATTTCTAAAAACTTCTGGTGATGATTCAATTAAAGCATATCAAGAAGCCATAAAACAATTCAATCAAACTTGGCAAACAAGTCATGTATGACTTTAATATTTTTTAAATTATTATAAATAAAAATTCAATGTTTAAGATCATTTCATAATGATTGGTTCCTTTGAAAAAGAAATAGCAGATAAAACATCATTCAAATCAAATGGTTTTATAAGAAATGCAAGAACACCCAAACGTGTACATTCTTCAAAAATTTTCATATCATCATTACCAGTTATAACTATAATTTTAGAAGCTGGATCTCGAAATCGAATTTTTTTTAAAACACTTAATCCATCAAGTTTAGGTATTGTCAAATCTAAGAATACAAGTTCAGGTTTTTCAGAATGATATTTCTCAATTGCTTCAATACCATCACTTGCCTCAGCTACAACATTATGATTATGTATCAAAAGAAAATCCTTCATTGCTAAACGTAATTCTTCAGAATCATCTATAATCATAGTTCTAGTCATGTGTCATAGTACACATTAAGGAATTTAGATGCATGAGTGTATCAAAGAATACTTACACTTAATCTAGGCACAAAAAATAGGATTATAATTGGTTTTATTAAATTCATTTTCAAATGGAAATATCAATTGAACCATGGAAAAAATTAGTGATTCATGAAGTTATAGAATACAAGTTTGATGATTGGGTAAAACAAATAGCATTTAGTACTAGATCATCAGGGGGTGCAATTCCAACTATGCAATGGACAAATGGAGTTGTTTTTTCTCCTTCTAATTTTCCAACAACAAATGTTACAGTAGAAGAGCAATTAAAGGGAATACTTCATTGGTCATCAGTATCTTTTGCAATAAAAGAGAAATTTGAGAAGCAAATAGTAATAGAAAATGCTACAATAAATCTTGTGGATGTTAGTGTAAATGAAATTTTCAAAGAGCTTGCGCAAAATTTAAAGAAGCAATCAAAATTTGCAATCAGTTCTGACAAAGAATAATGAAGAGAAAAAATTATGTAATTGACAATGTGGATATTATTCTGGAAATAGATATTCTAGATTTCATTAATCAGTGTATTATTACAAATAGCAAAAGAAAAAATTTCTCACAATTTATTACATTAGTTTAGGCCACATGTTATTCCATGTCTCTGCAAATTTTTTCATCATTTCACCATAGGCTTTCATCTGTTCCATCCCAGATGAATTTAGAGTCTTTTGCCAATTTTCTACAAATTGTTTGAAAGTTGACGCATTAGCTTCATTGAGAGATTTTTGCCAAGCATCTCCAAATTCTTTAAATGATTTCATTCCAGCATCGCTAAGCGATTTTTGCCAATTTTCACTAAATAACTTCATAGTATCAACACTAGATTCCTTGGTGGCTTTTTCCCATACCTCATTAAATTTGGTTTGCATGTCATTAGTTGCATTTTGGATTTGTTCAAACATGGTTTTCCAGTTTTCAAGCGATTTTGAATATTCTTGCCAAAGAGAATCCCACTCATTTGATTTTTCTTCTGAGGTCACAATTAACAATAATTTTTGAGACTCTTAAACTGTTCCATAAAAATCAGATATTAAATTTCGTATGATGCTTTAATCTTGCTATTTGAAATAATTTTCTAGTTTAATTTTGTTTATTTTTGGGATTTTTGCTAATTCAAATCCCTCTGAGGGTTTTAAAAGAGATCTTGTTGCATCTATGCCAATTTTTGCAGTCTTCAAGTTCTTTTGATCACTAGAAGGATCTAGACTGGAACCTCGTACATTAGTTAGTATTATCAAATCTTTATCAGCTTGAAATCTTGTTGCCATTGCATATTCAACAGATTCCGCATTATTAGGATCAATGTCTTCATCTACAACAGTGACTTGTTTTAATGAACGATGTAATTCGAATGTTTTTTTAATTATTTTTTTCGGATCAGAGTTAGTTTTCTTTTTTATCTGGACTACTGCATGTAACCAATTACATCCACCATTTGTCATTGAGACATGTTTAGTTTGAGGAAATGCTTTTTTCAATTCTCCATTTAATTTTGATTCAATTGGCATTCCCATTAATAGCCGGTGTTCTGAAAACCCAGAAAGAACATCATGAAAAATCGGATTATTTCTATAATACAAAGATTCTAACTCAAAAATTGGTTGTGATCTATGATGATCATAAGTTTGAAGCATTTCTACCATCCATTCTGGATGAGTTTTATCTTGTAGAATTTTTCCTTCCATTACAATTTCGGTTCCAGAAGGAACATGTAATCTCGTGTAAGGAAGTTTGGCCAAAGTGAGTTTCCATCCTAAAAGAGAATTTGCAATATTAATTTCATCTTTACCCCATTCAGCTTGATATGCACCTGCGATGGATATTGCTGGGTGTACACCTATAGTTACTGCAATTTTGAGATCTTCATGGTGTTCTTTTGCATCAATAAAACATCGATGCAGATGCCTTCCTTCAACCATTCTAATTGAAAAATGAGTTTTATCAATTGGCATCATCCTATGAAATGATGAGTTTTGCTCTCCGGTTTCAGGATTCTTGACATATGCAATTGAAGAGGTTATGAAAGGTCCAGATTCTTTTTCAATATGGGTAACAATAGGCATGATTGATATGTTTCTTGATTTATTTTCCATGAATTTCCCAGAGGAAACAACTTTGGGTTTTTTTGCTTTTTTAATGGCAGAGATCATATTTTCATGTATTTGTTCTTCTGTACTTCCTATTGCTTGAGCAAATCTTTTTCTAGTACCAACAAGATTAGCAACTAAATTAAAATCACTTTCTGCGATATTCTCAAATAAAACTGCATTAGAACCATCAACTTTTGCAGTGATTCCTGCAATTTCATATTTTGTTGAAACCTTTGTTTTAATAATTTTAAGATCACCACTCTTTCTTATTAGTGAAAGATAATTTCGTAAATCAGTCAATTCTGAACCATCTCCATAATTTCTGTCATTATAGCTTTTGCAGTATCTGGTTCTAATTCTTTTTGAATGAATGCTGAAACAACTGCAATGCCTTTCATTCTGGTACTAATTCTTTCTGCAGTTAATTTTAGAAACAGAGACTCAGATCTGGATGGGATTATAGTTGTAGTAATAGCAGTTGGGCCAGTAGCCAGTGAAACTACCATTGATCCTAATTTGTTAGTTCCTTCGGTTACAGAAACAAAATATCCATTCTCAAATTTAAGAATCTGTAAAGAAAAACTGCGACTCTCCAAATTAACGGTTTTCTGTGAAAACCCACTCGGAGAGTTCAATGAGCTATGAACAAATCTTATGCTTTTATTGCTATTGATTCAGTTTCTGGGATAGATTCCACTTTTATTTTTGCAGCCTTTAGTGTTTTAGCAATTTTTGGTGTTTTAGCAGTTTTTGGTGTTTTAGCAACTTTTGGTGTTTTTGTAGCTTTTAGTGTTTTAGCAGTTTTTAGTGCTTTAGCAATTTTTGCTTTAGGCTTTGCTTTAACTACTATAACCTCTTCAACTTCTGGTTGAGTTTCAGCAATTGCTTTTGCTTCAATAGAATCAGCTTCTACTCTTGCACGAAGTTTTGCTTTGTACTTTAGGTTTCGTGGTTTTGTTCTTAATCTGTATCCACAACATGGACACCAAAGACCTTCCCATTTGATGAATATTTCGCAAATTTGACATCGTCGTTGTCCAGAAGCATACCTTCCAGTTCCAACAGGCTTTTGAGCCTTGTATCTAACGCAAATTCCTTTACAAGTCATCTTAGTAATTTATTATAGAATTCATAACTATATAAGTATGGATCGATAAAATATTCAAAATATTAACATAAATAATGAAATAATTTTAAGTTATAGTGCGATCAGTATCATTTGTTTGCAAGAAAAACACAAAAACTTCAATAAATATGTATAGCTAGTTTGAGATGAATTTTTTAAAAAAAATATTAGGTATCAAATAGGTGTTTGATTAATTTGTAGAAAATAGATGGCACATTAATTACAATATATGAAAAAATTAATTGATGTATACAAATTATAATTATAAAATTTAGGAAAAATTACCCAGTTATAGAAAGTGGTAAAACAAAATGTCGGTAACCTTCTCTTTGTGAGATATATTTTGCTGAAAGCATATCACGTTTTCCTCTCTGATTAAAATTTTTAATTTTGAGACTGGTTTTACGTTCATCAACAAATTCCAACTCAAAAGAAGAACAAAATCTCAGATTGAGCATTGTTACTATTTCTTTTGCGATATTCATGTTACCATTTCCAATTTTGACTATCTTGCGTTTGGCTCTCAAACCACCTAAAATTCTGATAATATGTAATACTAGTTCTTCAACAGATGAATTAAAGGAACTTTCAATCTCTCGTCCAAAATAAAATATAGAAAGACCTATTCGTTGTCCAGGATCGACTCCAATTATTAGATCCTGCTCATAACCTAGAGATAGTTTTTGAATCATCAGCCCCATGATGACTGTAGGATGGTGCTCGAAAATATCCTCATGTAGCATCGGTTTTTCACATTCTATAGGAGCTTCTCTTCTTGTGGTTAAAACCAAATGTCCATCATAAGTTGGAATATCTTCAGGAAATATAGAATCAAAAGATAATTTTAGAGTTTTTAGTGAAGTTGAAAATCTATAGTATGGTTTGCCATATGTAGTCGCAATTCCAATACGAGCATTAAGTAATGGATCGATATTTTAGAGGAGCGAAATATATGATTTAGGTTTATGCTTTCAAAACAGTTGACATGACGTGTTTCACTGCTTCATCAAAATGTGCGTCAATATTTGATTGAATTTCAGATAGTTTCAATTGGCCTTCTTTAGCAATTTTTGCAGATTCTGCAGTTGCTTTTGCTTTAGAGGCATTTATGGTTATTTCAGCTTCTTTCGTGGCCATTTCTCGTGTTTTGTCTAAAAGTTTGTCAATTTCATTTAATGCCTTTACTGATAGTTGTTTTTTCATGTCTGCAACTTTACTGTTAAGTGAATCCAGATCATCTTCTAATCCATTTAATGATTGAATGATTACGGTGACCTTGGATTCAGCCATACTGCTCATGACACTTCAATTTCTTCAAATCCATTACTTAAATCATTCAGTTTAGATGTGTTTTTAGGAACAAATATGGAGAAAATTATCCAGAAGTCAAAAGTAGAATTGCTCTTGCTAGATCGCCTTTGGCTTCTTCTAGCGCATTTTTGGCCTTTTCTTCATCTACACCAGCTTGCTGACTAACTAACTGAATATCCTCATCAGAGAATATTGGAACATCTAATTCTCGTTCCTCATAGCTATCTGCAGTAACTGTAAAAATAGAATTATCCTTTGCTTTCATCTCTGTAACGGATGGTTTTGATACAATGATCTCTTTTTTGTCAGTCTTGATAATTACCTCTTGGACATTTGGGATCTCTTTCATATCTAGTCCCATCTTATCCATCATTCTTCGCATTTCACGATTACCGCCACGCATCATGATGGTAATTCTCCGCTACGACTTTTTAAACTATCTCTGACTCTAATGGCCATTCCCCTATTAAAGTCAGAAATCATCTCAGAGGATAAAACTGCTTTTCCCACTGCAATCACTTTATCTTTATACAATATTGGAGTATCAGACGCAATTCGTATGTTTTTACCACACCATACAACATGTTTACAGAATACAGATTTTCCCTCTTCAACAAATGGTGCTGCGTCTTGATTAATTTCTAAACAATTTTCTTTGAATTTCTTACTTTTCAACAAAATCTGAGCAAAATAAGGACTAATAGCAAGACCGCCATCAATCCTCAAGGTACATAATAATTTTCCTTGATGTGTTACCGTTCTAATTCTGCCAGTTTTTCTTGAGAAAGTCATTTCAATGTTTTTAGGCAAATACTTGGAAACACCATTTCCAAATAATGCATCAAGCGTATACTTTAATTTTAAAACTTGGTCCACAGGCATATCCCGATCTTTTCTAAATATTAGTTCAATGTTAGTATATACTATTAGAGCTAAACTATATAGATTGGATTTTTTAATGTAGATTATGGAAGAAAGAGAGGAAACAAGAAAAATTCAGTTTACAGGCAAGTCGTCATACATAGTTTCGCTACCTAAACAATGGGTTATGGATCTTGGACTAAAACAAGGAGACCAAATTAGAATGGTAAGAAAAGACTCATCAACATTAGAGATTTACCCACCAAAATTCGAAACAAGATCTCAAAAGAAAGAAGATGCTACAATTGAGATAGATGATGAGGAAACATCATCGATTGTAAGAAAATTAATTTCCTTGTATTTTTTAGGTTATAAAACAATCAATATCAAACCAAAAACTGGAAGATTGAGTCCAAACCAAAGAAATACTGTAAAAGAAGCTGTAAAAAGAATGCTAATGGGATCTGAGATCATTTCAGATTCTAGTGGAGGAATTACTGTTCAGGTTCTTGTTAATCTGCTAGAACTCTCTGTTGATGGAGCATTTAAGCGAATGATTCATCTGGCTAAATCAATGTCAAATGATGCAATTTTAGCAATGAGAGAAAATAATTTGGAGCTTGCACAGGAAGTAATCAACACAGATGATGAAGTAGATAGATTTGGATTTTATATTATTCGACAGTTAAAAATTGCAATTCAAAATGAGCATATGTTAAAAGAGATGGGTTTTAGAAATGCTAGAGATTGTCTTGGATATAGATTAGTTGTAAAAAATATTGAAAGAACAGGGGATCATGCAGCATTTATTGCAAAGGATGTGTTGGAATTCAAAAAACCAGTAAAGAAAGACATAGTAGAGAAAATTGAAGAAATGAATGAATTTGCGTTATCTGTTTTAGACGATTCATGTTTGGCATTATTCAAAGAAGATTATGTACAAGCTGAAAAAACAATTGAGAAGACAAATGAGATTATAAAATATGAAAAAAGAGTAAGAGATGCATCAAAATCACTCAAAGATGATGAAGAAATCTATAGAATTAGAAGAATGACAGAAAATATTAGAAGGATTTCAGAATATGCTAGTGACATAGCAGAAATTGTTCTTAATATGAATATAGAAAAATCATTAAAGAAAACAGCATGATTATGTGTGAAAACAGAGGCGGGTAATGACTTTGCCTGACAATAAAAAAGAATTTCCAGATTGGGATGTATACTATAAGCAAAATAAAGTAGAAACAATGCCATGGTATGAAAAAAATCTTGATTTGGACATAGTTGAAGAAATTTAGTTCTTAGAAAAAGGTAAGTTTTTAGATCTTGGAACAGGACCTGGAACACAAGCAATAGAGTTAGCTAGAAATGGGTTTAAGGTAACTGGCTCTGATGTGTCTATATCTGCTATTGAAAAAGCTAAATTACTTACAGGTAATGTGAATTTTGTAATAGATGATATTCTAAATTCAAAGTTTGAAAATGAATCTTTTGATTACATATTAGATAGAGGATGTTTTCATGTGTTATCAGTTGATGAAAGAATAACATATCTAAATCAAATAAAGCGAATTTTAAAGAAAAATGGAATGATTTTTTTGAAATGTATGAGTAAAAATGAGAAAAACATACCAGATGACAAAGGACCTCATAAATTTTACAGAGATGAAATAATAAATTATTTTAAGAATGATTTTGACATTAAGAAAAATAAAGATACTGTGTATTATGGAACGCTTAAACCATTACCAAAAGCACTCTTTTTTGTAATGAAAAAATTAGTGAAGCTTTAACTTGAGTAATACGTGAGAATATTGTAAATAAAATGAATTCGGCAATACTAATTACATATGATAAAGAAGATGCTGTGACTGAAGCTGTAGGATTATGCGATGCTGCAGGAATACAAGTCATACATACAATAAAACAACATTTTCTAAAGAAACCAAAATACGGAATTAGTGGAGGGGTTTTAGAGAAATTAGAAGAAATTGCAGAAAAACTCAAACCAGATGTTATTGTTTTTGATGAAATATTAAAGCCAAGTCAAAATTATAACTTAGCCTCTGTATTACATAGAGAAATTTTAGATAGAGAGGCATTAATTCTCGAAATTTTTGAAAGTAGAGCATCCAGTGCTGAATCTAAATTGCAAGTGAAGTTGGCTCAACTACGATATGAATTGGTCAGGGCTAAAGAAAAAGTGCGTCTCTCTAGCATGGGAGAACAGCCAGGATTTATGGGAATAGGAAAATTTGAGATCGATGTTTACCATGATGATATCAAACACAGAATGCAATCTGTAAAATCAAAACTTGAAAAAGCTGGAAAACAAAGAGAACTTCATCGACAGGGGAGAAAAAGACTTGGATTCAAGACCATATCTCTTGCAGGATATACTTCATCTGGAAAAACTACATTGTTTAATAAAATTACAGGAGAGTCCAAAGAACAAAGCAAAAGTCTATTCACGACTCTCTCTACAACTACAAGAAGATTTTCCATTGATCATGAACCATTTTTAATTGCAGACACTGTTGGATTTATCAGTAAGTTACCTGCGTACATGATTGATGCATTCAAATCTACATTAGAGGAATTGATTCATACTGATGTCATAATAGTTGTAGTTGATATTAGTGATTCATTGTTTGAGTTGAGAAAGAAATTTGCAAGCTGTATGCGAACTTTAAGTGAATTAAGAGTTGAAATGGATAGGATAATTTTTGCTTTAAATAAATCAGATTTATTGACAACTAACGAAATTGAAGAAAAAATAGAGATTCTTAATTTAAAAGATTATAAAAAAAGGATTGCAGTATCAGCTAAAACAGGATATAATGTTAATGAATTAAAAGATCTAATCAAAGATATTATTCAAAGTCAAAAATCACCAGAATTCAAAAAAGAAACTCCGAAGGGGTTTGACAACATATATGGTAATTGAGGTTGTAAGGATTGGACAACGTCTTGTTAGAGATGATAGAGTAACTACACATGTAGCTCTAGTTGCAAGAGCTTTTGGTTGTGCCAAAATATTCATGACCGAAGTAAATCCAGAGATTAGAGATACTTTAGAAAAAATCAACAATACTTGGGGCGGGAATTTTATTGTAGAATTTATTGATAATTGGAAGTCAATTGTAAAAAAGAAAAAAGAGGAATACAAAATAGTACATCTCACTATGTATGGAGAAAGTATCAATGATGTTGATGATCAACTTAGAAAAGAGAAAAATTTACTAATAGTAGTAGGTGCAGAAAAAGTACCTAGAGAAATTTATGAACTTGCGGATTACAACGTAGGAATAGGGAGTCAACCTCATTCAGAAATTAGTGCCTTAGCTATACTTCTTGATCGTATTCAAAAAGGAGAGCAGTTTAAGAATAGTTTTCCAGGGGCTAAAAGAAAGATCATACCTACAAGAAAAGGCAAAAACGTCCTAGTAAGCGGAACAAGGGATTAATAATAGAAAATCATTAGTGACTAGAGTTGGTAGACAAATACGAAGACCCTTTTGTTAGAATTGCATCCATGATAGGAGGAGATGAGTATCTTAAGGTTGCAAGATCGCTTTTGAAGGCAGAAGATGCGACAGATGAGGAAATTGCAAGTTCTACAGGGTTGAGGATCAACATGGTTAGGAAAGTTTTGTATGATCTATTTGGAAAATCACTCATCACTGGAATTAGAGTCAAAGATGAACGCAAAGGATGGTTTGTATATAGATGGAGAACACGTAGGGAAGAAGTAGAACATTTCATAGAAAGTCAAAAAAAGAAAATCACAGAAAGATTACAACAAAGATTTGATTATGAAAATTATTCAGATTTTTATCATTGTGGAAACGAAGATTGTCACAGAGTTACATTTGAAGATGCATTAGAAGGAATGTTCAAGTGTCCATCATGTGGAAATGTATTGAATTTAAAAAAGAATGACAAATCAAAAAAAGCATACTCGAAAAAAATTGATGAAATTAAAAAAGATATGCAACAGACATTCTAGTTTTACATACTATTTAGAAAAAAGACCAATTCAGAATGAGCGTATGAAGAATTTACTCATATTATCATTAAATTATACACAAAAATACTTTCATAGTATCTGAAAATTTAAGAAAGAGGTCACTAAATTAAATAGGAGAATTTAGTGAAAAAATCCTGAATCAAATAACGACAACAAATCCAGCAACTGGTGAAGAAATTGCAAAATATACAACAATGGATAAAGAGCAAGTAGTCCAGTTAGTTGGAAAGGCAAGAAGAGCTTTTCCAGAATGGAAAAAAGATTATGAAAAACGTAGAAGTTACATCTACAATTTAGTTGAATATTTAAAAAAGAACAAAATGGAATTGGCAAAAATTGAAACCTCTGAAATGGGAAAAACAATCAAAGAGTCAATTGGTGAAGTTGAAAAATGTGCATGGGCATTAGAGTTTTATGCAGATCATGGAGACAGTTTTCTTGCTGATGAAGTATTAAACACAGATGCAAGAAAAAGTTTTCTTACTTTTGAACCACTTGGAGTAATTGGTTCAATTATGCCATGGAATTTTCCTTATTGGCAAGCTCTAAGATTTGCTGCACCATGTTTAATGGCAGGCAATGTCATAGTAATGAAACCATCTAGAGTGACCATGCAGTCAGGTATTGAGATTGAAAAAGCATTTACTGAATCAGGTATGCCAGATGGAATATTTCAGACAGTTATAGGAAGTGTAGAATCTGCCAATCATCTTATAGATTCTGATGTTAATGCGGTGACATTTACAGGTAGTACAGATGCAGGTGCTAAGGTAGGTCAAAGAGCTGCAATGAATTTAAAGAAATGTGTTTTGGAGCTTGGAGGAAGTGATCCGTTTATCGTATTAGATGATGCAATTATTGAAAAAGCTGCAGAAGGGGCAGTTAAAGGTAGATTCATCAATTGTGGTCAAAGTTGTGTTGCATCCAAAAGATTCTTTGTTGGTAAAAATATTGCTAAAGATTTTATTGAATTATTTATAAAAAAAGCATCTCAATTAAAAGTTGGAGATCCTACTTTAATTGAAACTGACATAGGACCTTTATCAAGTAAGGGTAGTTTAGAAACTATTTCAGGAATTGTAAGAGATGCAAAAGAGAAGGGTGCTGAAATTCTTTTAGGTGGTTCAGAAATTGAGGGAAGGGGTTACTTCTATCAGCCCACAATTCTTACAAATGTTAAACCAAATATGAGAATTGCAAAAGAAGAGACATTCGGTCCAGTTGCCCCTATAACAATAGTTGAAAATGAAAGTGAAGCTGTAAGATTAGCGAACGATACAGAATTTGGATTAGGAGCAAGTATTTGGACTAAAGATTTAGCAAAAGCTGAAAAAATGTCGAGGCGAATAGAATCGGGAATAGTTAGTGTCAATAATGTGGTAATCTCAGATCCAAGAATTCCATTTGGGGGAATAAAACATAGTGGATTTGGAAGAGAATTATCAAGATATGGAATTCTTGAATTTGTGAACATTAAATCAGTTAGATTCTATGATAATCTAAGCCACCATCATTATGTGGAATGAGTTCTCTTAATCATGAGAATTAGAATTTATCCTAAGTTTGTTAGTTTTCTTCATCATCGTAATCACATTCTTCTAACTCAATATGAGTTGGACTTCCACTCTCATTAAAGTAAATTTCAACACATATGTCAGATGCCAGAGTTGAGGCTAAAGTTTCAGCTAGTTCCTTAGGAAAATTATCCAAGAGAGTAGAATTTGGGGAATATTTGTATTCAGTAAGTTCATCGTCATGATAGAAATCTAGATCAATATCCCCGTTGGCATATTTTCTGACTCCAACAACTTGACCAAATATACTGTAAGACAAATTTAATTTCTGGGTTGAGAAACATCTCGGATTAGTGTTTCAGCTAATTGTTCATAATGTTCTCTGGTTTTTCCAGTTTCTTTTAGTTTTAATTCCTCAATATCATTTAGTTCTTTATCGACTTTTTTTGCAACATATTGTAAACGTGCTTCAGCCATCATAAACAATCTATTATTTTCTTTCCATAGATGTTCTGTTATATGTTCTACATATTGTTGCATATCACTAATCAATTTTGTAGAATTACCAGATGAAATGTAATCCTTAGCAGAATTTTCCATTTCTTTTCCAATTTCTCTTGAACGTTCATGATCTATTAACATCATTGCTATTGGACCCATATTACGTGGCATTCCTGCTTGTTCTAATGCAGGAAATAGTGAATTCTCTTCTTTACTATGATGACAAACATCAGTGAAATTTTTTGAAAAATCAATAACAGGCAATAATATAGATTCAGGAATTTGTTTACCATCATTTAGAAGTTGAATTGTAGATTCCATCGCTTTGATGACTTTTTCTATTAGATCATGATCTCGTCTTAAAGATGCAGTTGACATGACATTTACAAATGAAATCCAATATCTATATCTTATTCAAATTTTCAGATAAATAATTAAAAGATAGGAAATTTGTTAACGAGTAACTCGTTAACAATTTTGTGTCTAACGATTAGAAAGGCTTTTTGCTTTAACAAATGCCCAAATCTTTTTTGTCATTTCACTTGGTGCAATAGGTTTGTTACCAAAAACTTGTTCTACAGTTTCTTGACGACCTGCAAAATTAATTGCATAACCACCAAATGCTGGTTTTCTAGATTTTGATTTGCTTGATGATTTTGCTTTAGTCTTTGATTTTTTACTAGTGCTTTTAGTTGTAGTTTTCTTTTTTGTCATAGCTTTCTTTTTTGCTTCCAATTTCTTGTTATATTTTGAATTAAGTATAATAACTTACACTTTTGTATAATGTAAAACAAGGTAATTTTCGAGTCTTTTTATTGTATTTAATCGAAGTCTCGGTGATTTTATGATTTTATCAAAACCTCGTCCTTGAACAAATGTTATCGCATTAATACCTCCAATGATAAATGGAGTAATAGTTATCAAAATTTCATCAAACAAATTATTTTGAATAAATTGCCAGTTAACGGTTCCACCTCCTTCGACCAGAACTGTATTAATTTTTCTTTTACTTAGATTATTCATTAAGGATTTTATGTTGACTGAATTTTCACCAGTCATGATTATTTCAACGGGGAATCTTTTTAATTTTTGTAGATTTACTTTACTGATTCTTTTAGAAACTGCAATAATAGTTGGAACTTTATTACATGTTTGTAAAATTTTTGAATTAATAGATATTGTTCCTTGAGAATCTAAAATTATTCTTGTAGGGTTTTTCCCTTTTACATATCTTACAGTAAGTAATGGATCATCTCTATGTATTGTATTTTTTCCTACTAGTATTGCATCAACTTTTGAACGAAGTCTATGAAGTCTAATTTTATCTTTTTTAGAAGATAGTTTTGAATCACCTAAACGTGTAGCAATTTTTCCATCTATTGAAATTGCCGCACTTAGAATTACATGCGGTCTAGATTTTTCCATGTACTATTTTACCTCCAATCATCACAGCCCGAATTGCAGATTCGGATGCTCTATGTACAATAGATGCATGTGGATTATGCATTGGCTCTAAATCCAATGTATGTTTATCTATGAAAATACAATCTGCAAATTTACCATTTTCAATTACTCCAATATCTTTTCTCAAAATTTTTCCACCGTTCACAGTTGCCATTTTTAGAATTTCTTTTGGGTTGATTCTTTTCTTGTGAATACCCATAGTTACTTTCCACAAATAATCCATTTCTCTAAACATATCTGGAGAATTTATCATTACATTATCAGTACCCAATGCTATTGTACAACCGGCTTTTTTCATCAATTCAATGTCAGGAATTCCTTCAGCAAGTGCAGCGTTTGCTCTAGGACAAATCACAATTCCATGGGTTCTTTTTGTTGCAGCGTAGATATCACCTGATGAAGCGTGAGTCATATGTACCAGAAAATGGGGTTTTAGATTCAACGCACGTATAGTTTCAGATTTTCCAGTAAGTTTCTTTGATATAGAAACACTCTGCTTTGTCTCCGATGAATGAATGGCTCGGATTTTGGGGGTATTAGAATAATAATTTAGCACAGAAGAACTGTTTTCATTTGCTCCACTTACTCCAATACCATCACATTTCTTTAGTAATTCCGTTAGTTCATCCATTTTATGTCTAGGTAAAGGAATGTTTTTTTTAATTTCAATTGGTCCTTGATAGAATTCTAATCTTCCAAGAATAAATGAACGCAGTGGCAATTCAGATAGAACTTGTTTTAATAGTAAAACTCCTTCAATTCCACCCTCTCTAAAATCGACAAAAGTTGTAATTCCTTTATTTAACATGGAATGACAGGAATTTTTCATAAAACTTGCAAGATAGTTTTTATCGGTATTTTTTAGAATTATTGGTTTAGCACCAGAGACAGGATGAATTCGTTTGTCAACTGAACTATTCAGTGTAATATCTTTTGCAATAGAATCACCTATGTGTGTATGACAGTTTACAAAACCTGGAATTAATAATAATCCTTCACAGTCTATTGATTCTTCTTTTGCGCTAGCTCCTAGATTAGGTTGGATTCGTTTGAATCTTTGATCTTGAATCTTTATGTTGGTATTTGAAATAAAATCTAACTCTTTACCTAATAGAATACTTGCATTTTTGATTAGCATGATAATTCATAAACATTAAGTTTTTCTTTTCCCGAATCTCTAATTTCTCTTATTGTATCAAGAGATTTAGTCGCAAGTTTTACAGCCTCTCTAGCAGTTTTTGCATTACCTATTCCACAATTCAAAATAATATTATCTTCTTTTTCAATTAATTTAATGAAATCATTTACAGAGTTTTTAGCATCATCATTTGCAACGACCATAAAATTATCTCCACCCATAAAAAATGTAAGAGAATTTTTTGTTAAAAAGAATTTTGACATTTTTGCATATAAATCAAAAATTACTGAAGTAATCTCATATGGCGAATTTATTTTTCGCCTAGAAGTAAGATTGTCTACATCAAAGTGCATTATTGAAACTTTTTGTTCAAACTTGCCATTAATAAAACCAAAAATAGCATGTTCCTTGCTTAGAAAAGTCTCAGTTTTTTTCCCTTCATATGCTTTGAGATTTGCTTCAAATGGAGAATCAGCATAGCCTATTGACATAGATAGTCTGACATCAAAAGATTTTTCAAGATTTTTTTGAATTTCAATATGATCCTCTAAGATTAAACCATTAGAAACTACAAAAAATTCATCGGCCCTATTTAAGAAAACAAGACAATTTTTTTCTGAGAATAATTTTTGAATCTCTTTGTATAGTGATGCTTGAAGCATTTGAAGTGCATGCTCTCTATCACTACCTAGGGTTAGAGTCCAAGGCCCATAGCCATTTATTTTCAATATGCTAAGTTGAATCATTTCTGAATCCTCTGTAATTCGTTGAAGATTTTTACAATTGATTCAACTGCATGTTCTGCTACAGGTCGTATTCTAGCATATGCATGTCTTTCCTGCATTCCAGGACCAGTTATTCCTAAAGAGACGGGTTTTTGATATTTAGTGGATAAGGCAGTTAATGCTTGTACTGTAGAATGAGCAATTACTTCATCGTGTTTTGTTTGCCCTTTAATTATAGCACCAAGAGTAACTATCCCATCAACATCTTTTTTTTGTAACAATGCATTGACTATTATTGGCATATCATATACTCCTGGTACCTTACAGGTATAGATTATTTTCAATTTCATAATTTTTGCTTTTTCTTCGGCTACAGAAAGCATTCTAGATGTCACTTCTTCATTAAATTCCGAAACCACTATAGCAATATTCAAAATTAATGCACCTTAGCAAATTCTAATAATTCTTTACCATCAATCAGTGGAATTGCATTTTGTTTTGCATATTTTTCTGCTTTATCAATAGATAACGCAGTATAAGTTTCAGCATCCATCATTTCACAAATTGCAGTAACAGGAGTTAAACCTGCAATTTGAGTAAGATAAACAGACATTTCAGTATGACCCTGTCTTTTTGCTAATAGTCCTTTTGATGCAATTAATAATGGAACATGTCCAGGAGTTTTAAAAGAAGAAGCGAATTTTTTCTGTTTGTTCTCAACACTAAAAATATTTGCCATTTCTCTTATGGTTAGTGATCTGTCTTTATCTGTTATACCAGTATAAGTTTGATAATGATTAATAGAAATTGAAAATGTAGGATGATCACCGTATGGAGCAAGTCCCATGATCATTTCTTTATTTGAAATTGGCGATTCTGCTAAAATTTCATGCATATATCTTAATTCTAAAGAATTTGCAAAAGTATGATCAATTGCAATGCATAAAAGACCTCCAGCATGTTGACGCATTCTTGCAACATGTTCAGGCGTTACAAATTCTGCAGCAACTACCATATCTATCTCATTTTCTCTTCCTACAGAATCAAATAACAATACAAACTCACCTCTCTTTAGTGATTCAAGTCCTGATTCAAGTGACATATATGAAAAATCATCTGTAAACTAATTATAAAGTTTACTATAAAATTGGTAATTACCATAAAAGTAGTAGAAGATCAATTTTATTTTAAAATGTATTTTCCAAGAATATCAGTTTCAATGTTAATCTTATCTCCGACATTCTTTGTTTTGAAATTAGTTATTTCCATCGTATGAGGGATCAAACATACAGAAGCAAGATTATTTTTAATATCTACTACGGTTAAACTGATTCCATCAACTGCAATTGAACCTTTTTTTACAACATATTTTGATAATTTTTTTGGAACTTCAAACCAAACTTGCACTTCTTTAGGTTTATTTTGTATTTTTTTAATGGTACCAACTCCATCTACATGACCTAAAACAAAATGTCCTTCCAATCTGTCACCTGTTTTTAGACTTCGCTCAATGTTAACAATGTCACCAGATTTTAGATTGCCTAAATCAGTTTTACTAGTAGTTTCTTCTATCATTTCAAAAATACAATTAGATTTAGCTAATTTTGTAGCAGTAAGACAAACCCCATTCAAAGCTACACTTTGTCCAATTTTCAAACCTTTGGCATATTTTCCTAAATTTACAGTCATTTGAATAGCACTTCTGTTTTTCGTGTTTGTAGAAATTTTTTCAATTTGTCCAATACCTTCAATTATTCCAGTAAACATCATTTATTGTATAAAATTTCTTTGTATAAATTGATTTTCTTGTTATTATGAAGTTGGTTTTTTATTTTTTAATTCTTCAAATTCATTTTGACAATATTGATGAAAAACTGAACATTTATTTTTTTGTGCGTCAATTTTGATTTTCTCCATATCTTTAACTAAAACTCCCTGCGCAGCTAAAAATGCTTCATCTTCCATACCTAATTTTTCAAATGCTTGAGATTTAGCAATTGATGCTTCATGTAAACTAGGATCTACCATTTGGGCCTTATCATAATATTCTATGGATTCTCCATAATTTCTTAAATGATTTAGAGAAATAGCCTTATTCATCAATGCAGTAATATCTTTGTTATCAAGTTTTAGTGTTTTATCATAAAATTCTACAGCTTCTTGATGTCTATCTAATTCATTTAATGATAAACCCATACTATTGAGGGTCCATACATCATTATCATCTACATCAAGAATAATTTTACAGCATGTTAAAGCATCATCATATCGTTTTAATTTTTCAAGTGAATAGATTTTATTTTTTAAGGCATAAATATCAAATGTTTTTATTTTTAAAACTTTATCGCAATAAATGATTGAATCTTCAAATTTTTCTAAATGCAATAAAGCCAATGCAGAGTTTTGTAAGGCTACCATATCATCAGGATTGGTTTCAAGTAACTTTGTACAATAATTGTACATATCATCAAATTTTCCAGATTCAAACATTCGGGTAATTACAACAGTTGGATCAAGTAAGTTAATCAATTTAGATCACTATATAATGTAATATCAGGTCTTTATTCTATTCGAAAAATTGAAGAATGGATAAGTAATAAGAGACACAAAAATTATTTTAAAGCTTTTCGAAGCGTTTCATTCAATACTTTAGAATAGCTGTATGAAGTTTGTTCTTGTTGAATTAGTTTTGCTTGGCGAAGTCTTATTTTTTTGTCTAGATCTTCATCAATCATTATTGTTACACGTTTACTCATAATAATATCTCCACAATTATTGTATGAAGTTTGGAATATAACATTATATGAAATGTTCCAAATATGGGAAATACTAGGCGTTAATAATAGAAAGAATTTGTTCCATGTTAAACGGTTTGCGGATAAATGGAATAGCTAATTTTTCTAGTTTATCTTCGGTTGAATAACTACTATCCCCACTAACAGCAATAACTTTTGCTTTAGGATTGATATCTCGGATTTTTTTAATTGCATGAAATCCACTTCCGTTAGGCATCATCATATCAATTAGTACAACATCAGGTTTTTTTTCTTTGTAAAGTTTGATAGCAGTTATACCATCATAACCATTTCCTACTACTTTGATACCTTTTTCTTCCAAAAATTCACTAAATAGACGAACAGTATCTTCATCATCATCAATTACAATAACTGAACGTTGCATATCCATCAGGTTTAATGAAACATGCTTTAATATTTTGTATTATTTCTTAGTGTAATAATGACTGGAATTGACAGATTGATTTCCACATCACTATCTCATATAATTAAAAAGAAACTGAATTCGGATGAGCGAAAAAACTTAGAAAGAAAATTATTCTTAGAATATGGAATGTCAATAAAACTATCAATAGAGCATTTTCATAAATTTCGTGAAGCATTAAAAAATATTTCTAACATAGATAAAAAAAAATTTGAAAATGAGTGCATTAATGAAATTATTAAAATTAAAAAAACAGATAAGAATTATTCTATTAAAATAATTGATCAAAAACTAAGGGATTTAATATTAGAATTATGTGGGGATATTGAAACTAGAAAGATACTCATTTGTCTTTTTGATAATGATTTAACTATTCCTCAAATTCTAAAGGAATCTAAAGTTCCAAAAACATCAGGATATAGAAAAATTGAAAATTTAATAATAAATGGGTTAATTTTAGAATCAGGAAAAATTCTTAGTGAAAGTAAAAGAATTTCAAAATATAGATGTGTTTTTGATGAAATTAAAATAGGAATGAAAAAAAACGATATCATGATTCAAACAGTGATAAACAAAAAAATATTTGATGAAAGTACTAGCATCAATATAACCAATTAGATATTCATCTATTTGTAAATAATTTTATTAAGACATTAGATTATGGAATGATTTTTTATAATTTCAAGTATTGCCTTAGCTTGTTTGAAATGAACCTCATCGATCATTTTTCCATCGATGGTTGTTGCACCTTTTCCTTTCTTTATAGATTTTAAATAATATTTGCAGACTTTTTCTGCCCATTGAATTTCCGTTTTACTGGGATAGAAAATTTTATGGGTTGTAGAAATTTGATCAGGATGGATAATACTTTTTCCGACATACCCCAGATTTTTTCCAATCGTACAATCTTTTTCAAGTCCTTTAATGTCATTAAGATCCTGCCAAATAGCATCAATAGCATGGATTCCTGCGGCTTTGGCATCTACAGGAATCTTTGTTCTAGAGTATCTTCCACCTTCAGTATCTTTTGTGTATTCAATTCCTAAATCATTTAAGAGATCAAAAACTCCAAAAACAACTGCAGGTATTCGCTTACTACAAGATGCAATGTTGTATGTATTTACTACACCTTCTGCTGATTCAATAGAAGGAATTATTTGAATTGGTTTTAGTTTACGATTTTTTTCTAATAACAAAAGATTTTTTTCAATTTTCTTGATTTCATTAACATTGTTGACCTTTGGAATTACAATTCCATCAATTCCTTTTTGAATTACTTCTTTGAGATCATCTGGAATTTTTCCAGATTTTGGGGAATTTGTGCGAACAAAAATTGAAGCAAGATAAGATGTGCGAGACTTTAGTGCAGTTTGAATTAATTCTCTAGCATTTTTTTTTTCTTCATCAGGTACAGAATCTTCCAGATCAAAACACACTATATCTGCCTGAAGTTTTTTTGCCTTTTCTAAAAATCTAGAATTGTTTCCAGGAACAAAAATAAGACTTCTAAAAAGACGTGTCATTAAATAACTAGACAGATTCTGGCTTCATTAAGATTTTGCCAAAGAGTCCTTTTCCAGTTAACATTTTAGTATGGGCTTCTGCTGCTTGCTCAAATGAATAAACAGAGTCTATTGCTGCTTTGATTTTACCTTGACCCATCCAATACAAACCTTGATCTAATTCTGCTTTAGTTCCCTGTGTTGAACCAAGAATGTTTGTTCCTTTAAAGAATACATGTCTAAGATCAGTTTTTGCATCATATCCAGTTGTTGCACCACATGATACCAATGTTGCGCCATATTTGAGTAGTGTAAGTTGTTGATTCCAGTGAGTTTGACCAATGTGATCAAATGATACATCGATTCCTGGTGCTTCATCTTTTTTCTTTGCTAATTCCTTTGAGATTGCTCTTACTTCTTTATGCCAGTCTTCTTTTCTGTGATCTACTGCAAAATCTGCGCCTAGTTCTAGACATTTATCTAATTTATCAGGACTAGCAGTTGCAATAACATCACAATTGTATAACTTTGCAATTTGAATTCCAAAGCTTCCGACTCCAGAACCACCACCCATAATTAAGACAGTTTGTCCTGGTCGAATCTTTGCTCTTCCAACTAGCATATGCCAAGATGTTAAAAGGGTCATAGAGGCAGCTGCTGCTTCATCGTAGCTTACGCCTTGTGGAATTTTTGAAATATTAACTTCTGGAAGATGTGTAATTTCAGAAAATGCACCCCAATTTGGACCTGTCTGAAATCCCCAGATTATTCTATTAACACAATCAAATTCTCTACCATCAGTACATGCTTTGCATACTCTACATGACATGTTAGAATGTGAAACTACTTTATCACCAACTTTGATATTTTTTACATCTTCACCAACTGCGATTACATCTCCAGCTGCATCAGAACCAGAAATGTGTGGTAATGGAACTGGTACTGGTGCTCCTCTCATTCCCCAGATATCATTATAATTTAGAGCAGCAGACTTAACCTTGAAAACTACCTCATCAGCTTTAGGTTTTGGATCAGGTACTTCTTTTACTTTTAGAATTTTTGCAAAATTATCATCAGGTGAATATTCTTCATAAACTAGACCTTTCATGAATAATTTCGAGTCTAACCCCTAATTATATTTTCTTAGATCAGATACGATTTATCTTAAAATCACGTTTTGGTTGTTGAATTGATAACAAAATTTGTTTGAGTTGATTGTCGTTAATCTGTGAATTCATTTTTCCTTGTGTAGCCATTCCAATAAGATACTGCTCTACAAGATCAGATAATTCAGGCTTGACCATTTTGATATTATTTAATCGCATTCTTGCTTCTGGTGAAAGTATCTGTTTGAGGATTTGTTCTTTTTGGGCAGTTAGATCATGATTTTGTTTATTGTGAGGATCAGTTGATTCAGGAAAACTCATTTTAAATCTAAGAGTATACTTTCAGCTGAGGATTTTCAGTGATAAGTTCATTTAGAATTTCTGTTGATAATCTATCTAGTTTTTGCATTCCTTGTTTTGAAATAACACGGCCTTTTTTCTCAACTTTTTCTACATATCCAAGTTTTTCTAATCCTTGAACTGCATTACGAATTATTGCACCACCGGCATCTTTATGATGAGCTGCACCATATCCAGACGGTCTTCCACCGCCATAAATTTTTCTTAATTCATTAATTCCAAGTGGACCATGAAGGTAAATTTTTCTCATTAATGATGCACATCTTGTATGCCACCATTCTCTATCTTGAGGTGGTTTATCTGCATGCGCACCAGTTTTTACAAATGGAACCCAAGCGGGAGCAGGAATATCTTCATTTTTTAGAACACCTGCTAACCTACTAATCAATACATCAGATGGTACATCGTATACCTTTGCCATAAAGTAAAAAAATCGAGAATCGTCTTATAAATCATTGAGATATTATTTTACGATAAGTATGCCCACATAGATTACATGAAATTCTGATCGACTTTACTGATGCTCTACCAAGACGAATTTTGGAATTTAGTCCTGGTGCAATAAATGACTTGCATTTTTTACAAAAAACAATTCTCAACTCATAAGGCATACGAATTTTGTATCTAGTACAAATTCGTCGCGCAAGTGATGCTTGTCGTTGAGAAAGATCTGGATTCATTTTTGCGTTAGAAATTGCATTGTTGATTAAAATCTGTATTCTTTCTAATGCAATTTTTCTAAGAGCTGGTTTCACAATAACTATTCATAATGCACCTAAAAATTGGTTCTCTTTAGATTAGAAAAATGCAGTCAGCGGGATTCGAACCCGCGTCACAGGGTTGGAAACCCCGAATACTAACCAGGCTATACTATGACTGCACAAGAAAACAAACTTAATTTCCTACATAAAAACGGTTTTTTCATACTCATACAATATACGCGCAATTACCACGTGTGCCTCATAAGACAAGTTATCAACTGAAAACAAGTGATTTATTTTGTTTTTTGTTGATTCGGAAAAATGACCCTTTTGAAATCCCCCAATAATTAGACATGCATTATCTGAGATTTCAGAGCTAATTTTTTCAAATGAACTAAGTTCTCCTTTGGTTGAAAAACCAATAATTTTTGATGGTTTTATTTCATTAATTAATTCAGAAAATGATTTTTCTTTGATTTCTAATAATAGACTAGTATCAAATCGTATGGTTTTTTCCAGAAATAATTTTTCAATCAAACCTTCAAATCTATGATATGATTTTGGAATGTGAACATTTTCTCCAATGTAAATTACTTTATCATCAATTGTATGAATATAGATTTTAATTTTATTTTGTAAATACAATGGAATTGTAGTTGCTTCTAATATAGAAAAATGAACTAGATCAGGTCTTCCTCGTTTAATTTCATTATTGATTCCTTTCATGGCAGCAAAGTGCCAAGAATTATCAAGTAAGATTTCAGATGGATCTTTTCCTAGTTTTTGTGCATGTGATAATACTGAAGGATGATCTTGTAGTTCTAAAGGAACAAGTTCTAACGCAGATTCTGCTAAAACTAGAGAGATCATTTTAGTTGATCATTTCAATTTGATTTTTAAATTCATTCCAACTAGGTTTTGGAATTCCATTAACATCCACTAATCCAGAACTACAAATATAATGGCTTAATCGTTCAATTACATACTCACTACTTCCTAAACTAGAACCACCGCCTATATCGATACTTTCATCTCCGATTGCTGGTTTTTCAATAACACATGTACCGTCAGGTCTATCATATTGTCTATACCATGTAAGAAATGCTATTTTAGATTCATTTTCTGTATAAAATTCAAATGATTTTTCCAAGAACATTTTTTGAGATGTATTATTTCCTCCTACAAAATCAGATGTGCTCCAACTAATCTCAAAAAGCCCAATTTTTTTATCAGGTATGATTTCAAATATTTTTTGCAAATCCTCTTTAGCTTCTTGTGGAGTTTTAATTATATCATTCAAGTTATCAACTGGAAAATATGAGAAAGCAACAAAGTCACCAAGTGCCAAGTCAGTTACAACATGTTCCAGGTTTTTATTGAGTACGTTATGTAAGGCAAATGCGTTCCCTATCTTTACATCAGGGTGTTTTTCTTTTAATTTAGCATATACTCCGTTGAAAAGTTCTTTGTATACAGGAATATTTTGTTCATAATAACGAAATTGTGATTCTGTTTCACCAGCAATTACAACTGTATCTATAATATCATAACGAGATAATATTGCATCAAGAACGTTAACTAGTCTATCTTCTCCAATTGCGTTAAGAGATGGTTTTCCAATCCAGTTTGGAAAAGGTCCTAGTGTTTCTCCATTAATCACAGAAAAAAATAATGTAACTTTAAGATCATTGTTTTTATTAAAACTCATCAAAATATCTGATTGTTCCCAGTTGAATTCGCCTCTTACAGGCTCAACTATATTCCAAAATAGATACACATTACTTCTTCCAATTCCGGTAGAAGATGCATCAGAGTAAATTTGCTTCAAATCCTGCAAAGAGATGGACGAATTTGGTGTGTTAATTACAAGACCAAGTTTTTCATTATGTTTCTGATTGGTAACTGAGTCTAAATTCGGTACAATCAGTACGATTGCAATTATAGCAATTATCGCAATACCAACAGATAGTCCTAGAATCTTCTTATCCATATTGAATGGAAAGTGAAAGGAAGTAAAAAAGTTACGATTCTGTTCTTTATCCAGAAGTGCAACCGCTGAATCCACATTCTATGCAGATACTACATCCTTCTACAAATACGAGATTGTTTTTGCATGTTGGACATAGACGATCTTCAGATACTTCTTCTTGTCTCATAGGCTCAGATGTAATTTCTTCATCATGTACTTTGAGTTCAAGTGCACTATGGACTTGAGATTTGATGTATGGATTGGAAATCATAGTTGTTACATATCCAGTAACATATTCACTTGGTGTAACATCAAATGTTTTTTGTGCATTTTCACTTGTCATATGTAGTACTTGCTTATGTCTAGAACCATCACGATATACTGTGATTCCTTTTAATCCCAACTCATGAGCTAATAGATATGCAGATTTTACATCATCTGCAGTAACATCATATGGCATGTTAATTGTCTTGGCAATTGCATTTCCTATCCAATCTTGCCATACACCTTGAGCCATTAGATGATCTGCCCAGTGAATATCCATTGCAGTGACAAAGACATCTTGCATCCATTGTGGGATTTCAGGAATTCCTTTTAGAGATCCATAATTGTCTGCAATCTTTGCAAGGAGTTCATCGCTGTATAGGCCATGTTCTTTGAGTACTTCTTCAACAATCTTGTTGGTATAGAAGAATCTGCCTACAGTTACTCTCTTTTCAAATACTAAAGCAAATGCGGGTTCCATTCCATTTGAGCAATCAGCAATCATAGATAATGTTCCGGTTGGAGCTACTGTAGTAGTCAAGACATTTCTTATTCCATGCTTCTTAATTTTCTCAATTAGTGCATCCCATTCATAGCAATGCGATTCTTTAGGTTTCTCATAATATCCTGCAATTGGAATTTTTCCTTCTGGATATTCTGTCTTTGAGCAAAGTGGGAATTCACCTCTAGATTTTGCAAGTGCAACACTTTCCTCCATTGAATAATAGGTCAATGCTTCAGATAGTTTTGATTGTAGTTCATAACCTTCCTTGGAGTTGTATGGGATTTTTAATTTGTATAAGAGATCTGCGACTCCCATTACACCCAAGCCAATTCTTCTAGAATCTTTAGATGCAATGTCAATATCTTTTACAGGATAATGATTCACATCAATGATGTTATCCAAGAATCTGGTTGTCTTTCTGATTGTTTCTTCGTATCTTTGCCAATCAAACTCGTATTCTCCATCAGCCTTTCTTTTTACAAGATTCACCAAATTGATGGAACCGAGATTGCATGATTCGTATGGATATAGACTCTGTTCGCCACATGGATTTGTAGCTCTTAGTGGAGATTGTCTTGCTTTGGCAAATACATTGTATTTGTTAATTTGATCAAAGAAGATCAATCCAGGCTCTGCACTCTTCCATGCAGACATAGCTATCAAATCAATTAATTGATGTGCGTTGATTTCTCTTACAGGTTTTCTGTCACGTGGACTACGTAACATGTACTTGCCGTCATCTGTGTTTACAAGTGCATTCCAAAAGTCTTCCCATATGCCTACACTGACATTAAAGTTCTCCAATACACCAGGCTCTGTTTTATTTGTAATGAATTTTTCAACATCAGGATGCCAAGCTTCAATGATTCCCATGTTAGCTCCTCTTCTTTTTCCGCCTTGTTTTACAACTTCAGTTACGGTATTGATTATATTCATAAAAGATACTGGACCTGATGCTACACCAGATGTTGATGCAACAATATCGCCTTCTTCACGAAGATCAGAATAGTTGATTCCAACTCCTCCTCCAGATTTGAAAATTAGTGCTGCATCAGAAGTTGATTTCATGATTTGTTCCATATCATCGGGCATACCAAGAACAAAACATGCAGAAAGCTGACCCAATCTACCACCAGCATTCATCATTGTTGGTGAATTTGGCAGGAAATCTTGTGCAGTCATCAATTCAAAATATTCTGTGATCTTGTCTGCATAGTTATCAAATTTTTTGGCTGCAAGTAGTGTCAGAAGATCTTTAAAGTTGACTTTCATCTGGCCTTTGTTTGCAAGCGTTACATAGTGGTTGATTAAAGATCTAAAGTGCCACTTGTTGAGAAAGTATTCTCCAATCTTGAATTTGTAATCAAAATTGTCTAATTTCTCAAGATATGTACGTGCCTCTTCAATATTTTGAGTAATATTTCCAGATTTATCAAATACTTGGGCATCATATAGAATATCGCCAATTCCAACTAGAATTGCTACTCTTTCAAACATTTGAGTTGGAGATTCAGTGATTTCGTTTTTACTATTTCTGAAAAGATATCTAGATGCTAGTACCCTCAAGCAATTTAGATCAAAATTCTTTGAGACAGTATCTAAAGATTTTGTGTTTAAGACTTTCATTTTTTCGTCTCTTAATTTTCTTCGTTCATGTCTGTAAACGATATACGCCTTTGCAATGTCGCTGTTACCACAATCGATAAGGGTTGATTCCACAATATCTTGAATATCCTCAACGGTAGGAGTTCTAGAACTTGTGAATCCTTGTTCGACTAATTTTTGCACGACTTTATTTGCAAGTTGATCGGCTAGCGCACGGTCGGCTTTAGAGGTGGCTGCCAACGCTCTGAATATAGCGTTTGAAATTTTATCTTGATTGAAAGCCGTTACAGCGCCACTGCGCTTACGGATCTCATTGAGAGTACTTTCTATTTGTGATTTATCCAATTATAATCTCCCCGCAAGAGGTAAGAAAGAATACGGTATAAATGATTTGGCAGTATTTTCTGAAATTTCAGTTCAAAAATATTGACAACGGTCCAATTGATGTTGTAATGGTTTTTCTGATCAAACAGTCATGAATTCAGTGCGATGATCGCATGAAAAATTTACAGCACAACCATTAGTGAATTTTTGTTAGCTCATACTGTTTATGATCTTGTATATAGACACTTAAAGAAGTCAATATAGTCACTAACTTAGCGAGAACCGTTCTGATCAAATAGTCATAGATTCAGAACTATGATCGTATGTCTGAAACTGATCAAAATATTTTCTAAAATGATCGGAGATAGTTTTTGATTTACGAATTTCAGATTACGTATGAAGACTTACACTTTGGACACTTGTCTACAAAGTGTTCATCTTTGAACCCACATTCACCACATAGTGCTACTTTCTTTACAGGCTTGAATGAAGATGTTAGTTCTGCTGCTTTTTCAATTGATTTTTTGATATCAATTTGAGTGGCGTTCTGATCAATATCAAGTCTGACTAGTAAACCACCATTAAGCAGTTTAGATAGTTTATTACATTCAGATATAATCTCAGTTTTACTTGTGTAATCGCCTATTTCAGAGGCATTAAGAACTATTCCTTGTGAGTAAGAGTCACTATCCATAGAACTAAGAGCCGAATTTTTACCATATTTCTCACCATCTAGGTTTGCAAATCGGCTGGATCCCTCAGTCTCAGTCATGGATATAGCCACGGTATCTCCTAGTTCTTTACCTTTTTTAGCTGCAACATCAACTGCAGTCTCTATTACTTTATTGAGTATCTCTCTTCCTTCTTTATTATCTTGGAATCCAAGAATATTGAAAACAGATTCCTTTAGGCCTACGAGATTAACAATAAGTGACACAGAACTTCGTTGCATATATTGTGTATTCTTTGCAAGAATTGGATTTAATCCTCTTCTAGTAAGATCAGAAATATCTTTCTTTCTTAATGCCATAGAAGATAATGCAGGTTTCATAAGTAATGCAAGTCTTGCTCTAAAGTATGTTTCATCTTTATTGGATTCAAATGCAAGTCTTGGAAGATTGATTGAAACAGATTGTAGTGTTATTGCAAGTGGGCCAGAATTTTTAGTTGTACCATTTGTGATACCATAACTAGATACTTCACCTTTTGCAAACATCACTTTTCCACCAATTGAAATTATTTCTGCTAATGCTTCGGAAACATCAGCAACTTTTCCTTTATCGAAATCTACAATCAAACCAATTTTTGGAATTGGAGTTATCTTTGTGTAATTCTTGTATGCATTAATTATTGCATTAACAATTTTTAGATCAGAACCTAACTGAAGTCTAATTGAAACATTAGTAGCTTTTCTATTGTATTTGGATGTGGTAGATGCAGTAGCAAAGGCATCTGTTAGTTTTTGTTCAAGTTCTGGAATGTTCTTTGAATATTTTGTAAAGAGTGGAATCAATCCGTCAAGTACAATTTCTTGCGAAGCTTCTTTGGAAAGTAATGATATGATTATAGACAAGGAAGATGCAATATCATCAATTGATTTTGAAGATGTAATTCTTGATACATCAAGATATTTTCCACCAAGAATAACTCCATCTTCAATCAGTTCTTTTACATTAACAAATATGGTATCAGGTATCATTGACCAAATTCCTGGATTTGAAATGTGCATATCACCAGAAAGATGTGAATCAGCAACATCTTTTGGTAATACATTTGTAAGTAAATGTTCTGCAAACACTTTCTGACCAGTATTGAAAAGTAGGCCTTCTGCGCCATTATCTACATTATCCAGATTTGTGAGCATTTCTTGAATGTCATATACAGGCAGGCCTAGGCGTGCTAGTTTATTGCGGTATTCCTCATGACCGTGTTCTAAAAGAACAGAGTTTACCATTTCTCTGATAAGTGACCCAGTAAGATAGGTTGTTTGATATTTGTAAATTCTATTTTCAACTTCTTCAGTAATTTTTTGAGCTAATTCCAATGGAAGACTACCTTCACGTACAAGTGATTGAATAATTTTATGTGAATTGAATTCTTCAATTGATTCATGTGATGTCCTAACATACATCTTTCCACTTTCAATAATTGAACGTTCTTCAATTTGTCTTGCCAAGCTTAAGACAAGTTTTCCAAGATTTGTAATTGTATAACGTCTTTCAGATTTATTTAGTGCTACAAGGGATTGCCTCAATAATTTTCTTAGATGATATGCAAATTTACCACTCTCTTTTTTGGATTTGAATCCTGCTAGTGACTTTAATTCAGAATAGGTTAATGGGCCCTTTGAATTTAAAATTCTTAGAATATCTATTCGGTTTGGACTTGCCATTACAGAGAAGATCATTCGTACACGTTTTGATGTAGATTGAAGAATTCCGCTTCGCTTTGGCTCTTCTAGTTCTTCATCTAATTCCATACTATTTCACTAAAAAAGGAGTAAATAAGACTTATGACTAGATTGTTATTAGATCAGTTTTCTCATTAAAATAAAATTTAGATGTTATTGTAATATTGCAAATGTACAAAAAAATAAAAATTTATAAAGATTTTTAGATCTTAGATCAGTTTTCTTGTACATCCAGAGAAAATTCAGACGTTGATAATTTTTGGCCACATGATGGACACTTTCCATTATATGGATTCATCACATCTTTTATAGCTTTGAGCATTTTCATGTTAGCGATCTTTTCTCCACATTTACCACATGTAATTTCTACAGACATCAAAATAATCATCTTTACAAAATTATTAAGAAATGATTATGATTTTTTTTAATAATTCAAACAAATAATTTTACTGTTTTTCAATGATAATGCCACGTTCATCAAAACCAGTGATTTTTGCTCTAGTTCCAACTGGAAGATCTTTAGGAGTCGCTATTCCTGCCATAAATCCAGAAATCCGCAGATTAGTCTTATCAAGCTGTAAGACAACAAAGGCATATGGCGTGTATTTTTCAAAGCCTGCTGGTGGAACTGTGATTATGGTATAGGTGGCTACTGAACCTATACCCTCCAAAATCTCATCTTGAAATCCCTTACTACCACAATTTTGGCAGTAGTAGACATTAGAGAGGTGTAGATGACCGCACTGTGTACATTTGTGAGTAAGAACTTTACCTTCTTTTGCTTTTTCAATAAGTTGTTCTTTTACAGACATTTTATACACTTTGGAATATGTGAACAGCACAACTAGCTCCAGTTGCACCAAAATTATGAGTTAAGCCTATTTTTGCATTTTTGACAGTTCGTGCTCCAGCTCTACCAGTTAATTGATCAAATACTTCTACTACTTGTCCAACACCTGTAGCTCCAATTGGATGTCCTTTTGACTTGAGACCACCTGAAGGATTAATTGAAATATCAGAATTTAATTTTGTTCTGCCTTCACGAACAGCCTGAACTCCTTTTCCTTTCTCAAAGAATCCTAAATCTTCAGTATCAACAATTTCTGCAATTGTAAAACAATCATGGACTTCTGCAAAATCAATATCTTTTGCAGTGATTCCTGCCATTTTGTAAGCACTCTCAGCTGCAATCTTTGTACTTGGAATTGTAGTCAAATGTTCACGACCTTGTAACGCAGCAGGTGAACCACCTCTGCCAGAACCAATAACTTCAATGTAATTATTACCATTTTCTTTTGCAAATTTTTCAGAGCAGAGAATTACAGAACTTGCGCCATCAGAGAAAGGACAGCAATCATAAAGTTTTAGTGGACTTGCAACAACTGCGGAATTCATTACATCATCAATTGTGATCCTTTTTTGCAAATGAGCTTTTGGATTTAAAAATCCATTGTCATGATTTTTTACTGCAACTCTAGCAAAGTCTTCTTCTGTTGCATTAAATTCTGTCAGGTATGCTCTTGCCATTGATGCAAATAATCCAGGAAATGATGCACCAGCTTGTCCTTCATAGAAAAAGTCTGAGCAATATGAAAAGTAAGTTGTTGTCCATTCTGTTCCAGTATGAGTTACTTTTTCAACTCCTGTCACTACAAGACAATCGTAAAAACCGGCTGCAACATTTGCAAAAGCTTCTCTAAATGATACGGAACCACTTCCACAAGCTGACTCTATTGATAATGATGGTTTATCTGAAATTCCTAGGTTGCTCATCAAGACAGGTCCGAGATGTACCTGTTTATCAGCAACTCCAAATACGTTTGAAATGTATCCTGCTTTGATATCTTTAGGGTCAATTCCTGCACTTTCTATGGCAGCCACTGACGCCTGAGTAGTAATGTCGGCTATACTATCAGCTAATTTTCCATATTTCGTGCTACCAGCACCAAGAACGCAGACCTTTTCCACTAATGTCGCTGACCAGATTCCCTATAAAAATTGTTTTAGTAAATTCATTACAAAAAATGCCCTTAAAGAAAACAGACCTTCAAATTGTACAAGTAACAAGACATGTTGTAAAAGCTACAAAGTCAAAAACAGACATTTTCAAAAAAGAGATTATACAGTACTTGGACACTAATGGATACCTATCTTGGTCATCAAGAGAGAGAAAATATATGATTCTTGGGACAAATTCTCCGAAAAATGGACTAGTAGAATGTCCAGAATGTGGATTAGGTCAGTTGATGATAATCAGATCTAGAACGACTAGAAAACGATTCATGGGATGTTCAAATTTTTATGGGGGATGTAAGGCATCATCGCCACTTTTACAAAAAGCAAAACTCAGAGCAATAAAGATGTCATGCGATGTATGCAAATGGCCAATGGTAATTTTTCGTTATTCAAGAAAGCAGAAATGGACAAAACAATGTTCCAATTTTAATTGTGACAGTAGAAAATCTAAATCTTCAAAGTAGGATAGATATCAGTTCGTCTATTTTTTAGCAATGGTAAAACTTTACGAATTTGTTTTACATTTTTTAATTCAATGTTAACATATCCGATTCCTTGTTTCTTTTTCATGTCAAGTAAAATTTTTCCATAAGGATCAACTACAATACTTCTCCCACAATAGATATTTCCCACTTGATCTGGCGCTATTACATAGCACCCATTTTCAATTGCTCGTGTTTTGTTAATTGTTATCCAATGTTCTTCTTTCATGTTACCTTTTACCCACGCTGATGGTGCAATCAAAACTTCAGAACCTGCAGCAGCTAATGATCTTGACATCTCTGGAAATCTCAGATCATAACAAATCATCATTCCTATTTTTCCAATTGAAGTCTGTACAGGTTTTGCAATTTTTGATCCTTGTACCATTTTTTTTGATTCTCTGAATCCTAAGGCATCATAGAGATGAATTTTCTTATATGTTGAGATTACTTTACCTGATTTATTAATAATAAACGAAGTATCATGTACTCGATTTTTTTTTGTGCTTGTTTCATAAAATGAACCTACAACTTGGATGTGGTTTTCTTTGGCTGTCTTTGCAATAGTATTTACAAAGTTTCCATTAATTGTTTCAGCTAGGTTTGCAAGTTGTTTTGATGTTTGCGATGAATTTGTATAAAACATCATAAATTCTGGAAATGCAACAAGTGTTGCTTTTTTTTTGGCTGCTTTTGTGATATAGTTGATAATTTTTTTTAGATTAATTGCCTTATCGGTGGAAGCCTTGAATTGTACAACTGCAACTTTCATAAAATTTGTAATTATAAATGAGAATAAAAGGATAAAGCGGTACAAACATGAAACATACCATTTTGTTATTATGTAAATTGGTTGCAGTCAATGTAACCGACCAATATGTGCATGTCTATCCCTCTGATTAGGAGGGATTATTCCAGTCTTTGTAAAAAAAAATAATTAAAGTTGGTTTCCCGCTAGAAACCAATTTTCTTTTGGATTATCCTCAAAAACTACAATGACGTGAGTTTCTTTTGTTTTAAGAATCTCTACTGCTGATTTTGTTATTGCTTTTGCATATTCGTCTTTTTGTTGTTGAGTTCTTCCTGGATACATTGATACTGTAATCAACGGCATGATTAGTTTGAAAAAGTTTCATTGATTTATTCTTTAGAGATCTAGTTAGGCCTATACCCATATCTTGTTCCATAAGTGAAATCAGAACTGTGTGTTTTCTTGTATAAATAACCAGTAGCAAGTCCCACTACAAATCCACCAATATGAGCAAGATATGCAACACCGCCTCCTGCAACACCAAACCCTCCTATAAAAAATGGGAGTAAATTTTGAAATACAAGCCAAAACGGTAAGAACCATCTTGCTTGAATATGTATCATTCTCATAAAGAATCCCATCATCATAGCAGTCTGAATTTTAGCTCTTGGAAAAATTACAAGATATGCGCCAAGTACTCCAGATATTGCACCAGATGCGCCTACTGCGGGAAGTACACTGGCAGGATCACCAAGTATGTGAACCAATCCTGCACTTATTCCCCATATTAAATAAATTGCTAGATATTTTATTCTACCAAACTTTAGTTCAATGTTATCACCAAATATCCACAAAAATAACATATTACCACCAAGATGCATTGCACCACCATGCAAGAAAATAGAACTTAGAAGAGAGAGATATGGTGCATCAGGGCATGCTACTTGTAGTGGACCTTCACCAAAATCTATGTTAGATACGGTTCCGCCTGTAACACAATTTGGTACTGCCCCCCAATTATAAAATAAATTATATGCATTGTTATTTGTAAATTCTATAAATTGTCCAGTATATACAATTTCAATAAGAAATATTAGAACATTAATTGCAATTAGTGCATAAGTTACTTTTGGTTTGTATCCTGGAGGATGTGGGTTTTCATCTCGTAATGGAAACATTAGATATTAAGCTTGATTGAAGTTTGTATAATAAGATTTATCATATTAAGTAAATTAAATTATAATTATTTTTCGTTTCACAAGATTTTCAATCATCTTTAGAAAATCATCATCTGAAATTTTATCTTCAGACCACCAAGATGCGGTTATTTTAATCCATGACGGTAATTTCCAATTTGATTGAGCAGTCATTTCTTTTGGTGTTACTACGACAATTCCTTTTTCAAACAAGAAATCTATTCCTTCAAGAAATTCTGAATCAGATATTTGATCTGTAGACCACCAATTTGCATTTGTCTTTATCCATTGTGGAATTTTGGAGGTTTCAGGAGGTAAACCTTTTTCAAAACCAGTAATCTTTAGAATTCCTTGTGATGTTGGCTCTACAGTAAATGCAACATGCCAAAATCCAGTATCATCTATACTTTGAATAAATTTTATAGGTTTATCGTTTAGAGTGACATTGAATTTTTCTTTACCTGAAATTTGTGGAAATTCAAAGTTTGCATAAGTCTCAAGCGGGTAACTATTGTATCCACGTATTGTGAGAATTGTTCCCTCTTCATTGAATTTAGCAGCAGAATACCACGCACCTGAATCATACCTAAAATCAAAATCGCCGCCATTTTTCTTTGTGGTTACAGGAACAACAGTAGTATCTACAGGAGCAAAGCAACTATAGAAAAAGACATCATCAGTTATTGAAGGATCAGGATACATTGAAAATTCTAGAATTTGATCAGGTTCTATTTTATCAATATATTCAACATTGTGAACAACATCAAGTACTGTTCCATTACCATGAGCTATTGCAAGAATTTTTGGGTTGAAGATAGTTTGATTTCCATTATTATGAATTCTCCCTGTAACATGACCATCATCATGTTTGATTAATGTTTCATCATAAAGAATTTCAATTGATATTGGATCTTTTTGTGTTTTTACAAATTTGAGTTCAGCTTCTAGTAAGATAGGAGCATCTCCTGTAACTTCAGGAAATTTTGTCTTAAATGGAATATCTGTTTTGGGTGGAATTGGAACATGCGATATTATTTTAGTAAATGTATTTTCTCCATCAATTACAGAAACTGAAATGGTTGGAATTACTGCATAATCATTTTGATTTTTTACATTGCCTCCAACTGTATATACGCCTTCATAATCAAAATATCCAAGGTATTCCTGTGGCGGTATGAAAACCTCAGCAAATGTAAATTGAGAAATCAGTAATGCAGTAAACATGAATCCAATTAAAATAAATATTATTTTTGATTGTGATAAACTAGTAAGAGTCGATAATATTTTTGAATCCAAATATTGGTTTTTCAAGTGAGCTTGGTCTATAGTCTTCAATTAATTAATCTGTTATTTCTCTTGTTTTAGTACAATATGTATTTTATAGATTTAAACAGATTAGTTCACGTTTTCAACTAGATATGAAGAATTCTATTTTGTATCAAATATTGTAGTCCCTGCACAAACGTTTCATCATCAATTTGTCCATTTGACCACCACTTTGCATTGTTTTT
>JAIOPB010000052.1 GCA_021414105.1 Nitrosarchaeum sp. | reverse complement strand
GGTAAACCTGATAACAGTCGCAGACCCACTAGAAACGGCATTCAAATACCCAAGACCAACATTGCCACCATACATGACACCAATAGAACCTCAAGTAGGTAAATTCTATAACAGCCCAGTCGCACTGGGTGCAGGTGCAGGTGCAGTTTTGTCAGTTACATTTACAGCATTAGGTTGTAAACTAAACACTTGGACATACAGATGGATGGCCGCTTGGTCAAAGTGGGACTAAAACTCCAATCTTTTCCTTTTCATTTTATTATTTGTGATTAGAGTATTCTAATCTCAAAATTTGATTAAAAAATATTGTACATGTTGTGATCTTTTGTTGTCTCTTTTGACAATATGCGATATAGTGATGATTACATGTGAAGCAACAATACGACCAGATTTTAGTTACTCCAAAACCCTTTGTGAAATGGGCTGGAGGAAAACGACAGTTAATTCCAATAATTAATCAAAATCTTCCAGAGTCTTTTGGTACGTACTATGAGCCATTTCTTGGTGGCGGTGCTTTGCTATTTCATATTCTTACAGACAAAAATGGTCAAAAATGTAGTATCTCTGATTTGAACTCTGATCTTGTATTGGCATATACTACAATTAGAGATAGAATCGATTCCCTGATTGCTTCTCTAAAGAATCATGAAAAAAATTATCAAAAAAATTCCGAGTCATATTATTATTCAATTCGCGAAAGTAACCCAAGAAGCGAAATCGAAAAAACATCTCGATTGATCTTCTTGAATAGGACTTGTTTTAATGGATTATACCGTGTAAACAGTAAAGGAAAATTCAACGTTCCCTTAGGAAAATACTCTAATCCAAATATAGTAAATGAAGAAAATCTCCGTGCTGTAAGTCATATCTTACAATCAAGTAGAATTTCCATCAAATGTAGAGATTTTGAGGCAGTTCTAAGAGATGCTAAAAAAGGAGATTTGATATATTTTGATCCTCCATATCAACCAACAAGTGCCACTGCAAATTTCACAAGCTATACCAACAAAGATTTCACATATGATGATCTGACAAGACTGGCAGAACTTTGTTTAAAATTAGATTCTCGAGGTTGTAATGTATTGTTGTCAAATTCTGATTCAAAAGAAGTTGCAGATATATTTTCAAAGAATCCGTGGAAAATAACTAGGATAGAAGCAAACAGATCGATTAATTCCAACTCTAAAAAAAGAACTGGCCATTTTGAACTTTTAATAAAAAATTATTAAAGCTCCGAACGGGATCTGAACCCGCGACCTTTACCTTACCAAGGTAACGCTCTACCAGGCTGAGCTATCGAAGCACGAATTTTAGCAATTTAAAATCCTTATAATTCTTGATTATGGCTCCAAAATCTCTAAACTGTTAAATTTCACACAAATTTCTAGACTTTTGGAGGAGTAATCAAGCCTGGCCAAAGTAAGCACATAGTGCTTTTGGACATGCAGGACTTAAGATCATAAAAATGGGTGATCCTGTCTCTCAGGAGTTCGTGGGTTCAAATCCCACCTCCTCCACTGCTCTTTATTTTGGATGTTTTATTCCCCTAGAATTCAAAATTTCGTATACGTCAGGAAGTGAAAATACAAATCCAATGTGAACACAATCTTTTTCTTCACATAGCTGGCAAAACAATTCTCCTTTTTGCACTGCAACTTCTGCAATTCTGTTTTTGATATTATCTTTTAGAATAACACGATCATCATCGACGGAAATTTTTTCAATCTTTGGAGCATATCTTGCAAAGGTCTTGTCCTTTTGCATCATCTCTTCTAACATGTAAGTTACATAACCTGAAAAACTATTGACACCTTTCATTGTAAGGCTGTCTTTATTTTTTTGATATACGTCTTGGAATTTATCATAAACAGTTTCTGAAACAGTTATTGATTTGAATCCAGCTTTAGGCAATTTACTTTCCATTACCGTACAATAAAGTACCCAAGTATATAAGATTTTACAGCACCGGTACTGTTGCGTTAGCGGTTGATTCTTCATGCTGTTGACTGTCGGTTGATGGTTATTGATTGACAAAGTGAGGTAGTGTTTATCTTAAATGACTCCATACGGTTCATGAGATAAAATAATGAATAAAAAAAACCCACATCAATGTACTTCTATATTCACTCCTACTGAAAATCAAAGATACCAATGTATGTTACCAGAGGATCATGAGGATGAACATATGTGGTTTATTACATGGTATCCTGAACATGAAGGAGACCTTAAGCAATAATGGTTAAACAAGATAATCATTGACCATTAGTATAATCTTGTAATCCCGCATAGCGATTCTGAGTTTTTCTTTGTTTGGCTTCTTTTAGATATGCTTCATAATCTGCTTTAGTTTCAATAACATCTATTCGAACACATTGACAGCCACATTCAGGACAAATACTTGATTCTTCTTCTTTGGTTCTAGGAATAAAACAACAACTGCGACAGATATACCGTTTTTCGACCATCGATAGTAACTGTCTATAATTGTTATAAAGAATCTAGAATCTAATAATTAACTAAAAAATAAAATAATGATTTTTACGATCATCGCAAGTTTGAAAGGTGCTGTTACCTTAGCGGTGTATTCTTCTATTCTTCTAAGCGTTACCTTTCGGTTGATGCTCTATCAGGTGATTAGAAATAATTTACTTTATTTTTCCACGTATGCAAAGATAGAATATCAGACTGCCGACTCCTAGTGAAATCATTCCTGCTTGTGCAATTGGGGCGATATTTGTAGTTGGATCTTCCAACCAATCTCTGGCTATATCATATGAGATTACCATATATGCACTTATTACTATACCAATGAAAATTAGAATTGCATCATTTTTCTCGAACAATATTCTATAGTATACTGTGATACCTTATATTTTTCCACAACCTGAAAAAAGATCTACTATCTTTAGGTTAAGTATCAAATAACAGGCGTAAAATCGTTGTTTTGAAATCTGATAATCTTGAAATCTGATAATATTATAATCTTTAAATCTTGGAAGTTACAACGTTACATTATAACGGGCGAGAATAGGGATTACTACTATTGAACAAAGTGTAGTGTTCTTTCGTAATTCCCTATCTCAATTTATTTTCACGTCATCTAATGTTATAAATGATTTGGCAGTATTTTCTGAAATTTCAGTTCAAAAATATTGATCATAATTACAAAAATAAAATAACAATTTTTGCGATCATCGTAAGTTTGTAAACGCATTCAAGCAATTGTATTAGTTTTTCTTTGCATTCTGAATTACTGTAATCCATTTGTTATCCCCTTTTATCTCGATACCGCAAACTTCCGCAGGTGTCTTTCCATCTAATGCCATGTGAGGTCGTAGGAAATTATGATAGATTTGATAACCGTCAAAGATTGGAGAGTCTTTTTTGAAACCTAAAATACTTTGAACATAAATTACTATCATGGCTGGTTGGCAAGATCATCCTTTTGGGATATCTGTAAAAAAAGGAGAAACTGTTGCATTTTGTATGTGTAATAATTCAAAGAATGGACCATACTGTGATGGTTCTCATAAGTCTCTGAAATAATTCATCACTTTTTTGAGACACAGACAGTAACCAAGAATTTTATCACAAAGTAATCATATCATTTTGTAAAATGCGATATTAGTACAAATAGAAATTAGTCTTTATACAATACCTTAACTCTGGAGCAATATGGGTAGAGGGTATCAGTCTACAGAGATAAGGCAGAAACTCATTGATGTACTTGAAGACTCCAAAACAGGAATGTCAGGAGTTGAAATTTCTGAAAAACTTGGTGTAAATAGAACAACCATGACAAAATATCTCAAAGTATTTGCTGCAGAAGGGTTTCTCAGACAAAAAAATATTGGAAATATTACATTATGGTTTTTAGAACCAGGACAAGAGGCATATTCTTTTCCCGCTGATTACTTTAAAGTCGCACCACAATATTTTGAAAATCTAGTAAAAGGACAAGAGACACAAGTTTATTCACTGATCAAAAATTGTCTTAACTCTGGAGCATCAGTACACAAACTTGTTACTGAAGTGATACTGCCTTCAATAGACTCAATTCAAAGATTGTATGATGATGGCAAAATTGGAAATTCTGAGGAAAAATTATTACAAAATATCATATCTAAATCACTTCAAATTTTTAATCAAATCACAATAGATTCAAACCCAAAAAAGAACATCATTGTGATTTCAGCTGATGCTCAAAGTACCTTGTTATCTGAGGCAGCTTCTGCATCTTTACATTCTAGTGGATGGCAGGTTTTCCATCTGGGTGATATGTCATCTGCAATCAATGTCTTATTTGATCTTGATTTGCAAAAATTAATGGGAAAAATTTGGAAACAAAAATCAGACACAATGATTATCCTAGTTTTTTCAAATACTGAAGAAGGACTCAACTTTTTTGCAGAA
>JAIOPB010000051.1 GCA_021414105.1 Nitrosarchaeum sp. | reverse complement strand
TGCTAAACTTGAAAAAGATATTCATCGCTCTGTTCATCAAATTCATAGCATGCTTGAAGAAAAAAATTTAATGGCTTATGACTAGTATTGTAAACTCATAAACAGAGATTATTTCATTATGCCACAGATTCTTTTGCTGTGAAGAATGTGTGTAACTATACAATTCCAAATACTTTCATTGAAAAAACACATATTTACTAAATTATTTGATTATGACTTTATATTTGTCAAATAATTCAACAAAAAATTTCAAGTCCATCTTGTGTTCTTTTTCTGCCTCATTGTATTCTCTAAGTAAATCATTGTATTCATAATCTGAGTGAGATTCCAATGATTCTAATTTTACTTCCTTTTCTAAAATTCTTCTAGTTATCTGTCTGATCTTTCTCTCCCCATATTCTATTATCGAGTCAATTTTATTTTTCTCAATACCCGTGTCAGATATAATTTTTAAATTTTCAGATGAAAATGGCTGTATTATATTCATACACTATTAAAGCCTCAACTAGTATATAGTGTTGTAAAATTAGAACAACTGTGTTTGTTGGTGTTTCAAAAATTGTTTAGTGAAAATGATGTTTTTCTCTATGTTTTCTGATTTTCTTTAATGGATTTTTTTAATTCCTCATACGATTCCAAATATTCTTTTTTTAATAGATTTGCAGGTTTGGTCTTGTTATTTTTATTTTTTTGTCTCTCTGATTTGGTCTGTGTCATAATACTAGATACCGTATGTGGGATATATCCTAGTTGGTAGTTGTATTAATTCTATGTAATCTCATCTTCGACATTAATGCCTGATTGATTTTACAAAATCTCATGATGATCTTATTTTGATGTTTTCTTTATATTAACAATAATGAATTTATGACATCGTGTACATTCGTACCTGTCTTTGAATCCAGCCATTTTTACTTTGGCATCATGCAGACAACTACTTTGTTCTATTAAATAAGTCAAAAATATTTTTCAGTCTCTTGTTTTTTATATTGTCAGAAACGCCTGTAAATTGTGTCTGTAATGATTGCATATCTATGCGGAGTAAATCAACAATCATCAAGTTACTTCCACTTTTTTTCATGGGTTTTTTCATGAATACGAACCTTGTCAAAAGTATCTACCGTTCCTTCCCAATGAAAGTCACAAATTTTGCAACTATACTTCATTTATTTTCATCCTGATCTGAATTCTGTTTTTCAGATAGATTTGATGTATTGACATCAGGCATTTTGGTCTTGTAAGATCCAAACTTTAGTTTTGCCATTATTTTTTTTAGCATGCTTAGTTAGGCTTGCATGGACATATAAAGTCATGAATTTTCTATATGTTTTTTTTATAATTATATATTTTATTAAATTCTATAGAGAATTATATGCTAGTATATATAGCACCTAGATAAAATATAGACATGGAAAATGAAATAAATTATGATCGCATTAAATGATTTGAGATCTTGTGAAAATTGTAGTAACGTATTCTTAAAAAAAATAGGGGATAAAATAACAAATCGCTGTCCTGCATGTAATGTGTGGAAAAAAGAAACTGCACCTTAATTGGAATAAAATAATGTCAATACGCTGTAAAGTATGTAATGCATCAAAAATTGTAAGTACTGATCAAATAATCCCTAACATTAATTGGGAATGTCAATCTTGTGGAAATTTACTTGATGTTAATGGTTATATTGCTACATCAAATTAGTCACTGAGATTTGTTTTGGTTATTCTATAAAAAATCTAAATATAAAAAATTGTCTAACCTCTTTAACTTTTATTCACAGTTGATTTATCTTTCTTGATTGATATACAAATTTACAAAATTGTTTAGCAGTATAATACAAAGCGTCTCTGAAATTTTATGCTGTATTTAATTAGGTTGAATGTATTAGTATAATTATGAATACTGTTACATATGGGAGACAAAAAATTTGTTCTGACTGTAAAAGAATGAAATGTACAAAAGGTTGTAATTGTGATTGTCACTGGAACCCATAATCTTAAAGATAGTAATAATTGATGTAGTAACAATAATTTGACTACTTTTTTTTATTTCTAATTCTTTTTGTATGAATTTGAGAAATTAAATCTATATTTTAGGATCTTCTTGAACTATCTTTTTTATCGTTTTTTCTAAATTGTTAAATTCATGTTCTCCTCCAGAACGGTCTTTTTCTAATTCTACTACTTTCTCTTTTAATTTTTCCATTTCATCATTTTGAGTTATTTTTTCAAGTAAATATTGCCTTAATGCTTCAACCGTTATGTCTGTAACTGTTATTCCACTTTTGTTTGAATATTCTACAATCTTGGCATACAAATCCCAAGGGAACATCAAGCTCATATGCTTTGATGGCTCTGATGGTTTCTCTTTTCTTTGTATTTTCTGTTCATTTAATGGATCATTATCATACAGTTCCACACTTGGTAAATTTCCTGCAGTTGTTTTACTTGTACGTATAGTTGGTCTATGATGAAATTCTTTATTTACATCATTATCTGAACTCTTATTTTTCATATATTATTATTGTCGTTAGTTAGATATATGGTTGAAGTATATTTTTAAAATGTTTCTTTTATGATGTAAAATACCTGAAATATTGTTTCTTAATAATCTATAAAATGATTTATTCTGTTTTGTATTGTATTTTTAGAAAGAAATTATGTTGTAGGATTGATGATTTTTTTATTATCTCTGTCTCTCTTACAGAAACTACAGTATTCCTCTGATGAGTTACGGTTAATTGGGGTTAAACAATCATGACAATATTTCATAAATACTATATGTTAGACCAAGTATATTAAGAAATCAACGATATAATAACATGTGCTAGTTTATCTTTAATTGATCCTGTTCATCATATTTTCTTTTACCACACGATTCACAAATCCAAAATACTCTATAATTTTCATCTTTGCTCTCTTCTCTTTTTTCCATTACCCTGTAACAATCAAAACATATTTCTGTCTTCATTCTTCTGTTGTTTTTACTATCTGTCCACGTTTATACTCGTTGTAATATCCAATACACGCATTAAGTTCTTTTAAGAAACCAATATCTTCAAAATCCCCCTTTTCCAAATCTGCCCAATACGTAAGAATATCCTGTTTCAATAATGCTAGTGTTTTTTCTTGCATGATTATAGTTAGTTTCTCTAGGATACATACCCATGGAAAATGATTTTAGTCACAAAAATGATACATTATAATAAAATATTGATTAAAATCAAAAATTAGTTGTTTTATCTCTGATGATTGTTGTATTTCATTATATTTCTGAAATATCAATAAGAAATTGTATCATTAGATAAGTGAAAGATTAATCAATAAAATACTCTGATGAATTACTGTTGAATTCAATATTTATCACAGGAACTGACACTGATGTGGGAAAAACATATGTTGCTGCTGGTCTTGCAGTTACTCTTCGAAAGATGAAAATTGATGTAGGAGTAATGAAGCCTTTTGCTGCAGGAACTGCACAAAAAACTGGATTCAAATCCGAAGACGTTGAAATTTTAGCAAATGCTGCACAAGTAAATGATCCTGAAATACTACTAAATCCACAATTTTTTCCAATTACCGCATCTCCTTACACTGCACTAAAAAATTTAAAAATAAAACCAAACATTAAACTAATCTTAACCAGATTCAAAAAATTATCAAAACTACATTCAATGACACTAGTTGAAGGAATGGGCGGTATAATGACTCCTATTCTTCAAAATTATTTTGTAACTAATTTGATCAAAGATATGAAATTACCGACAATAATTGTAACTAGAACAAAAATTGGAACTATCAATCACACTGTAATGACTTGTAAGATGTGTGAAAAATACAAAATTCCAGTTAAGGGAATCGTGATTAATAATTTTGATACTAGTGGCTATAATGTGAAAGAACTAAAACGAGATTTAGAAAATTTGACGAATATGCCGATATTAGGTTCAATCCCATTTATTGATGACATGAGCGATACATCGCTTTATCGTGTTTTCAAAAAAAATATTGATTTTAAATTGCTGTTGAGTTAATTTTCAAATACGTAATATTTTGAATTTGTTCTGACCTTGAACATTTACAAATTGTGCAATATCATAAATTATTTTTGAAAATGATGCATCTTTCTTTTCAATAACATATGTTTTGTTTTGTAAATCTAGTTTCTTTGTAATTACTAACCAAATATTATCTTTAGCAGGCTGGATTTTTTGCAATTGCTCCAATTTTTGTTCTATTATTATTTTATCAATAGTTTTTGGGATGCATATTATCAAAGTTTTTTTTGGATCAATTTCAAGTGTTTTTAAATCTGGTATGATGATATCTATTTGTATTCCATTATGTTCTATTTTTCTTTGACTAGACACTAATGCATTTGTTAAAAGATAGTGTAATAATCCAGTGGCCAAAGTTCCCAGACTTTCTTCTTTTTCTCCCATTGAAATTACTCTGTCATAACAATTTTCTAAAATATCCTCAATTATTTCAGTAAATTTTGATTGTGATACTAGTTCTTGAATTCTTTTTTCTGATTTTTTTAGGTAATCAAATAGAAAGTCTTTGATTGGGTTTGGTTCTTCTTGCATTATTCATTGAATATGTATCGTCTTTCGCCTCTTGATTCAACAGTGGTATTGACATCCACTAAGACAAATTCTCTTTTTGTATGAAGCATTGATTCTTCTGGCGAGAGCTTATTTTCATGTAGTATTTCATATTCTTGTAGTGTAAGTTTCCTTCTTGGAGCAAGTTCTGCCTCTAAATTCATATTTTTTACAATTTCTTCGTATTGAGGTTGAATTGTACCACTAAACACCATGGCACTACTTCCACTTCCATATGAGCCAAATCCAATACGTTTTCCATTCAAATCAATTCCTTTTTGATATTCAAACTCAAGACAGCTTCTAAACCCAAGATATAATGACGCTGTGTATAGATTTCCAATCATCTTTGATGCAATTAACGAGCTTGCAAGTTTTGCTTCATACACTTCTTGAAACTCCCTTGTCTTTGTAAATAATTTTGTAAATTCATGGTCTTTTGCCATAAATTCTTCATCTCCTAATACTGATTCAATTGTTCCACGTGGATCCTTTGGTACTGGTTCTGGTATGCCCATCTCTTGGATTATTTTTTTCCATCTTGGAAGTTGACGCCATTCATGTCTTACAAGATATGCAAGAGCCTTCTTGCCCATGTTACTGTATGGTAAGTGCATATTAAGATAATCCATATGGTCCAATATTGTTTCACCCGGCTCTAACTTCATTAATCCTGACGCTAGAGCTTTTTTCTTGTAAATTTCAAGTGCTTTTCTTACCTGAATCATATACAAAAGATTAGAGTACTGACCATGTACAATTGGTGTTTCTTTTCCAAATGGTCTGTAAAAATCATATTCATCTTTAATTGATGTTGCTGTTACTTTAGGATCAAATGCCAGTAACCTTGGCTCATCATTGAGTAGCATTACTACTGCACCAGCTCCCTGTGTCATCTCTCCACTAGAACCCATATCGTATTTTGCAATGTCTGATACTACAACCAGTGCATGTTTTCCTTCTGCTTCTCCTGCTCTAATCCAATTAGTATTATCATAAAGTGCATAAGAACCGCTAACACACGCAAATTTTGTTTCTACTCCACCACAGTGCTCAAAAGCACCCTGACCGTAAACCTGCTCCAACATTCCAATGACATACGAATTCATTGCCTTTGATTCATCAAATGATGATTCAGTGGATACATACAATCTTCCAATGTCCTCTGGAGATAACTTGTTTTTTTGCATAATCTGAAGACATGCGTTTGCTGCAAGACATGCTGGGTCTTGATTAGTATCTACAATTGCCATCTGAGATACTCCCAAACCTTTTTGGAGTTTTTCAGGATCTAGTCCCCTGGCTTTTGCAAAATCTGCTGCATCTATGTACAATCTTGGTATGTAAATTGTAATGTCGTCTATTCCAGCTGCCATCTTAGCTTGCCTCCGTCTATACTCATATAAGGATATTGAGCTAATTCTATCTTACTTCTTAGGGAGTTTTTACAATTTTTTATATACTTTTTGTTAAATGATCTATGATTTTTCTATTTTTCCAACTCTGAATTGAAAATTCTTTCAAAAACATCATATGGCTGAGCTCCACCGATCTTTGTTATTTTATTATCTGGACCAATGATAAAAAATGCTGGCGTTCCTGTTAATCCCAAGTCCTTTGCATCTTGATTACTATTTGCAATAATTGAAGTATGTTTTGAATCTAACATGCAATTAGAGAATTCATCAATATCCAATCCTACATTTCCCGCAAATTGAAGTAAGTTCTCCGATGATGCCCATCCGTTATTTTCACCTGTCCAATGATCATACAATGTATCGTGATATTCCCAAAACTTTCCTTGATCATCTGCACAATGAGCAGCATGAGCTGCAGTTATTGAATCTGCCCCAATAATTGTAAAGTCCTTAAAAATCACTTTGACTTTGCCTGTTTCTACATAGTTTTTCAAAAGAGCATCTTCTGTTTCATGGAAGAATTTATTACAGAAAAAACACTGATAGTCACCAAATTCCACCAATGTTATTGGTGCATTAGCATCTCCTAGAATTGGTGACCCATTTTTCATAAATGTATTTGCTGTGATTTTTGTGGGTCCTGACTCTTGAATTATAGGTGTTGGTTCTATTGTAAGTTCTGGTTCATTATTGACTATATCAAATGCCAAAAATGTCACAATTATTGCAATTGATACAATTCCTGCACCTATTGCCAAAGATGGAGCATGAATCATTGACAGTTGAATTTTTTTGAGACATTTAGTCTTTTGTACAGTATCCTAATTTGTATGAATTCAAATCATTAATTGGAATTATTTGGTTTGTAATAGTTTCCAATATTGGAATTTTCAAGAATAGACTATTAATATCAAAAATTAATTAAAATTCCTTTGTGGCCCTTATATCGAAGATGTAATTATTTTATAAACAATTTATGGACTTGCTTTCATTAAATTGAATGAATCATTGTTATTTTAAACATGGAATTTTTATTCTACCTTAAACGTGGTTATATTAATGAGTTCCAAAGATGATGTTTTGATTATTGAGGATAGTCCTGCAATAGGTATGTTATTAAAAAATTATCTAGAAAAATTAGGTTATACACAAATTCGTACATGTACTAATGGCTCTACTGCTATTGAAACATTCAAAGAACTTGTGAATCTGGAAAAACATCCAATAGTTTTACTTGATTACATGCTTCCGGATATGGATGCACGATCAATTCTAACCCAAATGCTTGAAGTTCAACCAAATGCACGAGTCGTCCTAGAAACTGCTACTGAGAAAGACGATGAGGGGATTAAAGAACTAATTCGCTTAGGAGTATACCAATATTTAGAAAAACCAATTCGTTTTGAAAATCTTAAATCCATTTTTGAAACTATTGAAAAAGAGCAATCTTTTTTTGAAAAAGAATCTGAACAAGTAAAAATACTAAAAGAAGCTGCAGAAGAAGATCAAATAAAACTTTATGATCATATTGATTTCATACTGAAATCTGCAAAACAAATCAGTCTTAATTTTATAGAACAATTAATTGGTTTTTCTGATAAATCCATTGTATTACATCTAAATGAACTTGAAAAACAAGGTAAGATCATCACATTAGGAGATAAAAAAGAAATAGCTTGTAATCAATGCGATTCTGTTAAAACAACTCAGATATTTTATTGTCCTTCTTGTAAAAGTTCTAATTTCAGATTGGGAAAACTTGTTGAACATTATGATTGTGGAAATATTTCAGAAGAATCTACATATAAAAATGATAAATGCCCAAACTGTGACAAGGAGATAAAAGCACTTGGTGTTGATTATAGACTAATGCAAAATCATTACATTTGTAATAATTGCTCTGAATTCTTTCCAGAAATTTCTACATATTATCTATGTCTAAAATGTGAAAATAAATTTAAACTTGAAGAAGTACGATGGAAAACCAGTAAAAATTTCAAAGTAGTCAATATGTAATTATCTTGTGATTTACTAAATACTCAATCCCACTAACAAAATCTGAATCTGTAATCTGTCCATCCGCCCACCATCCTGCATTGTTCTTTATCCACTGAGGGATCTCTTTATTTTCTGCATCTGGTACATTGACTGACTTTGGTATTTTCATTATCTCTTTTTGAATCAAATACTGTATTCCTTGCACAAAAGATGTATCATCAAGTTGTCCATCCGCCCACCATCCTGCATTGTTCTTTATCCACTGAGGAATGATTATTGTTGTTGAATCCAAATTAATTTTGCCAATACTTACAATTCTTATGTCATCCGATTGTAATTTTTGAATTAATGTTTCTAATTCATTAATTTGTTCTTTGTTTATTTGATTTGTATAAGTTCCATTTTGAATTACTGCAAATTCTTGTGGAAGGGATGTAATTACAGCAAATCCGTATTTTTTAAGTGAGTTTATTGTATCCGAATATGTGACATTACTAGATACTCCTATGAACAAATTTTGCTCAAGGCTATATTTTCCTGTAGTGACAGTTTCAGGAAATTTGTATAGTGTTTCCCCTTCTAATGGAAATGGTGGTAATTCTCCTGACAAAATATTGCTACTAAGATGTGTGAATTTGTTTTCTATTAGCATCTGTTTTGTATCATTGTTGTATTTGTTTTGTGGAGGTACAAAAATTTGCGGTCTCACTCCTACACTATCCAAAATTTCCACTATTGATTGCTTTAATAAATTATCTTGTTCTTGTTTAGAAAAATCAGTAAATGGTGCATTTCCAACTCCTTGACTAGCAATTTCTAATTTGTTTTTGCTTGTTGCATCTTTTATTACATTTGTGATCTTTTGATCATTTCCAAATGAATCTGCTATTATTGCTACTGTTAATGGAATATTTTTTTCTACAAATGTATTGACATAAGCAATTTGTACATCATTTAACCAATAATCTTGTACATTATCAAATCTAAATGCTACGCAATCACATGATGAAATTGGTTCATTGTCTTCGCCAGGTGTCTCTTTTATCACCTCAGGAATTATTGGTGGTTCAATTGTTTTTGTCATCTTAAACATGTTTTCTTGCCCTGTTATAGCCACATTTTTCTCCTGCCATGAAACATCAGCAATTCCATTCTTGAGAACAATTAAAGAATACTCTTTGGATGGAATACTTGAAAAATATGCCTCTCCTCTACTGTTTACTTGAGATTTTTCTACAATGTTTCCAGTACTGTCTTTAAGTAAAACTGAGAAATCTCCATCTTGTTTTGTAATTTTTTCAAATTCTGTTTTGTAAATAGACACTGTAATCAAGTCTTCAACTATTGCTGGAATTGGAACAATAATTTTTTGATCTTTTGTTAATCCTGGAACTAATTTTATTTGTGTTAAAGTTGTTAAATGAATCTCTCCCAAATACACATCTGCAATATAATAATCAGTATCTTTTGTAGTTGATTGAATCCAATATCTTATTGTATCCCCCTGATCATTTGTTTTTCCTAAACGCCACTGAGTTCCATCATAAGATTTTATTGATACTGTTGCACCTTTAATTGGTGTCTGACCATCTTTGTAAAAAACATTGAATTGCAACCCTCCTGATAATGGTATGCCGATGTTTATTTTTTCTTGATTACTCTTTAAATCCACATATCCTACATCTCCATACATTCCATTTGCATAAACTTCGATTTTGTATTTATGATCTTTTGGCAATGAAATGGAATCAGGATTGTTCTCCATCTCTTTTTTTAGGATTGGCACATTGCCATAATCTTGGTATATTACAAGACTCATTCCATAAAAATCTGCCCTGTCCCCATTCGTATATTTCACTTCTACCTGAACTGTTCTTGATTCTTCAGGCCATACAGAATTTACTGGAATGATTAATGACACTACTAAAATAATCATTCCAATTTTGGCAATACTGAAATTTTTATTTAGCATATTTTTTATCCGGTTTACTATCTTATATGATTATTTTTGTAATGAATTTTTCCATTTGATTATATATGAAAGTATTCATTAAAAAAACACATATGGATTTCTTACACTCCTATTCTTTTTGCACTAGTCCAGGTTGCTTTTTTCTTTCTTAATTGTTCTATGAGTGCTTTTAGTAGTAAAAAGTCTACAATCTGTTTATATCCAAAAACCAAAAATCCTGCATGCCATAATAATTTGGGATCTTCTTCATCAATTCTAATTGCTAGAGCAGACATAAGATAATGAACCACAATAAATATAGCTGAAACTTGTAGAACATACAATCCATCTCCTAAAATTATACCTAAAATTGCATTTGCAGTAGCTGTAAATCCAATTATCGGCGTAATTATCATTCCTAAAAACAAATAGGGCAATGACAATCTTTGTAAATATCCAAATCTAGGATTGATTAAAGCATCTGAATGTCTTTTTAATACCTGAATATTTCCACGATACCATCTCTTTCTTTGTGCAACAAAATCCTGTAATGTGTTTGGTGCTTCAGTGTATGCGGTAGCTTTTGAGCTTCCCTGAGTAATTAATCCTGCTTTTAGTAACTTTATAGTTTGATCGAAATCTTCTACTATGGTTTCTTTACCGTATGCACCAGCTTCTGCAAGAAGTGATTTTTTGAAAGCACCTAACGCTCCTGGAACAATAGTAATTGAACCAAATACATCAAAAGCGCGCCTAACAATTTGAATTCCTGTAATGTATTCTAGTGCTTGGCATTTTGTAATCCAATTCACTCTATTTCTTACTTTGATGTTGCCTGCAACTGCTCCAACATGTTCATTTATTTCAAATCCTTTTACTATTTCTTTTAACGAGTGTCGTCCTATGATGGTGTCTGCATCAACAATTACAACAATTTCTCCCATTGCATAAACAAGACCATAATTTAGTGCAGATGCTTTTCCACCATTTTCTTTATGCAATACTTTGATTTTATCTTTATACTGCATTGCAATACTTAGGGTTTTATCTGAACTCCCGTCATCCACAAAAATGATTTCTTTTTTTGGGTATTTTGTTTCTAGTAATCCTTCTATGGTATGAGCAATTACTTTTTCTTCATTGTATGCAGGAATTATTATGGAAATTGTAGGATATGTCTTGACATCTTGTTGAATATCTTCTCGATGCTTACTTAATACTGCCATTGGAACAAATAACATAGTTGACCAAAATGAAATTGTCATTGCCCAAAGAAGAATTATTCTGACAGGAGATTCTAATAACGTATACCCTTCATAAGCAATCATTGCAGCAATAATAAATGGCGAGCCTAACAAAAATAATAAAAATATAGACGGTCCACGTTTACTTGATACGTTTGTTGCAAATAATTTTTTTCTAGCTCCAACTACATGATAAATTGTAATGACTCCTCCTAATCCCATTGCGATCATGCTTATTGGCCCTAAAATGAAATAAACGGCAGCAATTAAAAAAATAAAAATTGCAGCAGTAAGTATGAATTGAACAGGATCTTTTTTAATTTTTGGTTTTACACTATTTCCAAAATCTTTATTTTCTGATGATTTGATTTCTTGCTTTTCTGAAATAGTTTTAAAACAGTTTTGGTGATACCACTTTTTTTGATATCTTGTAGATTTTTCATTTAATTGAATATCTATATTACATAATGCACAATTAGTTAAATTTGAATTCAAAGAAACAGATTTATTTTTCAGAATACCTCCTGTTTTGCTCTTTTCAATTTTATAAAACTCGTCAATATCTAATTCTAATTTTAAAATTCTCCTCAAGTATTTCTTGTCTGATTCAAAAATTGGATTATTTTTGTTAATTTGTTTGAGAAGATATTGGTTTCTCCCCATATCCCCATCACCATTTTCAATAACATCCAATAATCTTGAAATGATGTAATTTTTGTCCAATTTTGTTAATCTCTTTAAACAATTTTTGCTCTTAAATGTGAACTCGTTATGTTTCTTCTCTATTCTGTCTATTTTTTTGATTAATTTACATCTTCTAAACTAATCTAAATAAATGGGAATCTTTTAGAAAAAATATGAAAAAAGTTTTTGTTAATGGGTATGGTTCTATTGGGAGCAGAATTACATCCTTTCTAAAAGATGATCCTGAAATCTCTGTAATTGGTGTCGGAAAATACTCTCCTGATAATGATGTTAGTGTGGCAATTTCTCGGGGACTAGATGTTTATGTACCTGAACAAAAATTAAATGATTTTAAGAATTTTAAAATATCTGGTACGATAGAATCTGCCCTTGATGATTGGGATTTAGTACTTGTTGCTGCACCTGGGGGACATGGATATAAAAACAAGAAGAGTTTCTCTCAG
>JAIOPB010000053.1 GCA_021414105.1 Nitrosarchaeum sp. | reverse complement strand
ATGTTCTCAGTCTTTCGATTGTACTTTTCATAGCTGATGTAAGTGGTTTTCCAGAAGAGTCTCTGTTTATTGGATTAATGATTGTAGCAAGTCCTCTATCATGTATGGTAAGTGATGTTGGAGCACCGGTTCTAGTTGGATCCGTGCCGCCTTCTTTTGAAAATGATCTCCATTCCGGTCCAGAGTCGGACAATATCTCAGAAATAACGTATCCACATTTTCCACAAAATCTTTCTCCCGTTACATTATCTGTTAACATGCCATTTTTTCCACAACGTCCACAGACAGTATCTGCATTGATAATTTGTAAAACCAAAGATAAGATCAATATTACACAGTTTGTTTCCTATAAGAACCGGCTTATTTCATAATTTTTCATGGAAATACTCCAATGTCAAGCATTACAGAGCAGGCTTATACCGTATTTTGTAGTGATTTTCACTGCAAAAAATCTAGGGTCAAATTCAGATGCAAAGAAACTCACAGATCAGCGATTTTAAAATCTATAATCAGATAAAACCACTATTTCACTAAAACCCTACATTAATACACGTTCAATATGACAAGGAGTATGAAACAGAACAATTGTACAAAATGCAAAGTCTGGATAAGTGAAAGACAAGACAGATATCATAATCACAATTGTGCAGATTGTTCAGAGAGTTTTTGGTCATTAGGATGAAAGGATTATGTCATCTTTGTCATTCAAGTAATGTCGAAATAATGATAGATTCAGATAAAATTCCAATTTGTAAAATATGTAGAGAACGTCTTGGTTTGATTTAACACGATATGTTCCCAAGAAATTCATCAGTTCCATAAAATATGCAATATAAAAAATTTTTTAGTAAATACAACATCATAAACTTTAAGTTCACACAAGATATAGAAAGATATGGGATTATTGAATAGTTTACGTAAATATTGTATTATGAAAAAAGTCAGAGATGGGGCAAATGATTCTGAAAAAAAGAAACTAGAGCAAGAAGAAATGAGAGAAGAAACACATCAGCTTGATCTTAAAGAAAATTATGAACAAGATGAAGAGTTTGATGAATCTAAAGATTAATTTTCAAACATATAAAATAAGTATAGAAAAAACATATTTGGATTAGACATAATATCCCTAAGTTATTCGTATACAATGTAAGAAAACTAAAATTTCTTTTAGTACATATCGTTTAATTATTAAGATCAATTAGAATTACAAAGATCGTTTGAAAAAGAAGAGTTTTGTTTGGCATCCAAATACACAGATGAGAGAGTGGGATTCATTTAATGAGATTGTCAAGGCCAAAGGAATGTGGATCACAGATTCTGATGGGAATAGTCTTTTGGATGGAGTTGCATCAATGTGGTGTAATGTATGGGGTCATTCCAAACCTGAATTAGTCAATGCAATTACAAAACAAAGCAAGAAACTCCAACATTCATCTATGTTTAATTTAACAAAACAGCCTGCAGAAAAACTTGCAGAAAGCCTAGTAAAAATATCGCCTGGAATGCATAGAGTGTTTTATTCAGATAATGGTTCTTCTGCAATGGAAATTGCATTCAAGTTAGCATTGCAATATTGGAATAACATTGGAGAGAAAAAGAAAACAAAGATTGCAGCATTAGAAAATGGTTATCATGGGGATACGTTTGGTGCGATGGCTGTAGGTTATGTTCCAGAATTTTTTGGTAAATTTAAGAAACAGTTATTCCCGACAATACAAACTCCAGTACCGAACAAGTATAGAATTCCAAAGGGATACAGTTATTTTGATTATCAGAATTTTTGTATAGATAAAATTGAAAAACAATTTTCCAAAGATGACAAAATTGCAGCGTTTGTTATGGAAAGTGGAGCACAAGTTGCAGGAGGGGTAAACATATTTCCAAAAGGATTTCAAAAAAATATAGGTAAACTATGTAAAAAATACAATGTGTTGCTAGTATTAGATGAAATAGCAACAGGTTTTGGACGTTTAGGTTCTATGATACAATATACAGAACAAAAAAGTATTCCAGATATTGTAGCATACGGAAAAATGTTAACTGGTGGATATCTTACTATGGCTGCAACTTTAGCAAGTAAAAAAATTTATGATTCATTTTTAGGTGAATTTAATGATTGGAAACATCTCTTTCATGGACATACGTTTACTGGAAATCCAATATCGGCTGCAGTTGCAAATGAAAATCTAAAATTATATCAAAAAAACAATTTGATCAAAAAAATTCAAAAAACATCAAAAATTTTTGAAAAGTATTATGATAAAATAATGGAAATAGAGACGGTAGGAGACATCAGACACAAGGGAATGCTTATGGGAATAGAGCTAGTCAAAGATAAAAACAAAAAAACACCAATAAATCCTAAAAAATCAATAAACAAAATTTTCTTTGAAGCAGGAAAAAAGCATGGAATTTACCTTCGTACATTAGGCAATATTGTCATGATTGTACCACCATTAGCAATATCGGAAGAAGAGTTAGATTTACTATTAAACAGAACAATAGCCACCATCAAATCAACACAAAATCAAATAGTATAGAGATTAATCAATTACAATTAGTACTGAATTATCACATTTTTGAATCAACTTTACAGAGTAAAAGCAGCAAAGGAATGATTACAGAGTATTAATCATACGCATAAAAGATAATTTTCATGTCACTAATCTTTTTTAATGGAATTTTAGGTAAAATATCATGAGGGACATGGAATTTATCAAAGAATGTCAAGAAAAAGTATTTTCAGGAATTGGAATATCAAGTGAAGACGCTGAAAAACTGTTTAACATATCAGATGAAAATATCAAAGAATTAGCCAGAGCTGCAAATCAGATCACTAGAGATTTCAATGGAAGTAAAGTAGATGTAGAACAATTAAACAATATTAAAAAGAATGCATGTAGTGAAGATTGTTCATTTTGTGGTCAATCTGCATTTTTTGACACTGGAATTGAAACATATCAATTACCAACAGAAGAAGAAGTTGTGATTAAAGCAAGTAAAGCAAAAAAAGAAGGTGCAGAATCATATTGTCTTGTTGCAGCATGGAGAGAACCATCTTCTAAAGACTTTGACAAAGTTTGTAATATTATCAGAGAAATTAACAATAAAGTGGGAATTAATGTAGAGTGTAGTCTAGGATTTCTCACACCAGGACAAGCAAAGAAACTCAAAGAACTCAATGTGAAAAGATACAATCATAATTTAGAAACTTCAAAATCAAAATTTTCAGAGATTTGCACTACACATACTTATGATGATAGATTAAAAACACTACAAATTGCACGTGATGCGGGATTAGAATTGTGTACTGGTGGAATTATTGGGTTAGGAGAAACAAGAAAACAAAGAATGGAATTGGCACTGGAATTAGCTGCACTCTATCCTGAAGAAGTAACTATAAACATACTGGTTCCGATTCCTGGAACTCCATTGGAATTGCAAACAAAAATAGCAAATTCTGAAATTGTAAGAATGTTTTCAGTGATTAGATTTCTTTTACCAGAATCCGTGATAAAAATTTCAGGCGGGAGAGAAACAAATCTTGATGATTCAGGTGAAGAGTTGTTGCAAAGTGGAGCAAATGGCATAATCACATCAGGGTATCTTACAATGAGTGGAAATGACTCTGAAAAAGATTTCAAAATGATTAAGAAGATAGGATTAGAAGCCTGAGCAGCCATTTTTCCATATTGGGCATATATGATAAAAAATTTAATTGCATAATTAACACAAGTGTGAAATTCTATGATGGAAACACATTTCCCATAATTGAGAAATATTAGGTTTTTTAATCATAAAATAATTCCCATACAAGATCTTGTTGTAATGTAAACTGAATTATGATTCAAATACCTTAACATTTGGTTTTTTCTTTCTTTGAAATTTTAATTTTTTTATAGCTAACTCTAACTCTACAATATTTCTTTGATCCTCTAATGTCCTTTCTATACTATTATCCAAATCTATTATTTCACATGTTATGATGATTTAAGATTTGCCGTGAATCTTGAGCCTGATTATTTACTCATCATTTTGTAAGTATCTACATATCATTGTAAATTAACAAAATATTAGTTAAAAACAACAAAATAAGAAAAGGATTTACGCATGATTAATTTCAATTTAGAATAGTTGGTCTTGAATCATAAACTAAGCTTTGTAGATTTGGAATTAGAACAAATAAAACAAAATAATCTTTACAGAAAATTAAGATATGGCAAATCAAATCATGCACATATTACAATTAATGGAAAAAAATTACTAAACCTTTGTTCAAATGATTATTTGGGAATACCAGTTACAAAAATAAAAATAAAACAAATGCAATCAAGTTCAAGATTGGTTTCAGGAAATGATGAATCATATAAAACACTAGAAAAAAAACTTGCAAAACATAAATCACAACAAACTAGCTTGATTTATCCTACAGGATATATGGCAAATTTAGGTTCAATTACTGCAATTGCAAAAAAAGGAGATTTAATTTTAAGTGACGAATTAAATCATGCAAGTATAATTGAGTCATGCAAGCTTGCAGGAGCAAAAATTTCGATTTACAAACATAATGACATGAATGATTTAAATAAAAAACTCAAACAAAAGGGTAAAAACAAATTTGTTATCACAGAAGGAGTATTTAGTATGGATGGTGATTTTTCAAAACTAAAAGAAATTACAGAAATTGTAGAAAAATCAAAAGCAATCACCATACTTGATGATGCACATGGAGATTTTGTTATTGGGATAGATGGGAAAGGAACTCCAAATCACTTTAATGTCACAAAAAAAATTGATTTGTATATCAGCAGTCTAAGTAAAGGTCTAGGATCATTTGGAGGATATGTGTCATCACAAAATAATGTAATAGATTTGTGCATAAACAAATCAAAATCTTTTATCTATACTTCAGCGCTGCCATCATTTTTAGTTGAATATTCATTGAAAAGATTTGAATCAAATAGAGAAAAACAAAGGAAAAAACTAGAAAACAATACAAACCTACTTTCTAAAGGTTTGAGACAAATAGGTTATCAGATTGATTCAAAAACACACATCATTCCAATTATCGTAGGTAAAGAAAAAACAGCAATGAATTTTGGAGAATTTCTCTTTGAAAAAGGAGTATTTGCCCAACCCATAAGATATCCAACTGTTCCTAAAAACAAAGCAAGGTTAAGAATATCAGTTACCGCTTGGTTATCTAGAAAAGATATCAATATCACATTGGCTATTTTTGAGCAAGCTGCTAAAAAATTTAAAATATAAATTCAAAAATCAGCGTTCAATGCTCAAGATATTATATCATAGTGTATAACAAATTCAAAACTAGTAATCATAGGCAAAAAGTGGAAACAATAAAAGAATCAAACAAATGAATTAGTTAAAACAGAAAGATGATTCACACCAGTAATAATTTTGGCATTAATTTTTAGATATTATATTTAGAATGGATAAACAGACGTTATTTATTATCTGAACATATCAAAGCCACCAATAGCTGGTGAACCAATAAAAACAGAAAATGCAACAATAAGACCTAAAACAATACCCACAATAACAAAACGCTTATTCATACTATAAACAGTTCTAACCTAGATAAAAACGAAATGTCTTCATAAGATTTGGAACAATCTTTTAAAAGAAAAATTTACACTTTAATTCATGACAGATATCACAATATTTGTAGCCCTAACTGCTGGCCTAGGATCATTTGTTGCTCCATGTATACTTCCAATGATTCCAGCGTTTCTTGCATACATATCAGGCACTACAGTTACAGAACTTGGTTCTAAAAGTGGATCTGTCATCTCAATTAACAGAACAGGAATAATCCTAAATACAGTATTTTTTGTACTGGGGTTTTCAGTGGTATTTTCGGCTCTGGGGGTTTTGATTAATAGTGTTCTATCTAGTGCAGCCGGGAATATATTACAAAGTCTAAATTATGTTGGAGGAATAATCATCATATCATTTGGAATATTCATGTTATTATCCACAAAGATTAGAACTCTAAATGTTGAAAAGAAATTTTTCCCAAAAAGAAAAAAATCAAGTTATCCACTATCTTTTGTATTTGGGCTAGCTTTTGCCGCCGGATGGACTCCATGCGTGGGTCCTATACTTGGAACGATTCTAACTTTGGCTGCAACTACCCCATCAGTATCATTTCATTTGTTACTGGCATATTCTTTGGGATTGGGAATTCCATTTGTTCTAATGGGCATATTTTTCTCAAGGGCTACACGAATAATTCGAACAATGAGTAAGCATCTAAAGTATTACAATTTGATATTAGGTGGGTTTATCATAATTTTGGGAATTCTTGTATTTACAAATCAGCTTGCATACATTGCAAACTTTCCACTTTTAAATGAATTAATATCATTAGGATGATCATATGAAATCAGAAATAAAGACTCCAATAATTTTAGGAATAATAATTATATCCACAGTGATAGGAATTAGTTTATTTTTATCATCCCTAGATTCTCAAGTTTTAGAATCCAAAGAAAAAGAGACTCAAGCAAATATCATAACTAATGAAAATAAAATAGACAAGTCAGAATTCAAGAAATCTCCTAAACTAGTTGGAATATCAGAATACATCAATACACTTCCTGATGAATTACAAGAAAAAATTGATCAAAGTGTGGTATTATATGATTTTTGGACTTATAGTTGCATCAATTGTATTCGTACTTTACCTTTCATTACGTCATGGGATGAAAAGTATGCTGATCAAGGTCTACTAATAATTGGCATTCATTCTCCAGAATTTGAATTTGAAAAAGATGTTACAAACGTAAAAAGTGCTGTAGCAAAATATGGAATAAAATATCCTGTAGTTCTGGATAATGAAAAGGAGACATGGAAAGCATTTGAGAACAACTATTGGCCTCGTAAGTATATTGCAGATCATGAAGGATACATTAGATATGATCACATTGGAGAGGGAGGATATCAAGAGACGGAGAAAGTAATTCAGCAATTACTCAAAGAAAGATCTGATTCCATGGGAATAGAAATTACATTAGATGAAGAACCAGTACAAATAAAAGAATTTGAGCATTCTTGGATTAGGACACCTGAATTGTATTTTGGGTATAATTTTGCTACTGGAAGAAATCAACTTGGGAATCCAGAAGGATTCAAACCAAACCAAGATGTCACATATTCTATCCCAGAATCAACACAACTACATCATTTCTATCTTGATGGAACGTGGAAGAATCTGGAAGGAAGTATGCAGTTAGTTTCCAACTCAGGTTCTATTGTTTTGCCATATAGTGGAAAAGAAGTCAATATTGTAACTGATGGTGAAGCAAACTTAAGAATTAACATTGATGGTGTGACTGTAAATCCATCAATAGCTGGAAAAGATGTAGATGCTAATGGACAAGTACACGCACATGAACCAAGATTGTATAACATTGTTCAGACAGATACGCCTGAAGAGCATACTCTAGAAATATTTGTAGAAACTCCAGGATTTCAAATATACACATTTACCTTTGGCTAACATGTAACCAAACCCCCATGTTACTGTGGTTACACACACGCTAGTGACAAATTCATTTAAAACAAAATTTCACATCATTAATGAGGAAATAAAGATTTGATAAGTAATTCATGGAATAAAGCAGAAGGAGAAAGTATTTCTCAAAAAGTAATGAGTAGAGTAAAACCAGACATTCCATTAAAAACAAGAATTGAAGAAGCGCAAAGAAAGTTACAATTTCAAATTAGTAAATTAGAAGGAATTACAGAAAAGTTGCAAATGAAACATGACGGAATTTTTGAAAAGGTTGTTAATGCTCAAAAATCACACAATAATGCATATGCTCAAGCATATGCAAATGAACTAGTTCAGGTCAGAAAGATGAAAAATATGGTAAGTGGAGCAAAACTCTCAATGGAACAAATTCAATTAAGACTCAATACAGTATCAGAGTTGGGAGATGTTGTAGTAACGCTTAGTCCATGTATGTCAATAATCAAGGGATTAAGTCCATCACTTAGTGGAATAATGCCAGAAGCAACATCATCTATGCAAGATTTATCACAAATATTAGGAGACGTAATGATGGGCTCTTCAATTGAAGGAAGCAATTTAATGAACACAGGAAGTGTTACCAGTGCAGATACATTAGCAATTCTTGAAGAAGCACATTCAGTAATTGCGGGGCAAACAAAATCATCAATACCGGACATTCCAGACAATCTAAAACATGAAATTATTCAGAGAAGAACATCAGATGTTTTAATTTGATTAAGATCTAATTTTATTTTATTTTCTTTTTACTTTTTTGAATTAAAATTTTTTTAATTCTAGATATTGTAGGATAACTGTATCCTCTACGTCGATAGTTGGCAATCATCATTTTCCAATTTTTTAATCTCCATTGAGCTTGCTCAGATGTAACAGAATGAACTTCTTTTTGAATAATACTTTTTCTTCCAACTTTTAGTGTACCAGCATCTTTTGCAGACCATCGATTTTTGGCAAACTTTAGACCAGAGAGAATATCGTCAAGGGGCATTTCCTTAAGATATTCTCGTAGTTTTTTTAGCTCAGATTCAGTAGGTTGTTGTGATATTTGTAATTCAATTACAGGTTTTTGCATGAAATTATTAGAAACTAATGGTTTAAGAAATTCTTGCTGAATCAGATTTAACTAAAACAGGAAATAAATGAAAAGTAATTCTATTGAAAGATGCTAGCAGTCAAGTAATGCAAAACTAGAATTCTTACAAATTTCCATATATATCGCAAATCCAAAAATCAGTGTACCAAATACTGCCAATGGAATTATAATGAAAATTTTTGTCTTTAGACCCATATTGTAGATTAAACATATTCATATAAAATTGTCACAGATTTAATCTATTATTATGGTAAACGTTCCTTTAGTTTTTGGATTTTGCAATAATGATATCATCTCTCGAGGGATAAGATCAGATGCCTTATCGCATTTTACAGCTAATGTTCTTGGACATATAAAACCACTTTTTCTAATTACAATATCTTCCGTATGAGTAAGAACAAGATTCTCATGACCTCTGCCCTCAACATTAAATTCATGCTTGTCTACTTTGATTGAAAATAATACTTTTGAATTTGGATCTTGTAATTTTTTTTTTAATAAAGACGGTAAATCTGCACAGCTGGATGAAGCATTAACTCCAATAATACAATCACCACTTGGAGTAAGATGTGATTCTTTTGTGATTTCAATTGTTTTCTGATGATTTGATCTAATATTTTCATGACCAGAAAATTGAATTTCAAATCTCACGGCAGTATAAATAGCCAGACTCAAATTAAACTTTCTTGGATTTTTTGCTTTGTATTAAGAAAACTTGTTCTATTGAAATGGAACACTAGATTAAAGCACAATTTTTATGGAAAAAGCATATCATCTATTTAATTTAATCAGAAAACAAAAATGACTTTTATTAAAGTACCATGGTCTATGGTATTACTTGAAGATTGAGCCTGATCTATTATCGTGCATAAATTTTAGCAAAGGCAAGTAACGCTTTAATTAAACTTTCAAAGCACTGAAATCAAATGCTTCCTGCACAACAAGGTTATGATAGAGCAATCACGGTATTTTCACCAGATGGTAGACTTTACCAAGTAGAATATGCCATTGAAACTGTAAGAAGAGGAACAATTGCAGTTGGAATAAAATCCAAAGAAGGGATTGTAATTGCAGTAGAAGAAAAACCAAGAAAATTACAGATAACAGATATTGCTCAAAAAATATTCCAAATTGATGATCATGTAGGAGTAGCTGCTGCAGGATACATCCCAGATGCCAGAAGTCAAGTGGATAATGCAAGGTTCTTTTCTCAAAGTAATAAGATGATTTATGATGAAGCAGTGGAAGTTGAAACAATTGCAAAACATTTAGCTGATCAATGTCAACAGTTTACACAATATGCAGGAGTAAGACCTTTTGGAGTTGCATTAATTTTAGGTGGAGTAGTTAACAATAATGCTCAACTTTACCTAACAGATCCAAGTGGAACTTACATTTCATATGATGCAATTGCAATTGGTTCAGGTTCAGATCAAGTAACTGATTTTCTAGAGAAAACATACAAGAAAGAATTATCTCTAGAGGATGCATCAACATTAGCATCTGCGGCAATTTATCTATCAAGTGAGGATAAAGAAGGAACCAGTCACATTAGAATGGCTCAAATCAAATCAAAAACAGGTTTATTTGAATTAGTATCAGATGAACAAATAGCAAAATATGCAAAAACAGCTAAAGAAAAATATCCTCATGAAAAGAAATAGTATTTTACAACTAAATATGTGATTAAATTACTTTGAAAATATCTGTTGCAATCCCAGAATCAGCATTATCTGATGAATCCTTAAAACTTGATAAGACTAGAAAGATATCCGTTCTCGCTAGAGCTTGTGCAATTTTTAAAATAGATACTATCTATGTATATCAAGAAGGAAATTACAAAGAAGACGGAAATTTACTTGTAACTATTTTAAAATATTTAGAAACACCACAATTTTTACGAAGAAGACTTTTTCCAAAAATGAACGAGTTAAAATTTGCAGGTGTTTTACTGCCATTGAAAATTCCTAGTCATTCAACGCCGGCAAATCCTAAAAAAATAAACGCCGGAGATGTAAGAGAAGGAGTTGTAGTAAGTATCAAAGGCAAACGATTCGTAGATGTTGGAATCAATGAGTTGATACCATTTTTTGGAAAAGAAAATGTAGGGAAAAGAGTAACTGTTCAGTTTAAAACAGGATATCCTAATTTTTCAGTTAAAGAAATTCAGAGAAGTGAGGCTCCAATGTATTGGGGATTTGCAGTAAAAGAGAGAGCAAGTCTATTTTCATTATTAACTGAATGGCAAGGAAATACAATTATCACATCAAAGAAAGGAAAGACCGCCACAAAAGAGCAACTAACGAAATATCTAGATTCAGATATTCCAATTTTGGTAGTTTTTGGCTCACCTGAAAAAGGAGTACATGAAATACTTGGCGGTAAAATGAAAAATGTTCAAAATGCTAAAACATTAAACTTCTTTCCAAATCAAGCAACGGAAACAGTACGTCTGGAAGAAGCAATTCTAGGAACATTATCAATAATTAATTCATATAGAATAGGTTAAAACAAAAACATGGCTGAAAAAAGAAATTTCTTAATTTTAGCAATTGGATTAGGTGCCGTAGGAATAATTATTGGTGGAATAACTATTTGGAATTTTGCAAGTAATTTGATAGAACCTTAATCATAATTGAAATAGTTCGTTAACCTAATAATTTTAACAAGTTAACCATGTCTCACATGGTTTATTAGACGGTTGAAGACGATTTCGATTTATCCATGGGACATAGAAAATATGCTCAACCACGTAGAGGAAGTGCTGCATACTATCCAAGGGGACGTGCCAAAAGTATGGAAGCACGAATCAGATCATGGCCAAAAAATAATTCAAATGAACCAAAAATTTTAGCACATTGTGGTTTCAAGGCAGGGTGCGTACAAATAGTAACTATAGATGATCGTGAAAAAACACCAAATGCAGGAAAACAATTGGTTAGTCTTGGAACAGTTTTAGTTACTCCACCAGTTTCAATATTAGGAATTAGAGGCTATTCAAAAGATCATTATGGATTACATGCCGAATTTGATGTATATGCAGATGAATTTCCAAAAAGTATCTCAAAAGAAATTAATTTAAAAAATAAAGAGGGTGCAATTGAGAATGCAGAAAAAATGCTTGGTAGAGTCAAAGAAATTTTTGCGATAGTTGCAGTATCACCACGTGCAGCAGGATTAGAACAAAAAAAGCCATATATCTTTGAAGCATTAGTTAGTGGTGGAGATATTAAAAAACAGTTTACCCATGTCAAAGAATTATTAGGAAAAGAAATTAAAATTGATCAAATTTTTGAAACAGGTGCAACTATAGATGTAGCAGCAATTACAAAAGGCAAAGGTTGGCAAGGAGTCATACAAAGATTTGGAGTCAAGAAAAAACAACACAAATCAAGAAAAACAGTGAGAGAAGTTGCTTCGCTAGGTCCAATTTCACCATCAAATGTCATGTATTCAGTTCCAAGAGCAGGACAAATGGGATTCCATCAAAGAACAGAATACGATAAAAGAATTATGATGATGGGCAATACAGAAAATAACCAGATAAAAATAAATCCAGACGGAGGATACAAACATTTTGGTTTAGTAAAAGGAGATTTCATTATTCTAAAAGGTTCAGTGCCAGGAACATATAGAAGATTAATCAAACTAAGAAGTCAAATTAGAAACATGCCAGTAAAAATTACCAAGCCAAATATTTTAGAGGTAGTAATATAATGAAAGCAACAGCATTTACAATAACAGGAACTAAAGATGGTGAAGTGGAATTACCATTAATATTTTCAACTCCATTTAGAGCAGAACTAATTCACAAAGCATTCACAAATCTAACTTCTCATAAATTCCAACCACAAGGAAGACATCCAACTGCAGGCATGGATGTCGTAGCAAGATCAAACGATCCGCCAACCGGACAGCATACAGCACGTATTGCAAAAATGAAAGGTGGCGGGGGTGGAAGACAGGGGCAAGCTGGTGGGGTTGCATCTGTAAGAGGTGGAAGACAAGCTCATCCTCCAATTGTTGATAAAGTAATTTTTAAGAAATTAAATAAAAAAGAAAATAAATTGGCATTATGCTCTGCAATAGCTGCAACAGCATCAAAAGATTTGATACAATCAAGAGGTCACAAAGTAGAAGATATCAAGTCATTTCCAATCATAGTATCAAATGACATAGAATCTATTTCAAAAGCAAGTCAAATTTCTAAAGTGTTAGAAGATCTAAAATTGATGAGAGATGTTGAAAGACTACAAGCAAGAAAACCACGCACTGGAAAGGCCTCACTTAGAGGAAGAAGTAAAAAAGTTGGAAAGAGCGTATTGTTTGTAACAAAAGATTCATCAAAAATGAGCAAAGCATGTGGCACACTGCCAGGAGTAGAAGTAAGAGCAGTCAAAGACTTGAGCGTATTAGATCTAGCACCAGGATCTGATCCTATTAGATTAACAGTTTATTCAAAAGCAGCAATAGAAGAAATTGCAAAAATAAAATCAACACATCTAGATTTAATGGTGAAAACACAATGAATGTAGATCAAGCAAGCAAAATCATCTTAAAACCATATATCACGGAGAAAACATTTGCTATGATTGAAAATGAAAGTAAAATTTGTTTTATTGTAGATAAAGCAGCAAGTAAGCCACAGATAATAGAAGCTGTAGGTGCATTATACAATCAAAAAGCTACTAATGTAAACACTGCAAGAACAATTTATGGTAAGAAAGCATTTGTCCAGTTTGAAACTACAGAAAAAGCCAGAGATTTAGCCACAAAGATAGGAATGCTATAATATGGACAATGAAATTTCATCAATACTAACAGAGGAGAAATAAGATGGTCAAAGAATTTCTATATCGTGGATTACCAAAAGAAGAACTAGACAACATGTCATTAGAGAAATTGTTCCAAATATTCAATTCAAGGCAAAGACGATCACTTACCAGAGGAATTACAGATGATAAGAGAAAGTTGATTGAGGAAATAAAATCTGCAAAAACAGGAAAACTAAAGAATCCCATCAAGACTCATTCTAGGGATTTAATTATTCTACCATACATGGTAGGTGTTACAGTAAATGTTTTCTCGGGAAAAGAATTCACTCCAGTTCTAATAAAAACTGAAATGATTGGCCATTATCTGGGCGAATATGTAATTACAAACAAAAGAGTCTCACATGGTGCACCAGGTGTTGGAGCATCAAGATCCAGTCTCTACGTACCATTAAAGTGATTGTTATGGGTAGATTCAAATACGCATTTCAAAATTTTGATGCAACAAAACATGTACGTTCTTCACTAAGAGAAAAAGATATTTCACACAAACATGCTCGTGAAGTAGCTGTTGCAATAAAGGGACTTTCAATTGAAAGAGCACGAGATTACTTACAAGCAGTAGTTAACAAAGAAAGAGCAATTGCATTTAGAAGATTCAACAATCAAGTTGGACACAGATCAGATCCTGGAATGATGTCAGGACGATATCCACAAAAAACAGTCAAAGAATTCATCAAGGTACTAGACAACTTGGAATCAAATGCAGAATACAAAGGAATGGATTTAGACAGATTGAGAATTGTAAACGCTACAGTACACAAGGGAGTTATTGTAAAAAGATTCATCCCAAGAGCAATGGGAAGCGCAACCCCAAAAAATAATGTATTGACACATGTAGAATTGGTGGCACAGGAGATATAACATGTCAGCAGTAAAAAATGTAATCAAAGATAACTATAACATGATGCTTCTCAAAGATTATCTAAGAATTGCAATTAAAGATGCAGGGTTTTCACATGCAGAGATTTCCAAAACGCCTATGGGAACAAGAGTTGCACTGCACGTAACACGACCAGGCATAGTCATTGGAAGAAAAGGTTCTGGAATCAGAGAACTAACAGATAAACTTGCAACAGATTTTAAATTAAAAAATCCACAAATATCAGTAGTAGAAATTGAGAAACCAGAACTGTCACCAAGTGTAATGTGTAATAGAATGGCATCGCACTTAGAACGTGGTACAGCATTTAGAAGAGCCACCATGTGGACATTAAAACAAATTATGGAAAATGGTGCCATGGGGGTTCAGATAACAATTTCAGGAAAATTACGAGGAGATCGTTCTGCATTTGAAAAACATACTGCAGGAATTCTACCAAGAGCAGGACATCATGCCGAAGTAATTGTAGATGAAGACATTGCACATGTAAAAACTGCGATGGGATTAATTGGAATTAGAATAAGAATTGCAAGAAATGAGAAATATATTCCAGAATTTGAATTAAGAACTCAAAAACCAAAGAAAGCAAAGCAAGTCAAAGATGTAGACACTGGAAAGATGAGAGATGAAACAGAAGTAGAACGTAAAGCAAGAACAGAGTCTGAACAAATTGCAATAGAAGAAGAAAAAATGAAAGAACTTGAAACGCTAGAAGAAGAAGAGGCGAAATTATTGTAATGACACGATTAAGTATGAAAACAATAAGGGAGTTAAACGAAAAAGATCTTAAAAGTAAAATTCAAGAAACACGAAGTGAGCTTGCAAAATTAAGAGTGGATGGTTCAAAAGGCACACTAAGAAAAGAAAGTGGAAAGCTAAAACCTCTCAGACACGATATTGCAAGAATGATGACCAGATTAAATGAGATGAAGACAAAATGATTACTGTAGAGAACATCACATCGCATGAATTAATAGGATTACGCACAGAAATTGTAGAGTCATCAAATCCACAAATCATAGGATTAAATGGAACAATAATAGATGAAACAAAATCAATGATTACCATTAATACCGTAAATGGAACAAAAATGATTTCAAAATCAAATAACAGTTGGAAATTCTTAATTGATAACAAAGATATTGTTTTAAACGGTATAAAAATTGCAAAAAGACCATTTGACAGAATAGGAGCAAAGGCATGACACTAAACATTGGATTAAAAGTAAAAGCACCAAGCAGAGAATGTACAGATGCACATTGCCCATTTCACGGTAAATTATCAGTGCGAGGAAAATTGTTTGATGGTAAAGTTACAAGCAACAAAGCAAAGCAAACAATTACACTACAAAAAGAATCACCAATTTACTATATGAAATTCAAAAGATATGCAAGAAGTAAAAATACAATTCATGCTCATGTACCTGAATGTATAGATGTTGAAACAGGCGATCATGTATTGACTGCAGAATGCAGACCAATATCAAAATCAGTATCATATGTTGTTGTGGAGGTTAAAGTCTAATGGCAAAACAAGCCGGAAAAGGAGTAGCAGAATTTCGTCCTTATGTAACAAGGGCAATTCCTATTGGTGCACGAGTAGTATGTGCAGATAATACAGGTGCAAAAATTTTAGAAATAGTAATGGTACAAAGACACAAAACCAGACATGCACAATTAGCAGCTGCCGCAGTTGGAGATTTTTGTAATGTAGTTGTGAAAAAAGGTCCTGCTGAATTAAGAAAACAGGTGTATGGTGCAGTGATAATTAGACAAAAATATGCAGTTCGTAGATTAAATGGTGTAAGAGTGTGCTTTGAAGACAATGCAGCAGTTTTGATAACTCCAGAAGGAGAAGTAAAAGGAACTGACATTAAAGGACCAGTTGCAGCAGAAGCTTCAGAAAAATGGCCAAGAGTAGCTAATTTGGCATCAATGGTGGTATAAAATGAAGCCAACAAAAATGCGTAATAAGTTGATTTATCGTGCAACATTCCATACAAGAAGTAAGCAACTAGGCAGTCAATTATCAGAAGATCTTCGTAAAAAATATGGTAAAAAAAGTGTGAGAGTTATCGAAGGAGATAGCATAAAAATTGTAAGAGGTGAATTCAAAGGAGTGGATGGTAAAATATCAAAAGTATCAACAAAGAAAAGCAGTGTTGCAGTAGAGGGAGTAAAAAAAGAAAAGACAAAAGGCGATAAATTTGATGTGTATATTCACACCTCAAATCTTCTGGTTACAGGCTTGAATACAGAGGATAAATGGCGAATTGCAAAACTTGAAGGAAAAAAACCAAGTGAAAAACCACCAGTCATAGAAAAAACAACAAAGAAAGAAAACACAACTAAAGAAACAAAAGTAACAAAGAAACAAAAAAAGGAAGTTGAAAAATAATGGTAAGCATATCTGGAAGTAAGAAGCTCAAAAGACAAATGGCCCCACAATTTTGGGGAATTGGAAGAAAAGACAAAAGATTTGTAATTACAGTTAGACCAGGACCACACAAAAAAGAGTATTCGGTACCAACTGCAATATTTCTCAGAGATGTACTAAAAATTGTAACTACTTTAAGAGAAGCAAAGGCTGCAATATATACAGGTAAAGTCAAAATTGACGGGGTTGTCAGAAAATCACTTCATCATGCAATTGGATTGATGGATGTTGTAGAATTAGAAAATGTTCCAGAAATATATCGTCTAGTCCCAATGGAAGGAAAATTACTAAAACCATTACAAATTAAAGAGTCAGAAAAAGCAAAAAAATTAGTTAGAGTTACAAGTAAAACAACTATCAGCAAAGGTAAAACGCAGATAGGATTTCATGATGGTCGTTCAACAATTTCAGATACCAAAGTAAATGTTGGAGATACGTGTTTAATACAAATTCCAGATCAAAAAATTCTTGAAGTTATAAAATTAGAAAAGGATTCACAAGTTTTGGTAACACGTGGAATTAACGCAGGACAAATCGGCAAAATTGAATCAATAGAAGAGGGAACTTTTATTCTACCTAGACGAGCAGTTTTAATTTTAGGAGAGAGAAAAATTGAGATTCCAACAGACATCATAATGGCAATAGGAAAAAAGGAGCCTATAATTCAAATAAAGTGATCATATGTCCCAACTAATACAATCCCCAATGAAAAAAATATCTTTAGAGAAAGTTGTTCTAAATATGGGACTAGGAAAATCAGGAGATGTCATACAAGTAGCAAAAAAAGCACTAGATCACATTTCAGGTAAAAAATCATGTGCACGTGATGCAAAAGAAACACAAAGAGAGTGGGGAGTAAGACAAGGAGAACCAATAGGTGTTGCAGTTACAGTTAGGGGAAAAGATGCACGTGAGTTACTCAAAAGATTACTTGAATCAAAGGGAAATCAGATTAATGGAAAATCTTTTGATAATTTTGGTAATTTTTCATTTGGGATTAAAGAACACATAGACATTCCAGGTGTAAAATATGACCCACAAGTTGGAATCTTGGGTCTTGGAATTTCAGTAACACTAACTAGACCAGGATACGGGATTAGAAAAAGAAGTAAACACAAAGCAAGCGTTGGAAAATCACATACAATAAAAAACCAAGAAGCAAAGGATTATCTAGTTAAGGAGTTTGGAGTGACGATAGTATAATGGCAAAAGATAGATCGTACGAAGCTACAGGTAGAAAGAAACATGATTTTGGTAGAGGCTCCAAATGGTGTAAAAGATGTGGCGACTATACAGCTGTAATTCAAAAATATGATCTAATGATTTGCAGACGATGTTTCAGAGAAGTAGCAACATCTTTAGGGTTTAGGAAAAATATGTGATAATCATGCCAGCACAAAATGTTTTAGCAAATCTATTTGTCACATTATACAATAATGAAGCCAGAAGAAAAAGTGAATGTATTATTCTTCCAACTTCAAAATTAGGTATTGAGGTCCTAAAAACACTTCAAAAAGATGGATACATTGGAGAATTTGAACACATAGATGATAAAAGAGGCGGGAAATTCAAAATAAGATTATTAGCAAAAATTACAAAATGTGGCGCAATTTCGCCAAGATTTAAAGTAAAAAATGAAGAGTATAATGATTGGGAGCAGCAGTATCTGCCAGCATATAACCGTGGAATGCTGTTAGTAACAACAAACCAAGGGGTTATGTCACATCATGAAGCTGTAAACAAAGGATTGGGAGGATTTTTGATAGGATATGTCTACTGAGCAAATTGAAAAATTCCAGGAAATATTGGAAATTCCTAAAGGAGTAAATGTTACGTTAAAAAAACGTATGTTGCATTTTCAAGGTCCATTAGGTAAAACATACAAAAATTTCAGATACATACCAGTCAACATAGAAGTCAAAGACGGAAAAATAATACTCAAATCGCAAGGTTATAGAAAAAGAGACTATTCAATACTACACACCGCAAGATCAATTATCAGAAATATTTGTGAAGGTCTAATTACAGGTTATACAATTAAAATGAAAATAGTATTTGCGCACTTTCCAATTACTGTAAAGGTTCAAGACAAGACTATTTTGATTGAAAATTTCCAAGGCGAGAGATCAGCAAGAGTTACAAGAATCATTGGGAATACCAAAGTAGTTCCAAAAGGTGAAGATGTGATTTTAACAGGTGAGGTTTGGAATGATATCACACAAACTGCGGCAAACATAGAACT
>JAIOPB010000045.1 GCA_021414105.1 Nitrosarchaeum sp. | reverse complement strand
TCATAGAATCTACAACTTCGGGTCCTATCCCATCTCCTCTCATTACTGCAGCTTTTTTGCTCAAAACTGCGAGATTTTGAAGTGCTTATTATTTAATTCTACCTTGACTTTTTAGAATTTATTTCATATCTTTTCTATGGAGATAGTTTATTAGATGATTTGATTGCAATAAGTAAAATGTTAATCGTACAAATATCTGATCTTCATGTTGGTTCTCAATTTCTTCAAGATAAATTTGATCAACTTGTAGATGAGGTGAATCAACTTCATCCCGATGTGATAGTTGTCACTGGTGACTTGACAAATGAGGGGTTAATGCAAGAATATGAAAAATGTACGACATTATTGAAAAAATTTAATACAAAAAAAATTATCGCCATTAGTGGGAATCATGACTACCGAAACACTGGTTACTTATTATTCAAAAAATTTTTTCCATTTGAGGCAATAAATGAATTAAGTGATGATGTAGTTTTAGTGACCCTTGGAACTGCACGTCCTGATAGAAATGAAGGTGAGGTAGGATATCGTCAAAACTTGTGGTTAGAGAGAACTATGAAAAAATACAAAGACAAAGTAAAGATTTTGGCAATGCATCATCACCTTATAGCAATTCCAGATACTGGCTCTGATCAATTAACTGTCGTTGATGCAGGAGATGTTCTAAGAACCATATTGGATACTGGAGTTGATCTAGTTTTATGTGGTCATAAACATCGACCATGGGAATGGAATTTTGGAAAACTAATGGTAGTAAATGCCGGAACTGCAACATCGGAAAGAGTTAGGGGATTGTTTGAAAATACATACAATATCATTACTATTTCCAACAAATCTGTTAGTGTAGATCTAAAAATTGTAGGTGGAAAAAGAATGGTCCTTGACGATATTGTGACTAATTATCACCAGTTTGGCGACGAATGAATTTATTTACAGATTAATTCAAGGCAATCTGTGCGGGGATCGCCTAGCTTGGTAGGGCGTGGGATTGCTAATCCCATGTCAGCAATGACTCGTGGGTTCAAATCCCTCTCCCCGCGCCATTGAAAAATTAAATTTAATAGACCGGTTTTAGTTGTAAGTATAATGGGACGTAGAAAGACTCAAAAAATTATACGCTCTGGTCCAAAAAACGCAACAACTGGAATGTGTCCATTATGTAAGACAATAGGTAAGGTTTTCCTTCTTGGTCCACCTGGTCAAGAGAGAGGAAAATGTGAGAAATGTCGTCAGGAATTTGAATTATAGTTCAAAAAACTAACTAGCTCATCAAAATAATTACCCATAACTTTTTAAGACAAATTTTTTATGATAGATAATTATGAGTTCAGAAGCTGAAACAATCTATGAAAGAGTAGCAAAACTCGAAGATGAGATTGCATTACTTAGAAGCGAAGTTGATATTCTTAAAAGAGCACTACGAAACAAGATTGCCAGACACGAGATATCGATGATCAAAAAAGGACAAGATATCAGTTCTATTATTGATTAATTTTTTGTCTTTATACTTCTTATTAGTTCTAAAATGAAATCAACATCTTCTGCGTTTGGGTTGATCTCTAAATATTTATTCAAATATTCCAATGCGACATCTGAATTTAATATTCTCTCTTCTAGTATTCCTTTGTCCCTTATGTCATCTGGCGAATTAGGTTCTATCGATAAAACCATATTTGTACATCTCAATGCTTTATCATAAACAAAAGACTGAACATAGGAATTTTTTAAATTTCTAGCTAATCTTACAAGAATCTGCTCATGCCCTATCTCATCAAGAAACTCTGGTTTAAATTCTAATTCTCCTCCAAAATTCTCATCTAAAATTTCTTGCAGATCATCTACATCTAACAACATTCCATCATTGAATGGATCTAAAATCATTTCTTCATTATATTTTACCAATATGTGACTTGGAAATCCGATTATCTTAAGATCCAATCCTACAAATTTTGCAATTTCAACATATAGTATGGAAATTGTTATTGGCAGTCCTGATTTTTTATCAATTACTTCATTTAAAAAATTATTTTTTGGATTGTAATAATCATCATTATCTCCACTAAAACCTAAATTTTGAAAAAGATGCTCATTTAAAATTGAAATCAGATATGTGGGATTTTTTACATCACTGATTGACTCTTTTAATGATTTTCCGATAATGGCAATTTTCTGAATATATTCTTCAACATCTAAATCAGGATATTCTAGAATTTGAGCAAATTTGAGACATTTCTCAACTAGATTGAAGTTTGGATTTTTCACAAATGAAAGCCATTCTGCAACTAGGGGGTCAAATTTTTCTTGCAATTGTTATTGTTTTATCCTATTCAGGTATAATTGTGGCTCTTTTATTTCTCTTGTATTAGGTGGTATTTCCATTAACTTTTTGAATGCATTTTTTCCTAATTTCTCATAGATGTTTTTTGTAAAGTCTCTTCCCATGTTTTTTCTAACCTGATATGATGAGAAATCTGTGCCCATAAAGGTGGCTAGATAATTTTGAAAATCTTTATCGTCTTTTAGTATGTTTTCTATGGCAAATCCTGCCATTCCCTCCATTATTGTAAAAGCTGCATGATGCTGTTGAATTGGAATTAGCCATTTTTTGTAAATATCTAACAATTGTGGAATTGCAGCTGAAATTTTAGGATCTACTTCCACATGTGTGAAAGTCATTACATCTGGACCGATTTGCTCAATTAAGAAATGATCCGGATTCAAGAAAAAAAACAGATTTGCTTTTTTTGCAAATGGAAAATCATCTGGAACAGCTTGAAGCTGTAAATACTCTGAAAGATTATTCACTGTTTGATTATCTAATTCTAGAATTATTCCTGCTAATTCTTCGTTAATCAAATTGACTTGTGTTGCTGCATTTTTGTTTAATTGCTGTAATTTTTCTTGTGTTGAATGGATCTGTTCTTCCAAAACAGTCATCTTTACTGCTCCTAAATAACCTGAATTGACATTTGCAAATCTCGGTTCATATGGCTCTCCTTGTTTGTGCAAAATAATTTGAGGATATCTGGAAAGCACAAACTTGTTTAGATAAATTACAGAATCCAAATAATCTCCATAGGTAGTTGAAATCTTTGAGATGTACTGAATGGCATATGTTGAATATACAAGATATTTTGCAGTGTTTCTTTTCATCAGTTCTGCTATTTTCTTTTGATCCTCATTTGCAACTGCATCAAATAACTCTCTTACGTATTCTTTTGATTTTTCATCTGAAAATACTTTTTCACCTTTTAATTTTTTTAATTCTGTAAGATCTGGAAACTCTATCTTCAAATCATCTGAGATTTTAACTCCTAAAAATTCCTCAACTTTTTTCTTTAGTAATGGGAAGACTTCTTGAGCTATTTTTTCTAACCCTTCAAATTTCACCTTAAATGAAAGATCATCTTTTGCCCTGTCTGCTAGTTTAGCAATTTCTTTTTCCTCATTGATTTCCACAGCCAATTGTCCAAATAATGCCTCTGCAAATTCTTCAAATTCCCCCAATTCGCATAAAATCGTCAAAATACTACATTTAACATTATTCTTTAGAATCTAAAAGAAATTATTAGTTCCAAATTGATTAGTTTGATATACAAAAATGCATGAATTCAGTCTAAATTTTCTAAGATGTGTTAGATGTGGTTCCAAATTAGAACTTGATGTATTTAAAAAAGAAACAGAGATTGAAGAAGGAGTTTTAGAATGCAAAAAATGTACATTGTATTTTCCAATAATTCAAAAAATTCCAATCATTTGGGATGATTTTTCAAAATATATTTCTGAACGTATGGTATTGGGAGGAAAATTATACAATTCTGTATCTCATGATAAAATGAAGAAATTTCTTAAACATTCACTGTCTAATTCTAAACGAAATACTGATGATAGAACAACACTTGAAGAAAGATGGAGTAAAATTTATCAAAATAGTCAAAAATCTAAATTTTATTCTATAATTAAAAATAAATTAGATGCTATACCAAAATCAAAACTTGTTTTAGAATATGGTTGTTCTATTGGAATTTTGGGTAGTTTTCTTGCAGATTCTAATCAAAATGTATTTGGAATTGATAGATCCTTTAGTGCAATTAGTATTGCAAAAAAAACACAAAAAGACAATTTGGATTATTTTGTTGCTGATTTGATGTCTGATGTCTTTGGCAAAACAAAATTTGATTTGATTTTAGCATTAAATATTTTAGAATTAGTAGAACCCAAAGATTTACTGCAACATGTTTTCAAACAACTTCTCAAAGGTAACTTTGTAATCTCTGATCCTTATGATTTTGATAGAGGAAAAAATTCTGTCAAAAAACCGCTTGATGAATTAGCATTAAGAGCAAATCTGGAAGAATTGGGGTTTACTATTGCTGTAAAGACAAAAAAGCCTTCTTATCTGACTTGGAATCTAAAACTAAATCCGCGCACAACTTTAAACTATAAAGTAGATTTGATAATTGCAAAAAAGTGAATGTAGTTCGTATTTGTTAGGTAAAATATGGAATCTCTATAAACAGCGTTGAGGTAATACAAGTAACGTAGTGGTGTGAGTTTGCATATCTATTAGGAAGGACTGAATTAACTACTCAGCTACGTTTGAAAACTCAGATCATGAAAATTCTTGCCTTATATCCTAGTTGTAGCCTAACTAGGTATGTTAAAAAAACTATTTGCAAAATTGCAACGAAATCAAAAAAAGACATCTGATGATGTAAACGCATTCAAAGAATCTGAAAAAAAGAAACTTGAGCAGGAAGAAAAATAAAATGAAGTATAACTGCAAGGATTGCACTTTTCATTGGGAAGGATGGATGGATACATTTGAGAATGTGCTTGTTCATGAAAAGACACATTTGAAAAAAACTGAATGATTAGTATGGCTGGTTTTCTAGGTGATAAACAAACCACTCTTGTACATCATTTAGCCAACATGAAAAAAGAATGTAAGATTGTAGAGATGAAATTACAAGATAGACAATACTTTACTCCTGATACATTAGAAAATGCAAAATCTATGAATTTTTCTTCATGTATGTGGTGTATTGGAAATTAGTTTGTTGCATTAGATTTTTGAAAAAAATTAAAATGTGATGGTAAAAATGACGTTACCAATGTTAACTAACTTTTATAAACTGAGTTTTTAAAAAAACCGCATAGCCGAACTCAACTTAGCCGTAGTAGTTAAATTAGAACCTGATTTGTCTGCAGGTAGTATTAGCTATAACCCTGATGGGACACTTAACAGAAGTAAAACAAAGAATACCTTGGGTCCACATAGTAAAATCGCTACACAGGCAGCATTTTATGCAAAGGTCAAATACGGTGCAAAAATTTCTGTCGGTAGCATGAGTGGTCATGCAGCTAACAATGCTTTACAGATAGCTATGGAAACTTGCGATGCCGATGTTCTTCACTTGTATAATGATCCTAGTTTTGCAGGTGCAGATACCATAGGTACTGCTGAAGTTCTAAAAAAAGGGGTTGAAAAAATGGAAGGACAAATGGAAAGAAAAATGGATATTGTGTTTTCAGGACATCGAGCTACAGATGGAGAAACAGGTCAGACAGGTCCACAAATTGCATGGAAATTAGGACTAACATTTCTTGGCAATGTTATTAGTTACGATGTAGATTTAGAAAAAAGAACGGTAACTGCAAAACGTTTGTTGAATTTACGGGGCGTTCCAGAAATTATTCAAGAAATAGAAGCACCTCTTCCAGTTTTTATCGCCATTGATCCTTCATACAAATATCATTTCAATACTGTTTCTTTAAGACTGTCTGCTGAAAAATATAAAAAAGAGGCACATGAAAAATCTCAAAATTATCAAAAATATATTCAAACATTTAATCGTGAGGGACTAGGTGCTGAAAAAACACTCATAGGACTTGTGGGTTCGCCAACAATTGTATATAATGTACAGCGCGTACCAAAAGGAAAAGCTATACGAAATGCCAAAGTGCTAGATGGTTCTAATCCTGAGCACATACAACAGACAGTTACCGCAATAAAAGAGGCACTTTCTGCAATGGTGATAAAATGACAGAGGGAGATTATCGTCATGTATACGTGGTCATAGAACACATTGATGGAAAATTACTCCCTGTAAGCCTTGAAATGCTAGGAGAAGCAAGAAGATTATTTGATGATTTTAACAGTAGATATTCTTCTAAAGAAAAAGTTGTTGCCGTTCTTTTGGGACATAACATACAACACTTGTCTCAAATATTGATTGAACATGGTGCTGATTCAGTAGTAATAGTAGATCGTCCAGAAGTTGCTGCATTGATAAACAAAATTCACACCAAGGTAATTTGTCAAATTTGTTTGGATATTGAAACTGCCGCAAAAATTGAACCTGCATATGCCATGGAGTTTAAAAGACCACGATACATGTTTTTTGCAGCAGATGGAATTGGACGACATTTATCCTCTACAGTTTTAGCAGAATTAGATTCAGGTTTAGCATCAGATGTGAACCAACTTATAATCTCTGATTTAGATATCAGTCATCCAGTAAAAACAGGTGGTAAGCACATCGTTTACAAAAAAACGTTGGAAATGTATCGTGTCGACTTTTCTGGATTTTTATGGACTACAATTCTCTGTCTTGACAATATCAACGAAAATCTTTCAATGCGAGAGTATTCACCTCAATCTTGCAACATTATCCCAGGTGCATTTCAACCCATAAAGCCAGATCCAGAAAGAAAGGGAAAGGTAATCGAATTTTCACCAAAAATTGATGAGGAAGACTTGAAAATCAAAGTGTTAAGTCAAAAATTCGTAGAAAATGAAATCGATTTTGATAACTACAAAACAGTTGTTGGATTTGGACGTGGAATCCAAGATGCACCAGAGAAAAACATCAAACTTATTGAAGAATTTGCAAAACAACTCAATGCCCAAGTTGGCATATCTCTACCTATTGCAAAAAATGTTTTCACAGCAAGTCCTGCCATTAGTTCTAAGTATATGATTCCAGCTCGGGTTGTAGGAACTAGTGGTCATAAAATTAGCCCTATGTTATACATAGTATTTGGAGTAAGTGGAGCAATGCAGCATGTATCTGGAATGGAAGATTCACAGTTTGTCATTTCAGTCAATGCGGACGAAAATGCTCCTATAAGAGATGTGTCTGATATTTTTCTCAAAGGTAGGATGGAAGATGTCCTTCCTCTATTATCCGAGGAACTCAAAAAACAGCAAATCACAGTACAGGTAAAATAGAATGGAAAAATATGATGTAGCAATCATCGGTGGAGGTTCTTCTGGATTAGCTGCTCTAAAACAATTATCCAATCTTGGAAAGCAAGCAATTGTATTGGAAGCAGGAGATAAAATAGGTTCTAAAAACATATCAGGAGGAATTCTTTATTCAAAAAAACCAAAAAAAGGTAAAGTGACTAATGTTGAAGATCTGTACAATAATTTCTTAGAAGACGCACCTTATGAAAGAAAAATCACCAGATATATTCTTCATTCTACATCCAAAGACAAAATTTATTCGATGGATCTTACGGCTGCACATGATTACCAATCCAATTTCGGATGTACAGTTTTAATGAACAAACTCAATTTTTGGTTTGCAAAACAAGCTACTGAGGCATCACATAAATTTGGTGGGGGAATAATTCCAGGGGTTCATGTTAAATCAATTACATGGAATGACGAAGGGAGAGCAATCATACAAACTGATGAGCTTGATGCATTTGAAGTCAAGGCAATTATTGCAGCTGATGGTGTTAATTCAGAAATTGCAGAGATGGTTGGAGCTAGATCAAAATTCAATCCTACACAATTGTATCAAGGAGTTAAAGTAATAATCAAATTACCTGAAAAAATAATCAATGAGCGATTTGAGATAAGTTCAGGAGAAGGCGCAGCACACCTTTTTGCCGGAGACGTCACACTGAATCATATCGGTGGAGGATTTCTATACACTAACCATGATACATTATCCATAGGCGCTGTTTATCATTTTGATTCTCTGCTAAAAAATCCAATTGAACCATACACGTTGATTGATGCTTTACTAAACAACCCAATGGTCAGCGAATTAATTAAAGACACCGTTCCAATTACAAAAGAACCAGACAAGAGCTTGCCACAAGAAGAACAGCTTAAAACACGTTTTGACATTGCAAAATTGATTAAAGATTGGAATGACGTTCGAGGATATTACTTTACTTCTGAGTGTGAAGATCCTGATGGTGTAAAAGCCAGATTAGACTCCCTTGAAGAACAAATGACAGAAAAATTTGGAATAACTTTTGGAATTAAACATGTAGAATCAGAATATGGAGCAAAATTAATTCCTGACGGTAAACGATGTAGAATGGAAAAACCATTTTTCAAAAACATTTTGTTTGTTGGCGATGCAGCAGGAAGAGGAATTTTTATAGGTCCAAGAATTGAAGGATTAAATGTTGGAATAGACGACGGAGTTCTAGCTGCCAATGCAGTAGCAAGAGCTCTTGATAAGAATGATTTTTCTGAAAGTTATCTTGGGGAATATTATTCTCAATTAGTTGATGAAAGTCCATACACAGTAGATATGAAGCAAATCGACAAGGATTATTTGAAAATATTTCTTGATGCAGCAAAAGATGTTCCATCAGACATCATCGGTTCACGTTATGGTCCAATTATGAAAATGATGTCAAGTAACACTTTTAGAGGAATTGCAATAAAGTTTGCAAACATTCTTGGTTATGACAAACTTTTACCGATGATTGAAACAGAAGACACATACGTAAAAGTTCCAATACAACTAGCAGAAAGACTAGGAAAAATTGTATCTACATCATATTTTCCAAAAACTACCTTAATTGGTGATCGAATTTCTAAATTAAGTTACAATGACGACCACATTTCTCACATTAAACTATTGGATACAGCTAATGAGTTTATGAAAAAAATCCCTCTTTTATGTCCTGCAAAATGTTATGCTGAAGAAAACGGAAAAATAATCCTACAGTATGAAGGATGTTTAGACTGTGGCACTTGCTCGCAGAAAACAGAATGGAGACATCCACGGGGTGAAAAAGGTGTTCATTACAATTACGGCTAATTTTTCAAATTAAGATTAAATACGAATTAAATTTATTTTAATTTTGGATTCTTTGCTATCAAATTTTGAATTCGTTCGATTACCATTTTATAATCTGTATCAGGCTCTATGCTAATTCGTAAAAATTTTCCCTCATTAAGTGAAAACGTCAAGAGAGTAGCTTTTTCATATTTTACCATAGCATACTTTGTTTCTCCTAGCTGGGCATGAAACATTTTGTAAGTTTCCCATCGTCGTATATCATAGCGTACCGAATTCTGCATTTCGTCCATACTTAAATGAGATATTGTGCCTGGTTGAAAACTATCCACAATTTTTTCAAACTTATCATTATACATACCTGCAAATCTAATTGATTGTTCCATCTTCAAAACCTCCATCAAAAATTCACAATGTTCCACTATTTTATGTGATTATTATTGTATTTTAATTATTTGTTAATTCATACTTCTGCAAATCGTACATTATGATCTCATTAACTGCATAAAACATGCAGAATGTCTTACAAAGAGACATGGAACCTGTAATTATCATATTTGAAAAACATGTTTACGAGAAAAATTGATTGAGACAAGATTCATGTTGTAATTATCTTCCTTCAGAATACAAAACAAGTGATACCCCTATGATTGTCCTAATTGTACCTAAAGAGAATGTAATTGTTGGGAAGAAAATAACAAATCTGTAAATCCATATTAAAATAATTTATGTATGCCGGGGATGAGTTCTGTCAAATCGGTTTGATACCCACTCCTTTTATTTATAAATAAAACCGAATTTCTCAAAAATTACTTGGTTCAAATTCAACAAAAATTGTTATCTAAAATTAACTAATTTTTGATTTTGTTGTGACTAGAGTTCAAATTGTAATGGGAGCATGATTGTGTTGGGGTATAGATAAGGACGGTTGAACTGACTACATATGAAAACTATGATGAAAATCATAATGAAAATGCAGTATGATCTATATTCCTAAAACTATTCATTTTATTTATTCTAAATTAATTTGATGATATTACGTGGATCTAAAAACACTGGATTTACAATTATTATGACTGATAAATTAGAAAACAAGTTAAATTCAAGTTGGTAAAATCACACCTATGGAAGTAATCAAAAACATTCTTGTCCCTATTGATGGCTCAAAGAACTCGTTTAAGGCGCTAACAAAGGCAATTTATCTTGCAAAAAAGTGTGATGCTTCAATAACTGCTTTGTATGTTTTACGCGTTGCCTATGACAATCCAAGTTTGATCTATGTACCTCAAACACAAAATGAACTAAAAAAAGTAGAAAAATTCCTCAATACTGCAAAAAGCCAAGTTACAAAAAATACTGTTGGTTTTAAAAAGAAGATTCTGTTTGGGCATGAGGCAAAAAAGATCATTGATTTTGCCCAAAAACAAAAATTTGATCTCATAGTTATTGGTGCGCGTGGACGCGGTGTGGTAAAGCAAATGCTCCTTGGAAGTGTATCAAATACAGTAGTGCACAACTCAAAGATTCCAGTATTAATCGTAAAGTAAATTCAGCATTGAAAATTAGTAAATCAATTTAAGAATCCCTAGACATCATCTATTTTATGAAAATTGAAATCCTTGGAAGCGGTTGCTCAAAATGCAAAGAGCTTGAAAAACGAGCCAAGGATGCAGCATCAAAATTAGGTTTGAAAGTTGACATTGAACACATTTACGATATGGATAAGATAATTGAAAGAAATGTCT
>JAIOPB010000044.1 GCA_021414105.1 Nitrosarchaeum sp. | reverse complement strand
CTTATGAAAATGAAATATGGTAATCATAAATTCCATAAAATTCTGTATGTTATCTAAAATAAAGAGGCTTCTTTATTCTATTTTTTTCTTTAACAGTGCGTCTTCAGGTGTTTTGTCTTGATTGATTTGCCAATGCCAACTGTGATGTTTTTTCCAATGTTCTTCTAATTGTTGAGTTGTGGGTTCTTTCCCTAAAGGCGTTCCGCAAATTTTACACTGCCTCACAAATTTTTGTAAATTGCTGTAAAATTAAAGATTGCTTTTTCTTTGATTAACAATCCACTGTTTATTCTATTTTGATTTTTGTTTTTTACTCTTGAATTCTTGTGATTTTTGTCTTTTTCTTTGTTGCTCTAGATTCATAATCAGATATGTTTTTCCTGCCTCGCACAGCTTCATTTCACCAGTAAATTCATCATGAATTGATTCTAAGGTTCCATCTGTCAAAAGCATGCCTACAATTTCCCATGCTTTATCTTCTGGTATTTCAAATTTGTAAGAAAGCGTTGAAACTTTGGTGTAATAGCCATTTTTTGAATTACGTAAAATAAAATCCCTGATTTTGTCTTCGGTTGTTTGTGTTTTTGGTCGTGATGATCTATTGCCAAATTTTCTAAATGGTCTCTTTTCTGGCATATTTTTTTCCATGATTTGCTGCTATTTTAGGACTTGGAACAACAAAACCTAAAGACTTTTTGAATTCATCTGATATTGATTTTCATGAGTGAAAAGGCAAGAAGAATTGAGGAACTAAGAATGAAAACTGGTAGAAGCAAGCGTTGTCTTGATTGTAAAAAACATCGATGTATTATTGATAGTTGTCAGTGCAGTTGTCATTTGAAAAGCTAACTGGCATCAAAGACCTATGTGTCAGACCTGAATGACGAGCTTCACTGCTCTAGTCTGAAAGAGGTTGTGGGTATTGGTCATTTCCCAATCTAGCCAATTAACAACTAGCATTAATCTTTCATCAATAAAGAGCTTAGAGTTTAGTTCAATTGCTGTTTTTAACCTATATCGTCAGAAGGATTTTGAGTCCATCTTCCTTGAATCCATCATTATAATTTTATGACATTTACAAAAGCAATTAGCATGAATCATATCATGAGCATTTCTGTATTCACATTCTTTAGTATGTTCCATGTGCTATTTTATTTCTAATTTTTATACACTTAAAGATTAACAAATAGCGAATCCTTAGTCAATGCCAATGATGAACATTACAATATGTGTTGGATTGTTTTAAAAGTATTAAATTGGAAGTTAAAAGAAAAAAATTTGCTTCACTTGATTATTTCTTTTTTGAAGCTTTTTTTGCTGCTGCTTTTTTCTTTGCTGCCATAATGCAAATGATGATTTACTTGAATTTCCAACGTTGATGTAAAAAAATTAGACAAAATGGATATTGATCGGAACACAATTTTATTCTATTTAGAATTACAAAATAATTGAATTTCATCAAAAATATTCAGTGATTTGTTTTGGTTATTTTGCATTGATTGAATCTGGATCGTTATTTCCTGGAAGATATTTGTCTCCTAGGTCTGTCTTCATTTTTTCATCAAACTCTTCTTGTAATCTTGTCAGATAGATTTCTGCTTCCGTTTCGTCATCTGGAATTCCTGTATTTACATTGTAATTGAAACCCGTAGCTAGATGGTAAAATCTCTCAAAGAATTCCTTACAATCTATGACGTCTGCATGAGAATCAACTGCTACTATCAGGCAATTACTGTCCTCTCTAAATTTTAAACAAATTTCTTCATCAATCATTGTATCTACTATCACTGCCATGAGATACGGAATTAATGATTCATCTAATTTTCTCTGATTATTCTTGGAATTTGTTATCCATAATTCATAATCCTCTACAAGATACTCAAACGTGCTCACTATGATTTCTCTAATATTGCTATCTGGATACGCTAGTTTTGATTTCCATGATCTTTCTTCTTTATTTCCAGGTTTCACATACATTACATCGAATTTTATTTCTTCATGAATTTGTTCATATTCCCAAACTTGTTTGTTTGTCCACATGGGCGAATACTTTTCAATGAGTGCGGCAGTTAATTTATCCAATATTTTGAATCAACTAGACTGTTGTTTATGCTTATCTTATATGGCAAATTAAATTTTTTAGTATTGTATTTTATTTTAGTTTTTGATATTTGATTTTAAAAATGCTAATGTGCATTCTGCAAGTTCTTTATCTGAGTGTTTTTTGATGGAGTGCTTGCAGTTAGGGCATATGCCCTTGTCTTCCTCAATAAAATCATCTCCAACTTGTTTCATACAACATTCCATTAATTCTGCAGTAGAATGTGATTCCATGGCTAGTTTACATGTAGGGCATTCAGTCAAATTTTTCACCTATGTGAGAATCAAAGCCATATCATGTGGGAGTCACTTATATCCAATCCTGTTGTGATTGAAATTAATGTAATGTTGCATACTTTGTATTTTTGCATCTAGTTTTCTATTTTGGTTTATCAAAATAAGAGTTTCTCAATTTTAAATTCTTTGTCTACTTTGAAACAAACAACTTTTTTGTTATTTTTTAAACAATTCTAGTTCCTCTAGGATTTTACCCATGGAATGTTTCCATCTTCTCATTGCATCAATGTCATGTGGCCTATTGTTTTCTAGTTCTTCTTTTTGTTTTAGTAGTTCTTGATGTCTTTCCTCATCAATTTTTTTGCCCATACATTTCCTTTTTGCTCCTATATTTGAATAAATTCCTCTATGATTAGTTTTGATTCCTTTTATGCCTACATTTTTAATTTTTAGTTTTGTCTAATGCTGTGACTTGTTAATACATAGAAAGTTTTACTTATTGCAACAAATAATTTTTTTTATTGAAATTATTATTTTCAGCTGTTTTGATAATCGGTATTTTGGGATACATATGGTATGCAAATCTATTGCCATTTGATATGCCTACAGAACTGATCAAATCTTCTGAAAAAGTTAAGGAATTATCTAAAATTGTACCTAAAAACGAGCAAAAAATCCTCTATTATTCAATTCAAGCAATTCCAAATCTCCCTGATGACCAAATTCCATTAAATGCATTACATAAAGCCCTTGATGCCTGGAAATCACTTAATCCCAATTTGAATTTTGTAGAGTCAGATGATCCTGACATTGAGATTAGATGGCAAGTATATGCCTCTAAAACTCATTCTGGTCTGGCTACTTGTAATTCGACATTATTTGGAATCTTGAATCATTGTGTGTTGGATATTTCTGTAGGTAATGAAGATTGTAGCGGTAATTATGTTCAAAATGATGAAAACATGGTTTCCAATATAATAATGCATGAGATAGGTCATGCCATTGGATTAGGACACAGTGCTGATAAAACTCACCTAATGTATTCAGATGAATTACCACTTGCTGATTTTGATTCACAGGGATTTATTGTACCTAAAAAATTTGAAGAACTCTATGTTGGACAAAAATCTCTACTTGATCAAGACAATGAAATTAGAAGTCAACTTGAATTACTGGATAAAAAAATCTCACGTGAAAAATCACAATATGATGAATATTATAAACAATATGAATACTATGATGGAAAAACTTTACCTCCAGCTGAATTTGAAAAAGCACAAAGACTCCTAGATAAATTGAATTCTGAAGCTGACAAAATTAATTCGTTAATTGATCAACAAAATCAGTTAATTAATCAAAGCAATACCATTCTAGAAATTCTAGATTGTCATCCTAATTTTGATGTTCAAAACTAGTTTTTTATTTTACAGTATTTGTAAATACAAATCAGATAATTTTTGCTTGCTATTTAATGTCGTATAATAAAATAAAACCCACAATTAATGCCACTACTGAAACCACCATAGAAATCATAAATTTTAGATTCACAAATTATTTTGATTTTGTCTTAAATTAATAGTTTTAAATGAAAGCAAGCAAGTCTGACGTCTTTTTTTGCATCTGTCCCTTTGGGGGATATGTTAAAGCCATCAAACATGCAAACAGCCTTGCTTCCAATATTTTGTATGCTCTAATTTTTGAAAAACTCTTAAAATAAAACATGTCGTGTTAATTGATCAAAGTGGTTTGAAAAAATGATCCATTTCAATTTCATTTGTGCCTAAATCTATAATTTTCCTAAAATATTCTCTAATCTAGGCATATCTATCTGATTTGTGTTTCAAATTAAACACCCTGTTTCTTTTAATCTATCTTGAGATAGTATTTCCGAGTCATCGTGTTTGACGGCATTCCTACGTTTGCCTTACAGACTATGCCCTAGAATTCATTGGCCGTCAAACACATCTTTAATTCTGAACCAAACATTTTCAAATCTGTTATGTATTGAAATAATCTTGATAATCATTTGCAAGGGTGCCAGAAAAATAAACAAAGTCGAAAAATGTAATTTTCTATATGATGGGACTTGGGGTGATGCACAACTTGTTGCCCATCAAAAACAACATCAATTATTAGAAGATGAAAATTATTTGTGGCTGGGATTTGACGTACCTCAATCATTTGGCAATTATAGTGGGCGCGATGGAAAAAGAATCTAAATTTTTTATTGATTGTTTTTTGGTTATTATTTTTTAAAACTGACGTAATTTCGTGGCTAATTTTTATAGTAGAAATCAATAATTTTATTCCCACATATGACAAACAATTTCATGAGTCAAAATAATACTATTTCTTGGTCTACGGATTATTTTTTGGATTGGTTAGACTTTCAAGCTGAATCCAATCCTGCTGCATTTGAAGATGTTCATAGTACCATCAAATACCGATATACTTGGACTGTGAATTCTGATAGTATTGGTAATCAAATTAAATTCTTTATTGAAAATATTGAGTTGATTGCTGAATTTTATCCTTTACTTTCTTGGGTAAGGCAACCACAAGCAACTCCTCAACTCTTAAAACATGAACAAGGACATTTTGATTTTGCAGAACTACTTAGGTCTGAAATTACAGAACAAATTCAAAATGTGTTTAATGGAAAAAAATTTCCTACTAGAGGACAAAATCCAGAGCAACAAAAACAATTTGCCCGTGAAGATTCTGGCTTACTAATTGCAAATGAAATTGTAAAATGGGAGAAATATCTTTTTGAAAAACAAGAAGAGTATGACAAACAAACCAATTACGGGCAGATAGTAGAAAAACAACAAGAATATGATATTATGTTCAAAAAATTACGAAATACGCTCTAATCTAGACTTGTTTTATGTGATTTTACATTTGTCTTGTTTTTTTATTTACACTTGTTTAATCATTTTATTTTCAGGAATTGAATTGATGTAATTAACAAGACTGCGATAATATTTTAGATGAAAATTTAAATCTTTGATTTCTGTTTGTTTTAGCTCCTCTAATTCTGGTCCAAACTCTCGTTTGTCTAATTGTATTTGATCTAATGTATTTTCATTTATTTCAATCATGTGAAATAAACTGTGTAATACTTCGCCTTTTGTTAGTGTTTTATCACATGATCTTTTTAGTAAAACTTCGACCCATTCCATATTTTTTATTTCAAAATTGTTATTTCTATTCCTGAATGTATATTTTCTAACCTTTGCTCTAATTTTGTTTAGTGATTATTAGTTTGAGAAATGTGAAACGAGGCTAGCCTTTTTTTGCATTCTTTTTTTTATCCATTATCTCTTGATTTCTTTCAATATCTGAATGAATCTCTACATGATCATACAAGGCTTCTTTAGAGTCAAAAAGTTGCTCGCAATAATAACACTGGTGCACTTCTTGTTTATGTCGATCTTAAATTAATTACTTTCTCTATATTTACGCCTGATTAAAATACTGATAATTTGGAACAAGAGAAGTTTATGTGAAAATCAATGGGTTTCTAGTGTTATCTCTGTATTGCAAGATGGTAATTTCCCTGACTCCTTTTTGAACTCTTCAATTAACTGGATTTGTCGTTCTTTTGGATTATTTGTAAATTCTCGTTGATATGATTGGGTTTTTTGCTTGCATTCGTTTCCTTCAAATCCTGTATCTACATATTTTGTAAACGTTTCTTCCAAATTTTTACTCTCTCCTATGTAGATCACATCTTTGTTTCTGTTATACAAAACATAAACGCCTGGAATTGCCTTGACAAATTTGGCACTTTCTAGCCACACTCTCATTTTGTCTTCTAGTAATTCCATGATCTATTGTGATATTACTAGATATTAAACTACATTAAAAAAATCTCGGATAATATTAGAACTTCATGCTTTTAATATTAAAGAAAAATAGATTCAATCCTGTCTCTTTTAGAAAAATTTCCAGAACAATTTTCTCCACGAGATATCCAAAAAAAGATCATATTGGAAATTGAAGAGAAATTAAAATCTGGTTACAAAAAAATCATTTTATGCGCTCCAACTGGGGTAGGAAAATCACTAGTGGGAGCAACTGTCTCAAGATATTTTGATAGTTCATTTACCATAACTGCATCAAAACATCTTCAGGATCAATATATCAAAGATATCCCATTTCTTAAACCCGTTAAAGGAAAACAAAATTTTGCATGTCTGAAAATGATGGAATCTGAAAAAATAGATAATACAAGAAAAGCTATGAGATGGGGATTGACATGTGATAAGGGGCAATGTCAGGAAAAAATAAACAAAAATGGTAAGGAAATAATTGAAGTTTGTAAATTCAAGCCTACACTCAAACAAGTAGAAGACAATACTCAAGAAGCTAAATCTTGCCATTACTATTATCAAAAATATGATGCTCTTGTTTCAAAACATTCTCTTTGGAATTATCATGCATTTTTTCAAATTATGAAATTTAACAAAAAGCTCTTTGAAGATTATCTTAATAGAAAAGTTTCGATATTTGATGAATCTCATAAAATTGAAGATCAAATAATGCAGTTTATTGGATTTGATATATTCAGTGGTCAAGTAGAAGAATGCAGTCTAAATGCCGCCAAATATGATTTTGCTGATTTGGATTCAATGATACAACTAATTGACGATATTGCATACTCATATGCCAAAAAAATCAAAGATATCAAAGAAAGTGATTCATACCAAAAAGAGCCTGATTATGAATCCGTTACAAGACTAGAGAGACGTTATGATCGAGCTGCTCAGGCTAAAATTGATATTCTCACTGACAAGGATAATTTTGTAGTAAATGATCCTGTTCAAGATTTGAACGGAAATTTTAGAGCAATCTCCGTAAAACCCATTGATGTTTCAGTATTTGCTAATTCTTTTTTCACTACTGAATATCAAATATTCATGTCTGCCACTATTGATAAATTCAGTTTTTGTGAAAATATGGGATTGCAACAAGATGATGTTGCATTTATTGATACTCCAAAATCCCCATTTCCAATTGAACACAGAAGAATTGATCTTCTAAACATTAAACGATTAAGCTATGGTTCTACTGAAAATGATGAACTTGAAGTAATAAAAACCATTGATAGAATAATGGATGAGCATTCTGGTGAAAGAGGTTTAATTTTAACATCATCTGTTCCACGAGGTCAAAAAATCTTGAGATACCTTTCACCAAAAAATACTCGACGAATCAGACTTTGTCATAGCTATAACAAAGATGGAAAAACCCAAGATGAGGTTATTTCAGAACATGCATCTGATCCTACTGGTGTTTTGCTTTCTTCTTCATTGTGGGAAGGAGTAGACCTCAAAGATGACTTATCTCGATTCCAAATTATCGCCAAAGTTCCATATCCTAATTATAAAGAAAAAAGAACAAAAGCAAAAATGGATAAATTTCCTTTATGGTATACTTCTCAGACTCTAACTAAATTACTTCAGGGATTTGGGCGCTCAATTAGAAGCGAAGATGATTGGGCCAAAACATATGTGCTTGATACTGCAGTTAACAATGTCTTTTTCAAGGCTCAAAAAATGATTCCACGTGCATACTATGATGTTTTAGGCATAGAAAATCTGTAGTAGACAACAGTAATTCAATAAGTAATTTCTTTTCCTGTTATCTCTGAATTTTATTTTGATCGGCGATCTATAAACCTTGTGAACAATTTGATCATTGTGATATCTTTGCTGAAAATTGTCAAAATCCTTAATTGATTATGGATTATTTGTCGTAGCATGAATGTTTCTGATTTTCTTGAAATCATAAAGAAACAAAAAAAAATTTCACATAAAGCTAGGCTGTACATCATTGATAAAAATAGGCATTATTTCCTAAATGATGGAATTTTAAAAAATGGCTTTGATTCTAAATTAATCGTCACAAAAAACAGAAACAGTGTTTTATTAGCATTCTCAAAAATGGCATTTCTCTTTGATGAGATAATTAGACTAAGAATAGTATTGTATTCTAATCAAAATGATAGCAAAGAGTTGCTTTATCTTCTTAATTTAATTCCAATAAATCGTAAAATTCGAACATTTCTTGATTGGACTGTTTTTGGACCTGAATATACTAGAGACATGTCTAGACTATTTGAAGTTAGAAATGACACTATACACTGTGTGTCCCTTGACGAGGTAAAATACAATCCAAAAAACTTGATTTCATTATCAAGTGTAAATGGTTTTAAAAAATTTAAAACGGATTTGGATCGTGCATGGGAAACCCTGTTGAAAATTTATGTTGTAGAACAAGAAAAAATTAACTGGGATGCATTATTTGAAGAACTAAAATTATAGATTTGGACTAGTAATTGCCCCTTGTGCTGCAGAACCAACTAATGTTGCGTATTTTGCCAATGCTCCTGTTGTGTAGTTTGGTTTTGGTCGATTCCATTGTTTTCTTCTCTTTTCTAATTCTTCAGGGGATACATGAAGATCAATTATGTTAGTTTCTGTATCTATTGTAATTTCATCATCATCTTTTACTAGTGCAATTGGACCTCCCACATATGCTTCTGGAGCAACATGTCCTACCATGAATCCACGTGTACCTCCAGAAAATCTACCGTCTGTTACCATTGCAACTTTTTTACCTAAACCCTGACCTACAAGTGCTGCAGTAGTTGCTAACATCTCTCTAATTCCTGGCCCTCCTTTTGGACCTTCATATCTGATTACTAGTACCTGGCCTTCTTCAATTTCTCCTTTGGCTACTGCATCAAATGCATATTCTTCTCTGTCATAAACTCGGGCTTTGCCTGTAAATTTTGTCATCTCGACACCTGCTGTTTTAATAACTGCACCGTCTGGTGCCAAACTTCCTTTCAATACAACTGCTGTCCCAACTGAATGAATTGGATTATCTACTGATTTGACTATTTGTTGTACTGGTTCTGGAATATTCATTGATGCAAGATTTTCTCTAATTGATTTTCCAGTCACTGTCATACAATTGTCATGAATTAGTTTTCTCTCTGCTAATTTTTTTAGTACAAATGGAATGCCACCAATTTTATCCAGTGAATTCATTACATAATTTCCACCTGGTTTCATATCTGCCAAATGCGGAGTCTTTTTTCTAACTCTCTCAAAATCATCATATGTTAATTTTATTCCCACCTCACTTGATAATGCCAACAAGTGTAAAATTCCATTTGTGGAACCTCCAATTGCATTTAACATTGTAATTGCATTTTCAAATGCCTCAAATGTGAGAATATCTCGTGGTTTGATATTTTGTTCTAATAGTCTAACACATGCTTTACCTGTGTCATACACTATTTTCTCTCTTCTGTCATCTTCTGCTGGAGGACTTGCACTACCTGGTAACGCAAGACCAATAGCTTCAGAAATTGATGCCATTGTATTCGCAGTAAACATTCCTCCACATGATCCTGCACTTGGGCATGCCGTATTTTCTATATTTTTTAGTCCCTCTAATGATAACTGTCCTGCGTCATATGCGCCAACTGCTTCATACACATCAACAACTGTTAATTCTTTACCGTTTAGCATTCCTGGCATGATGGTTCCTCCATAAACAAAGATAGATGGTAAATTCAATCGAGCCATTGCCATCATAGTTCCTGGTAAACTTTTGTCGCATCCTGCAATTCCAACTAGTGCATCATATTGATGTGCACGAACCATTAATTCAATAGAATCTGCAATTATCTCTCTTGAAACCAACGATGATTTCATTCCTTCATGACCCATTGCAATTCCATCACTTACTGCAATAGTTGAAAATTCTCTAGGTGTTGCACCCCCATCCCTTACTCCTTCTTTTGCTTTTAGAGCTAATCTTGGAAGGTGAATGTTACAAGGGGTAGCCTCATTTCCGGTATGACATACTCCAACAAATGGTTTGTCTAAATCCTTATCTGTCAATCCCATAGCTTTGTACATTGCTCTGTGAGGAGATCTGGCAGTTCCTTCCACAACATTTCTACTAGAAATTTCCATAACATGACAAATGTAGTCTGCTATAATTTAGACTTTATTGACATTATCACTGTAAAAAATATAATTGATCATAAAGCGTTTAAATCCTAAACATTTCCACTGAAAATATTGGAACAAAAATCTCTGGCATGCCCTGTTTGTCAAAGTAATAAAGCAGAAATTGCAGGAGAAGATGTTAAACTAAGTGGACAATTTCAAGACAAGGAATTTCTAACTACTCCATTGACTGTTCTAAGATGTACTCGATGTGGCTATTACATGTTTTTTGATAATATGGCACAATTCACAATAAAAGAATCTGATGAATCATAACTAAAAATATTGAAAAACTATGATTCTATGATCTCTTGATTGTTTAACTGTGATAACAGATCTTGAATTTCTTCTGGTGTTTCTGCACCGTATACGATGAGAATTCTATCTTTATCCATAGGCTCATAATTTCTAATATCATTGACTTTTTCTCCATTGATATAGAAATTCAATGTATAATCTTCATTTGTACAAAATTGTCTTCCATCTTGAAAGACAAAGCATTTGTCATCTAATCCTAATTTTAATGACTGGAACAAATATCCTAGAGTTACCCCTGTAGCATGTTTATGAACGGTGGTACCATCCCCTCCTTCAAAATGAATCCAACTTGTTTTGATTTGGTATGCTGGTAATGAAAAGTCAAACGTATCACCAAAAACTTTGACTAGCATTGCAGCATGTGAGTGCTCACTGCCTAACACTCCTGCACCTTCTGGACCCCCAGGAGCAGTCTGTGACATGTTCATAAATTTCCATCCTGAATAACCTACAATTACTGCAATTACTGCTAACACTGCAATTGTGATCAGCATATTTCGTCTTTTTTCAAAAGAACGTTTTGTAGCATAATTATCACGCTTTTCTTCTCGCTCTTTTCTTTCTTTTCTTCCCATGAGCCAATCAGATTCAAAAATTTGCCCTAATTAACTGTTCGATGAAACAATAAATAAAATCAAAAATCACAATTCTGTTATGAGCTGTATTTTTTGTGATATTTTATCTGGAATTAGATCTGGTCATATTCTATATGAGGATGCATCACATGTTGCATTTTTGGACAAATATCCAATAGATGTTGGTCATAGTTTGGTGGTTCCAAAAAAACACCATGAAAGAATAACTGATATGGATTCTAAAGCCGTAGGAGACTTGTTTTCAATAGTTCCAAAAATAGCAAATGCCATTTTAACTGCTACGAGTGCAGACGCATTTAGTCTTGGACAAAACAATGGTCGAGCTGCAAAACAGATTATTCCACATGTTCATGTTCATATAATTCCACGATATAATCACAAAGGAACAATTTGGACAAAGCGTTCAATATCAAATGACGAAGAACTTTTCATTCTAGCAAAAAAAATCAAAGAATTAATTATTTAGCATGTCCTGGATTGTATCTGAGAATTGCTCCCACTTTACCTAAGCTTGATAGCATAACTCCGTGTTCTGCACTTCCTGATACTACTTCTAATCTACTTCCTGTTTTTGCTGTAAGTAATTCCAAGTAATCTACAATATCTTGTTCATTTGCTTCTACTTCCATTGAATTGCAACTTGGACAAGGGCTGTTTGTAAATTTTGTCTTTTTTGGAATGACATCCCTTCTTTCAACAATTTCTTCTTGAATATGTTGACATCTGCGACATTTTCCTTCAACTCGATTTAAGTTTGTATCATCTGTAATGATTAGTATTTTCACTACATTGTTTTTAAGAAGCTCAATAACATCTCGTAATCCATATACTCCTAACCCTGAATGAGAGTTTACCTCTCTAAACAAATCTTCGATTAATTTCTTTTCTTCTACCATTCTAAAATCTGAAAGAAGGTCTGCCGACTTTGCAAATGCTTCTCTAATCCCTTCCGCTCCTGAATATCCTGCATCTATTGTATTTATGATCATATTTTGTAATCTGTATTCCAAATAATTCCCATTGATAAAATCCTCTTTTGTAGGACCTGGTCCTGAAATAATCAATCCTTTGACAGGATAGATATCGATAAAGTACTCTCTAGTAGTTTCTGCTACTCTGTTGTAAAAATATGAAAGCTCCATTTCTCTTAATTTCTGGAATCTTTTTGCAGATTGTCCTCCCTGTCTGTGCTTTCCTGCTACTCCAGAACCTGTTTGTGATAAAACTTCTATCTTATCCCCATGCAGTAATCCCCACCCTGCATCTTTGGCATCTATAGCTAAAAACCCAATTAGGTTGTCATCTTTTAGCATGTCTTTTAGAATGTCTACATGAAAATGATCATCACATCTGTACAAATATTGTTTCAAATCCTTTGGAGGATCAATTTCCCAAACTTTCACTACTTCACTTCCTAATGGCCCACCTCCTTCTGGTGGTAATGCTCCGCAAAACATCACCAATCCTCTTTCAGGAGTCTTTTTGAGCAGTTTTAGTCTCTGAACTACTTTGCCTAGTGAATCTACAACGTGTGATCTTGTTAGATCTGATTTTATATTATCTGCAGTTCCTTGTTCTTGTTGTAACGTGCTAATAATCTCATGTAGCTGTTTTCCTTTTGGGATGTACACGCTAATTAATTCAGTCCCTCTACCTGATTTTTGTGATAGTTCCTCCAACATTTTTCTAATTTTATAAAGTTTAACGGAATCTATTTTTTCTATGTTGATCTTTTCCATTTGTATTTTCTTCCTGTTATGCGAATATTAAGTTTGGTTGATTCAATTCTTTATCTCGCTAAAATTATAATTCATCAAGAGACTTTAGAAAGACTTCTAGTGGTTGATTGCCTGTTATTTTGATTATTTTTTCATTGCTGAAAACCAAAAAAGATGGCGTTGCATCAATTCCTATTTCTTTACCAAATTCATACATTTGATTTACTCTTTCTAGATATTTGTGATCATCAAGACATTTATCAAATTTTTCTAAATCCAAACTTACTGTTGTAGCAAATTTGTCTAATGAATCATGAGTGATCCATCCTGTCCTTTCACCTCCCCAATTCTTGTATAATTCGTCGTGATATTGCCAATACTTTCCTTGATCTTGAGCACAATACGCTGCTTCAGCGGCTAACACTGAGTCAGGACCATTAAGTGGAAAGTCTTTGAATACTAGTTTTACTTTTCCTGTTTCAATAAAATCCTGTTTAATTGTATTCAGAGTGCCTTGATGAAATTTATGACAAAAAGTACATTGGTAATCACCCCATTCTACAATTGTAATTATTGCAGATGGATTTCCCATAATTGGTGAACCCTTTTGAATTAATTTTGATTCTGTCAATAGTTTTGAATCATCTTCTGATTGGGGATAAAATGCCAAAAACATACCTGTTAGCATTCCTATGGTTATTGGAATTGCAAACAAGTAGATCTTTTTCATTATTTTGCTGAGCTTTTTTTCTAGTAAATAGGTTCCTTACATTAAACAGATGCCAAAGTCCATAATGCAGAGTTTTTTGCAGATATCTCTGCTACAAATGGATCGTCTGATGATGAGATTATTATCACATCTCCTTCGTCCGGACATAAATTTTCTAAAAGATAGTTTCCAGTTTTCATATCTTTGATAAAACACTCTTTTTCATCACCAGGGAAAACTAATTTTTTATTTTTATATATCATTGTGGTGCATCCTGAAGAGCCATACAAAATTGCATAATCTCTTTGTTCTAACCCTGTTTTGATTGTAGTAGAGTAATTTTTGAGCAAAATTGCATGATTGTATTTGCCTTGAATGATACTGCATTTTTTAATTTTACATTCTTTGGGAATTGCACTGTGTATTTGATTTGTTAATTTATGTCCTTTTTCAGTAAGAAAAGTCCCAGATTTTGTCGAATCTACTAATTTTGCTTCTTTTAGATGTAAAATCAACGTCTTAACTGCACCTTCTCCTAGATGAATTTCTTTTCCAAACGTTGCTCTGCTGACGAATATTTCTTTGGCTAACAATTGTAATGCCTTGAGTACATGTGGAATACTAAATGTGAGAACTTTGCTTGAGCCTTTTCTAGATACTATATCTTGTAAAGCCTGAATGTTTTTGCGCAGAATCTTTCTTGTTTGTAATTCTATATAAATTGGATAAATTAGATGTCTTGCTATTTACGGTTATAATTATTTAAAATTTCCATTGCAATTGAATACCTTATAGAAATATTTTCTTCTTTTTGATTTAAATTAATCTCTTCGAATTTATCTAATAATGTTTTATTGTTGATCATATCATCTAGTGCTTCTATTGAAAATGGTTTTTTGATTACTTCAATTGCCTTGTTGATTTCTGTTAGTGAATCTAATACTATATTTTCAATATAACCTGACGCAAAAATTATTCTTTGTTTTGGGTTTACCTTTAAAATTTCAATTGCTGTTTGTAATCCATTTAACCCTGGCATGTTGTGATCTAATATTACAACATCAAAATAATTTTGTAATTGATTTAATTTTGAATGAGCGCAATAAATTTCTAGACACTTTTGTCCATTTTCTGCTGTTATTACATGTCTGTTATCTAACTTTAGCCAATCTTGATATAGACTCAATAGATGTGGCTCATCATCTGCAATAAGCAATCTCATCTGTTTATTTTGTATAATCGGAACTTCTATTGTATTTGCTTGGTTTATTTTATCTCTTTCAAGTTTGTTGATTTCCATTTTTATTGAATCAAGAATTTTTGTATCTCCGATTCTCCCAAAAACCACTTGTACCATATTTGTAAATAACCCGTAATTCCCAATAATTTCTTTTTCAGATTTTCCACATTCTTTCATCATTGTTTTGATAATTGATTTGTATCCGTTTGTTCCGTACTGATCTATTAATGATAGTTCGATAATCTGTGATATCTGATTTTCGTATCTCACATGATTAAAATCAAATTTAGAATTACTCATTTTCTAATTTTCATTCTATCAAATATCACAAAAGTACCTGTATGTCAAATTTGGAAATGACATTTACCTTTGAGCGTGAATAATTTCTCTTTATTAATTGGACAAATTGTCCAAGAATTTAAATACATTCAATCAAGAGAAGTCACATGTCTCAATCAAGACAAATCAATGTATCTAAGAATGGTGTTCCGGTAACTGCAATTGTGGCATTAGCTATCGTTTTTGTAGCAGGATTATTTGTTGTTGGATTTGATCAGGGACATATCTTTAGTCTGGTTTATGGTGAAGAAGCATTTCAAGACCTTTACATCCATGAACTTACTCATGATATGAGACACGCTGCTGGCTTTCCTTGCCACTAGGGGTTAAACCTGATGAAAACATTTCTTTTTATTCTTATTGTTATATCTTCTGGTGCTGCAGCTGGACTCATTCACGGCAGTATGAATCTCATCTTTGTTGAACCTTCTCTTGATCAGGCAATTGGAATTGAAAATCAACATCTGTTTGCATCGGGTGAAGAAAAAGATACTCCTGAATTTTGGATAAAATATGATGGGTATAGAACATGGCAAAAGAGCGGACAAGTTCTTGCAGGTGGAATTCTTGGTATTTCAGTTGGTGCATTATTTGGAATTATTTTCGCACTTTCAAGAAACTCTCTTCCTGGAAAAACAGATATCAAAAAAGCTCTAGTTTTGGCAGGAATAATGTGGTTAGCAATTTACTTTATTCCATTTTTGAAATACCCTGCAAATCCTCCAACTGTAGGTGATCCTGAAACTATAGTTTTGCGTGGAATTCTTTATTTGATATTTATTGCAATTTCTGGATTTGGTGCTGTTGGATTTTACAAACTGTCTCAAAAACTAAAAACGAAAAAACTTGTTGCCCTTGTAGGATATGCTGCATTTATTGGAATAGCATTTGTTGCCATGCCTGAAAATCCTGACCAAATTGCTGCTCCTATGGATTTAGTTAATAATTTTAGAATAATGTCTGCATTTACCGTCTCTCTGTATTGGCTTTCATTGGGTATTATTTTAGGCTCTTTGTGGCATCACTATAAACCTCATAAAGAAATAATTCCTTTTAATTAGATATTCCAAGTCTCTGGAACGAGAATGACGTGATGTGATTTAAATAACTCTGTATTGTTTCCAATCTAATTGACACGACGTTTGACATTACCACAATTAAAAAAATACGATGTTACTCAAAAAGTAATTGAAGCATTGGCTGATTCTGAGTCACGTGCAATCCTATTTTCAATTATAAAAAAGGGAATGACTGCATCTGAATTATCTGAAAAACTAAAAATTCCGCTCAGTTCTGTGTATAAAAAACTAAGTGACCTTGAAGAACTTACTCTAATTGAAGTAGAAAAATGGTTAATTTCTGATAAAGGAAGAAAATTCAAAATGTACAAAAGTCGCATAAGCAAGGCGGATATTTCCATCAGAAAACCTGATCCTGTTCTTAATTTGGTGCCAAACTAGTGATCTGAATGTCAAACCCAAATATTATTCAACTAAGCGAATTTGATGTTACGCAAAAAATAATTGAATCTCTAAGTAATGTATGTACTCGTGCTGTATTATTTTCAATTAAAAATGAATCAAAAGATGCAACACAAATTGCAGATGAATTAAAAATTTCAATATCTACTGTATACAAAACTTTATCTAATTTAGAAGAGTTGGCGCTTGCAGAAGTAGATAAATTTGTAATTTCTGCTGAAGGAAAAAAAATAAAACAATATCGCAGTCGTATAGGTAAAGTTGAAATTACATTAACTGATTTAGAGCCCATCTTGAATCTTTATCCTAATACTAGCAACCCTAAATCAAATCTTCAAAGTTAAATCAATAAAAAATAAAATAAAGAATTTAATTTATGATCTGGTCTTACTTTTCTTTTTATGTTATATGAGATTGTAATATGCTATGTTCTGTTTTTGTTTTAAAATTTGTAAAATAATATTATATCTTAAAATACATACTAATTCTAAAACTCTAGAATAATGTACTAGAATCTTTGTACATGTTATATCCTCTTTATTTCTTGTAAATTTAATGATTAAATCGACAACTTCTATAGTTGTGGCAATAACACTAGTTACAGTACTGACATCTCAATTTGCTCTTGCAGAATCTACTTATGATGATAAACTATCATTTGCAGGATCTCTTGAAGAGACATTGGGACACTTTTGGGCAATTGAACAGAACCTTGATGATAACAATGCTGAATTGGCACTAGTTCATGCGACTCATCCAATTGCAGAACTTTATGCATCTATGAAACCAGATCTAAAAGAAGCAAATCCAGAATTTGATGCAAAAATACAAGCAACACTCATGGATTTGGGCAAAAAAACTGGCTCTGATGTAACAAGAGAAGATGCACAAATAGCAATAGATGAAGCAAAGGCGATAATCCAGGAAGCAAGAATTTTGATTGTAGGTGAAGAACTTAGTCAAGATACCACATTCAAGGTTAAACTCATGCAAGGCTCACTAAAGACTTCAATCGGGGAATACGAAGAAGGAGTAAAAAATGGACAGATAGAAATGATGGCCGAATTCCAAGATGGTTCTGCATTTGTATGGAGATCACAGCAAGTCTTTAATGAAATAAAATCTGATTTACCAGAACATGAAGTACAAGAAATCGAGGAATTTTATTCTGATTTGTGGGATGCATATGACAAAAGATCAGATCCTGAGCAAGTTGCAATATTTGCTAATGGAATAATCAATGAGCTTGGTATGGCAATCGGTGAGAAGACTGAAGAGACAGATCTGTTGACATATGTTGAAAACATTCGTAATCTCTTGAATCAAGTCAAAGTAACCTATACTGAAGGTGACAAAGATACAGCATTGAGTCTTGCAACAAAAGCATATCTGGATAATTTTGAATTTCTAGAAGGACCAATCAAAGAGTCAAATCCAGAATTGGTAGATGAACTTGAAACAATGATGCGAGAAGAGCTTCGAGGTATGATAAGTAATGATGCACCAGTATCAGAAGTGAATCAACAAGTAGATGACATACTTGTAAAAATGGACACTGTAGCAAAAATTGTTCCTGAATTTGGCACTATCGCTGTAATGATTCTCGTTGTTGGAATAATTAGCACGATGGTTCTATTATCAAAAAGCAAGAACTTGACAATATTGCCAAGAATCTAATTTACAATCCTTTTCTTTTTATTTTCAAAAGCAAGGGTGTTTCTCATTCTAAGTTTGTAGAACAAATCTTTTGTTTAAATATCGTTAGCTAGACCTAATCAACAATTCATGAAATCTAAATTTTATTGGTATTCAATTATTATTGTTTTGATCTTGAGTGTTTTTTCATTTACTAATGTTGGATATGCTCAAAATGAAGAAGAAAATTACACAACTACTATCACAATTACTGGAATTGGATTGGAATTAACAAAACAGGCACTTCTGACCAATGACTATGATTCTGCAGAAAAATATGCTACTTTAACAAATAACTTTTACGGGAAAAATATTCAATTTTTAAGAGCATTTAACTCTGATTTTTCAGACGAAATTCATATTAAATTACTTGATCTTCATTCAGCCATTTTATCAAAATCAGAATCGCAAGATTTGATCAATCAAATTGAACAACTCCAAGAAACATTGACTCTGATTCCTTCAGGTGGAAATTCAAATACTGTCATTGCTTCTATTTTGTCCGAAGCTGATGAGCAATATCAGATAGCAATACAAAATGATATTCGTGAATCATACTTTCTAACTTTATCACTAATAGAACACTCAAAGCTTATTTTAGAACAAAATCCATCATCTAATAACCGTCTGAATCAAGAACTAGATTCATTTTTTCATGAGTTGGATAAATTAGTTTCAAATAAAAGCGATTTTGTTGTTGTAGGAAATTTGATCACTGCAATACAGCGTGATTTGGTGCAAACAGAAACAATTACAATTGATAAGGCAAGTCTCTATGGTGTAATTAGAGATTTATATTCTGAATTATTTACTGCAGTAAACTCTGGTGATTATGTAACTGCAGAAGAGATTGCAATTGAAGCATATCTTGAAAATTTTGAGTATCTGGAATCTGATATTGAAAAAGTTGATGAAACATTACTAAATTCATTAGAAATTAACATGCGTGAAAAACTCAGAGACATGATTGTCCAAAAAGAGAATCCAACTGTTATTATCACATTTATTGAAAATTCTATTTTGCCTGATTTAGCAAAAGCAGAAGCAATGACTAGTAAACTCACTTCTGTAGTTGATACAAGTTTGTCATCTGAAAAAGATCTTAAATCCATGGGTGATACCTCAGAAGATCAAAAATCTGGTGTAAAAAATAAAATCGATATAATTCGTGAACAATTAGAGGAAACATTACTCCATTATAGTCGTGGGGACACACAATCTGCACATGCTAGTGCAAGATCTGCATATCTTGACAGCTATGAGTTTGTGGAAATCCCTCTAAGAGCAATTGATCCTGATTTTACCCTTGAGGTTGAATATCAGTTTGCGACATTACGTAATTTGATTAAACAAGAAGCACCTCAAGAAGAGATTCAAGATGTTGTAATTGGCATTAGAAGAAATCTGGATGAATCTGAAAGAATTGTAACTGGAACTGGTGAGATCGCCCCTGCTATTGCGTTTACATCATCATTTGCTGTAATTTTTAGAGAAGGTTTAGAGTCTGTTTTGATACTTGGCGCTGTTTTAACATATCTTGAGGCATCTAGAAACACAAAATTCAAACCATATGTTTACTATGGAGTTATCGTTGCAATTGCTGCAACTATAGTTACTTGGTTTCTTGCATCATACATTGTGGATATATCTGGTGCTAACAGAGAACTTGTGGAGGCAGTGGCTGCATTATCTGCAACTGCTGTATTGTTTTATGTAAGTTTCTGGATTTTAAATAAAATTGAACACAAAAAATGGATGGAGTTTGTTAAAGCAAAAGTTTGGCAAGCAGGTGCCACTGGTGGATTTATGGTTTTTGTAATGCTCTCATTTTTTACTGTTTATCGTGAAGGATTTGAAACTGTCTTGTTCTATCAGGCAATGTTTGGATTTGCAAAATATATGGAATTATTTGTAGCACTTGGATTTGTAATTGGGATTGTATCTCTTTTGGGATTGTTTTTTATAATGAGAAAACTCGGTAGGCGATTGCCACTACGAATATTATTTGGGTTGACAATGGGAATAGGGGCATATCTTTCAATTGCATTTTTAGGAAATGCCATAAGGGAATTGCAAATTCTCGATATAATTCCATATACTAGCATGCTTGGGGTTATTCCGAGATTGGATATCAATATGGCAGCAATGACTGGAATTTATCCCACCCTTGAAACATTAATTGGACAGTTGATGTTATTAGGAGTCTACTTGTTTGCTACTTCGTATATTTTAATCGCTAAACCGCGCAAAGAACAAAAACTCGTAGCTATGAGAAAATCTAGGAATATTTCAGATGAACAATAAACAACGTATTAGAGTTGGAATTGATGTTGGCGGGACTTTTACAAAAGCTGTTGCCATAGATGTAAAAACAGGCTCACTTTTGGCAAAATCTACAGTTCCTACGACTCACAATGCTGAAAAAGGAGTCTCTGAAGGTATTGTAACTGCATTAACAAAAATTATTGATGCAACAGGTATTGGAATTAATGAGATAGAATTAATCTCCCATAGTACCACTCAAGCAATTAACGCATTATTGGAATCTGATACATCCAAGGTTGGAATAATTGCAATGGGTGTGGGACCAACAAAAAAAGATGTCATTAAAAGAACAAATCTGCAAGATGCTTCAATTAACACTAATCATGATATCAAAACAGTTCATGAGTTTTTAGACACATCTCATTTAATTACGGAAAATGAAGTTTCCAACATAATACAACAATTAAAAGAAAAAGGCGCTGAAGTAATTGTTGCAACAGAAGCATTTGGGGTGGATGATCCATCCAATGAATTGTTTGTTATGAATACTGCATCTAAACAAAACATTCCTTCCACTTCGTCTCATGAGATTTCTGGAATCTATGGATTGGAAATACGAACTCTTACGGCATCTGTGAATGCCAGTGTTTTGCCAAAAACATTTCAAGTTGCAAATTACGTAGAGGACGCAATTCGTAAAACAGGAATCACTGCCCCATTAATGATAATGAAAGGAGATGGTGGTGTTACCAGCATGGATACTTTTAGAACAAAACCCATACTTACTATTCTTTCAGGACCTGCAGCAAGTGTGGCAGGAGCATTATTGCATCTCAAAGTAACTAATGGCATATTTGTTGAAGTCGGTGGTACTAGTACCAATATTTGTATAATAAAAAATGGTAAGCCTGAAATTCGTTATGTAACGGTAAAAGATCATCCTACATGTATTCGTTCAATGGATGTTAGAATTCTGGGAGTAGCAGGTGGAAGCATGGTGGGATTGGAACAAAATAGAGTGTCCCATATAGGTCCGCGCAGTGCTCACATTGCTGGCCTCAAATATTCTTGCTTTGCAGATCCTGAGGATCTTAAAACTGGAAAAATAGTCATGATTAAACCAATGTCAAATGACAAATCAGAATATGTTGCAATAAAGTGCGATAAGGAAACATATGCCATTACCAACACATGTGCAGCAAATGCATTAGGTATGATAGAAAAAGATGATTATGCTTTTGCAAATCAAGAATCTGCAAAAATTGCTCTTAAAACTCTTGCAGAATTTGTAGGAGTTTCATATCATGAAATTGCCATGTCTATTATTCAAACTGCCTCATTTGAAATAACAAAAACCATCAGTAAAATCTTAAAAGAGTTCAAAATGAATCCTTTACATACAACATTAATTGGTGGCGGTGGCGGTGCTTCCGTTCTTGTTCCATTTGTTGCAAAACAATTAGGAATTAAATATGAAAAAGCAGAACATGCTGAAGTAATCTCATCAATTGGTGTGGCATCATCTATGCTTCAAGAAGAAATTGAACAAACAATGGTAGAACCAACACCTGAAAAAATCAATCAGGCTCATAAAAAAATTCATGCAATGCTAGTTAACAAAGGTGCAATTCCTGAATCTATTATGATAAACAGTGAATATGTTTCTGATAAATCTCTTCTTCGTGTAACTGCTGTAGGTAATGTGGAATTGGATAGTGCAGAAACTTCAAAAAATATCTTTACACTAGATGATGCCAGAAAACGAGCAAGTGAGATTATTGAAATTTCTGAAGATTTAATTGATCTGAGTTATGAGACTGACCATTATTTTGTATTTACTGGTCATATAGAAGTAAAAAAATTATTTAGCAAAAAAAACCAACACCATATCTTAATTTTAGACCGATATGGAAAACCAAAACTTTCAATAAAAAATGGCAAGATCTTTCAGGGCGGTAAAATCACAATATTGGAAGAACTAGATGAGTATTTGGAATCAAGACATTCTGAAATTGCTCCTAAAGTATATCTCCTAAATGATCTAAAACTGATAGATTATTCTAGTCTTATTACTTCCTCTGATATTGTAGATGCTGTTAGAGGAGAACTTGTTAGTTCTGAAAAAGCGGCAGTGTTAATAGAACTCTAATTTTATGACTGTTTAATTTAACAAATCTTAATTTTGAAACAATTGGCCTTTGATCGATACATTTTTTGACTCTGGTACTTCTAATCGTACTCAATCTGGATAATGCTATGAGTTGTAAGATTGGATTTATTCACAGTTTTTCATATTTTGCTATACAAGACAAGAAAATGTGTATTAATTGCGGCATAGAAGAAAGCAATAATAATTAATAATTTAATTCTAATTTAATGAATTATTGGGCTTTTCTTATTTTGCCTTTGTTGATTTTTACAGCTCCAATTTTTGGACAAACTCCATCTGATGAACTTTCTAATTCTTCAGATTATGTTTTAGAAATTGATGATCATGTTTATTCTATTTCTTATGTTGTAAATGCCGATATTATTGCAATGGAAATTGATCCTGAATCAAAATCGTTGCTTATTGGCTTGGATAATACTTTTGACTCTCAATTTTTTATTGGTTTGGAACATGAATTGATCAATGCACAAAATAATGAATTTATAATTTTAGTTGATGGAGAAGAGGTAGATTATCAAATGACATCTGATTCTGATAGTTCAACATTTGAATTCTTTGTACCTGTTGATTCTGAGGAAGTTGAAATTATTGGAACTAATGTAATTCCAGAATTTCCAATTGGTGCTATTTTTGGATTTGCAGTGATGATTTCAGCTATTATGATTTTTGCAAAGGTGAAAGTATCTTTTTTTAAGTTGTAACTTTATCTAGTTGCTTTGTTTCTTTTGCAGTTTTTATTTCACGTGCTATTCTTTTACCCATACTCATAGGCTCATTAAAAAGCAATGAATAGTATGGTGATCCATCCATGTAGATATTTGTACCTGCTACAATTCTAGCTGAAAATTCAAATGATGTAAACTTTGCATTCTCATCATAAACTCCTTCAATACAAAACGGTCCATTCATTCCAGGTGCAACCATCTTTTTTGATGCATCTACAAAATTATCCCCCATGGCATACACCTCATCTAGTAATGATTCTCTTAGAACTAATGGGCTATTTCCAATCACGTTAAATGATGGAACCTTGTTGCTTTTGAGCTGCTGTTCTGATGGAATTCTGGCAATACCTTCAATGTCTGATTCATGTCTCTGATCAGCACCAAAAAATTCCAATTCTTCTTTTAGAGGAGAATAAAAGAACTGCAAATATGCCAAAACACCTGCAGCATATTCTTGAATGTAAAGTGTTTCTTCTTTGGAGATTATTCCTTGTGAAATTAACTGATTCCTTTTTTTATTATAGTCATCTTGATTAGCTGCCAAAAAATATCCTTTACCTCCTGCGGCTCCTTGTCTTTTTACAATTACAAGTTTATCAATATCTTTTGGATCTAATACTGGTTTTGGAATTGGAAGTTTTGCCTCTCGCATAAGTTTTTCTTTCATGGTTCTATCTGATTCCCATCTTAGAATCCACTTGTTTCCAAAAATTGGAGTCTTGATTGATTCAATTTGCTCAGAACTCATCTGTGCAATTAAAGTTCCGTGAGGAATCAACACTGCGTCATTTTGTTCTAAAATAGATTGATGTTTTTGTTCTAATATTTCTGCAAATGAATCCACCAAAATTAATTTATCAATAAATGAAAATCTACGGTACAATCTTTCTCTTTTTTTCTCACAAATTAAGATTGTTTTCAGACCTTCATCTTTGGCACCTTTGAGAACTTGTAGGGCACAGTGAGATCCTAAGGTTGCTATTGCCGTCAATGTGATGTATGTACTACTTTATTGTACTTTATGAACTATGTGTGGATGATACGTATTGAAATACCTCATCAATTAATTCTACATTTAACTCTGATCTGACATCTTCTGGAATTACCTTTAATACAAAATCATACATGTTTGTATTTTTTGGGAGACTGCCTCTTTCCTGATATAATGAATATACTGCAATTCCATTTGATATTAATGCAATAATCTTTTCTTTATTTGTCAGAGACATTATTTTTCTAAATAATTTGTACTAATTTAATGTACGTCAAAGAATGGTGTTTTAGAAATTATAGAATGTATTAACTCAAATTTGCTTTAATATATAATATCTGTGTTCTTTTCTTATTGAATCTCTAATTCTGTCAATCCTCTAGCATAATTTAGAAAAAAGAGAATAGAATTTGATTAAGATTTTTTTAACCCCATTTAAGGGCAAATTCTTCTTTGGTGATTGGAATTCTTGATTTACACTTTACACATCTACGGAATTTAGTGTACTTGGAAAATCTCCAAACGTGAGGTTCACTTTTTTTATGACAGTTCACATTTTTGTACCATCTTACTAGTATTTAGGAAAACAACCATCAAATTTGATTCTAAATAAATTATGAACAAATCTAGACTCATATGGGTGGTAACCTGGAATACTTTTCCCCAAAAATTAATTACACCATAGTACAGCAATTTAGTAAATTATGATAAAAACAGAGCTTGGAACATTACGCAGATCTCACTATTCTGATGAACTAAGTCCTTCAATGGATGGTTTGGAAGTTACTGTGATGGGTTGGGTCTTGACAATAAGGGGACATGGCAACATTAGTTTTGTTACTATTAGAGACAAAAATGGAGACATTCCAATTGTTGCCAAAAAAGGAGATTGTCCTGATGAACTACGAGAAAAACTATCTATCCTAAAAGCACATTCTTCTATTGCAATTATTGGCAAGATTAAATCTTCTGAAAAAGCCCCCACTGGATTTGAGATTATTCCCACTGAGATTCGAGTATTTTCAGACGTTGAAAAAATTCCACCCTTTGAGCCTTTAGCAAAGACTGTCAAAAATATAGATACTAGATTAGAAGTGCGACCAATTGATCTAAGACGTAAAACATTACAGCACATTTTCAATGCAAGAAGTCAGGTACTCAAATCAATTAGAGATTATTTTTATCAACAAAACTTTACAGAAATCAATACTCCAAAAATGATAGCAACTGCAACTGAAGGCGGTGCTGCATTATTTGCTATATTTTATTACAATAAAGAGGCGTTTTTAGCTCAGAGTCCACAATTGTACAAAGAGCAATTGACTATGAGTTTTGAGAAAGTTTTTGAAATTGGACCTATTTTTAGGGCAGAACCATCAAGAACTAACCGTCATTTGGCAGAAGCAATATCAATTGATTTGGAAGAAGCCTTTGTTGATTATAATGATGTGATGGATAGAATTGAAGAGATAATAAAAATATCAATTAATACTGTGAGTGATTATGCAAAAAACAATCCAGATGTAGAGTTTACTATTCCAGCAATACCTGAACACATTCCACGATACTCTTATGATGAATTGGTAGAAAAAATGCAAAAAGCAGGTGCAAAAACTGAATGGGGCGATGATCTTTATCCGTCAAATCTTAAGAAGATTGGTGTGGAGGGTTTTTACTTTATCAAAGACTGGCCTCTTGGTCCCAAGCCATTTTACGTAAAAGATAGCAAAATAAATCCAAAAATTTCTGAATCATTTGATTTGATGTTTGGAGATTTAGAATTATCTTCTGGCAGTACAAGAATTGAGAAACGACATGAGCTTGAAGAGAGAATGAAAAATAAAGGAATGAAGACTGATGCATTTGAGTATCATTTAGGAGCATTTGATTATGGTGTACCTCCTCACGCTGGATGTGGCATTGGATTGGAACGACTCATTATGGCCCTTACAGGCACAGAAAACATTCGAGACGTCACATTTTATCCACGAGATGTTGACAGATTGACGCCATAGGTGATTTGAAATGGTATCTAGAGAAGAAATAGAACATGTTGCAAAATTAATGCGAATTGAAATTGATGATCCTACCATTTATGAACGCGTTGATAAAATGATAGGATATTTTGATATTTTAGATTCAGCAGGTGTCGAATCTGAAGAAATATCTGTCAGAGAAATCTCACTTACTAACTTGAGAGAAGACAAGTATATTCCATTTGATGAAAAACTAATTGAAAAACTCAATTCCTATAAAGGAACCTATGTTAGAGCTCCAAAGATGGTTTAATTGAACATAAAAATTTCGGCTCTGCAGTTTACTAGAGAAGTAAAATCTGGAAATATCTCTGCTGAAGATTTTATTGCAAAAACTATGGAACAAATACAAAATGTTGATGATAGTTTACACGCATTTTTATCAATAAATGACAAGGCAGTTGATCAAGCAAGAGAAATTGATAAAAAAATAAAATTGGGAGAGAAAATTGGGCAATGCTTTGGCATGCCAATTTCTATTAAAGATAACATTTGCATCAAAGATACTAAAACAACATGTGCATCAAAGATGCTTGAAAATTTCATTGCACCTTATGATGCTACTGTAATTACAAAACTAAAGCAACAAGATGCAATTTTTGTTGGTAAAGTAAATCTTGATGAATTTGCAATGGGTCTTTCTACTGAATTTAGTGCATATGGTCCAAGTAAAAATCCATGGAACACAGATTATGTTCCAGGTGGTTCTTCTGGAGGCAGTGCAGTATCTGTTAGTGCATTTGAATGTGTTGCCTCATTAGGTTCTGATACTGGCGGTTCTGTTAGAAATCCTGCCAGTTTTTGCTCAACTGTTGGATACAAGCCGACTTATGGGCTAATTAGTAGATACGGCCTAATTTCTTATGCAAATAGTATAGAACAGATTGGACCTCTAACTAGAACCGTAGAAGACGCAGCATTTATGCTAAATCTCATTGCTGGATTGGATCCTAATGATAACACCACTGTAGATAACAACAATGAAGATTATCTCAAAGATATCAATTCAGGTATAGAAGGAAAAAAAATAGGCATAATCAAGGAGATGATTGGAGAAGGAATTGATCCGTCTGTACTTTCTGCAACAAAAGATGCAATATCAAAATTAGAAGGATTAGGAGCGACATGCGAAGAAGTTTCTCTTGACATGGTAAAATATTCAGTTGCAGCATATTATACAATCACTGCAACTGAGGCAGGTAGTAATCTTGCAAGATATGATAATCTGCGATATGGCTATGATTTTTCTGTAGAAGGATACGAATTTAATTCCTATATTGAAAAAGCAAGAAAGAAACTAGGTCCTGAAGTCACAAGGCGAATGATTCTTGGGGGGTTTGTTCCATCTGCAGGACATACAGGCAAATATTTTCTCAAAGCACTCAAAGTAAAAAGTAAACTCACTAGACAAATCAATGATGCATTTAAGAAATTTGATCTATTGATATCGCCAACGGTTCCAATTTTGCCATTTAAAATTGGTGAGAAAATAAATGATCCTGTATCTTTATTTCTTATTGATATCAACACAGTAACTGCTAATCTTACTGGAAAGCCTGCAATATCCATTCCATATGTAATATCAAATGGTCTGCCAATTGGAATCCAACTTATTGCAAACTCTATGAATGATAAATTATTACTGCAAGCAGCATATGCATTAGAAAAAACTGTACAATTACCAGAGGTTCCAATTTGACAAAAATTGGATTAGAGATTCACAGTCAACTTACAAAGTTAGAAAGTAAATTATTTTGCTCATGTAAGGCAAATTATAGAGAGTTTGAACCAAATACAAATATCTGTCCTATTTGTATTGGATTGCCAGGTAGTCTTCCTAGATTGAATCAAAAAGCTGTTGAAAAAGCAACAATGATTGCAATGGCACTAAATTGTAGTACGCCTGAAAAAATTGCCTTTTTTAGAAAAAATTATTTTTATCCTGATTTACCAAAGAATTTTCAAATTACCCAACTAAACATCTATGGTGATACTAGTGTTGGAGGTATTGGCACTCTCATGGTTGGAGAGAAAAAGATACGCATAACCAGAATTCAATTAGAAGAAGATCCAGGTAGGCTAATTTATGAGGGTAGTTCTGAAAAAAACCTCGTAACATTGGTGGATTATAATCGTGCAGGCACACCTTTAGTGGAGATTGTAACTGAGCCTGACTTTGAAAACCCAAGAGAAGTAAGGGAATTCCTAAATATTTTATCAGATTTATTGGAAAATCTTGGTGTATCAGATCCTAGCTTAGAAGGAGCAATGAGGGCAGATGCTAACGTATCAATTGAGGGTGGAAACAAAGTTGAAATAAAAAACATTGGTTCATTTCATGATTTAGAAAAAGCAGTTCATTTTGAAATTACACGTCAACAAAGCTTACATTCACGAAATATTCCAATAATTCAAGAAACGCGTCATTGGGATGATAAAAGAAAGATTACTGTTTCTTCAAGATCAAAAGAAGAAGATTTGGATTATAGATATTTTTTAGAAGGTGATATCCCATGGATTAAAATTGGAAATGAAATTAAAGAAAAATTAAAATCAGAAATGCCTGAGAGTATTAGTTCTAAAAAACAACGATATATTTCAAAATATGATATTCCTGTGCAGGTTGCAGATGTGCTATCATCTAATAAATTCTATTCTGATTTATTTGAAGATGCACATACCAAAGAAAATGCCAAAGAAGTTGCAAATATCATAACCACTGATTTAATGGGATTGATAGATACTAGAGAAAAAAGAGAATCCTCAAAATTAAAACCATTTCATCTAAAAGAGATATCTGATTCAATACAATCAGGTAGGATTACAAGAACTTCTGCCAAAAATGCATTGTATGAAATAGTAAAAACAGGTAAGACATTATCTGATATAATATCTGAACTTGATCTTGGTAATGTTTCAGATGAATATGAATTATTAAAAATTATTGAATTGGTAATTTTGGAAGAACCTCAAGCTGTAAAACAAGCAAAATCTAATCCTCAAACTATTAACTATCTTGTAGGAAAAGTAATGCAAAAGACAAAAGGAAAGGCAGATCCCAAATTGACTCTGGATTTATTAAAAAAGAAGATTCAATAATTTTATGAGTGATCTTTCTTTAGAAGATATTGAATTTATCAAAATACTGGCAAATTCTGATTCTACTATATTACAGGCAGGAATGAATAAGGCAACAAGAGTCAAACTTGATGCTCAAATAGGCATGATTTTGCAAGAATACTACAGAGAACATACCATGAACACAAAAACAGGATGGATAGAAAAATTTGAAAAAGCTGGTATTACTGAAGATGACGGTAAATCTGCAATCGCATGTGCTAGAAGACTTGGAATGGATATCTCTTGATTTACTGCTTGTATGAGATTATTTTTTACTATTTACTTTGATTGATTGTTTTGGAATCTCAAAATAAAATGTTGTTCCCACATTTTCTTTACTTTCTACCCATATCTTACCCCCAAGACCTTCTGTAATTCCTTTACAAATTGCTAAACCTAAACCGCTACCATTTCTTTTTCTACTGGTAGATGTGTCAATTTGATAAAATTTCTTAAAAATTTCTTTTTGATTAGTTTCTGAAATTCCCACTCCGTTATCTTTTACAAAAAATTTTATGAATTCTTTATCGTTTTTTGCTCCAATTATTATTTGCCCTTTTTCTGATTCTACAAAATCTGTAGCATTTTTAATCAAATTAGAAAAAATTTGATTGATTCTATCTTTATCACTAAAGATGAATATGTTTTCTGTATTATCTTTTATTAGGTGAATGTTTTTCTGGTTGATAACTGGAGTAAAATCTTTAATTATAGAATTTAACAATTTTGTAATGTCTATGTTTTCTTGATTGAATTCTAGTTTTCCTAAATCTAATTTTTGAGTTGTTAAAATATCTCCTATCAATTTTTGCAATTTTAATGCAGATAAATAAATTTCATCTACTGCATCTAGTTGTTGTTTATTTAATTTTCCCATCAATTCTTGTTTTTGTAACATTTGTACATATCCTAAGAGTGGTACTAATGGAGTTTTCAATTCGTGTGATACCATTGATGAAAATTCCGCTTTTTTTCTATCTACTTCTTTTAATTTTTCTACATATTCTTTTTGCACAGATATTGTTTCTTCAACTTTTTGACCCATACTTTCAAAATTCTTGTTTAATTCATAGATTTCTTTTATGTTTGTATTGATTAATTTTTTATCTCTGTTCTTGTTTGTTTTGGAAAACTCGGTCATATTTTGAGCAAGTTTTTCAATTGGGATTGTGATGCTTTTAGAGATGTATACCGTACTCAACAATGTTCCAGATGCAACAACAGTTGCAAAAATTAATAAAATCATCCCAGTAGCTGGTTCTACTGCAGTAAGATAGTTTACTAATCCCATGTAAAATATAATGAAACTCGATACTCCTGAGACTAGGAATAAAATATGTTTAATTGGAATCATTCTAGGTATGTCCACAACATTTAGGATGTTGCTGATTCAATAATTCTTGATAATAATAGATCAATATCAATTGGTTTTAGGATGTATGAAGTGACACCGCGACTAACTAATTGATCCAATTCATCTTTAGTGATAGTTGATGCCGTAAACACGATTATTTTATTATTTTTTAACATATCTTCATTTTCCAATGCTTTGATGACTGCATATCCATCAAATTCAGGCATGGCCAAATCTAATAAAACTACATCATATTTATTTTCATGAATTAATATCAATCCTTGTTTACCATCATTTGCAACCGTGCATTTGTGTTTCTTTAATTCTAAAAATGTTGTAAGCATTTTTGTAATCTGTTCGTTATCATCAATTATTAAAATATTCAAATGATCCGAATCTATCCTGCTATTTTTTATTATCAAATTTTTATTCATTTTTAACTCCTAACTTATTTTCTGATAGTTTGAAATTCTTTTGTAAATAATTCAAAATATTTTTCTCTTGTTCAATTTCTCGTAATCTGTGTTCGTATGTAATTTCAGAACCTAATAATGATTCTGCATTTGATTCGTCTATATGATGTGCTTTTTTCCATATTAAACTAAATAATGATCTTAAAGTAATTACAAATGTTTTAGAATCTGTCCATATTGCTATCATGTCTTTTGATCTTGAATTACTAATAAAGAAAATAACTTCACTATCATCTTTGATTATGAAGCAAAAATCTTCTCTACTTTTATCATCCAATTTTTTAATTTTTTTCGAAGGAACATCTTCAAATATATGTATCCCTTTATTGGGATAATCTGTAAGAATTTTTAGTTCTGATTTTGTTTTTTTAAGTAAGTTTGTAAAATCTGTGTGATAAAACTTTTTAAAATCTGATTCAGTTCCTAACACTAATATATTTTCTGATGATTCTTTTATCATCTGTTCTAGTTTTACTAAAATTGAATTTCTTCCTTGCAGTGTTTGGAATTTATTATCTTCTAATTTTTCCTTATTTCCAGTATACTTTGGAATTGTCTTCCATAATTTTATGATATCTGCTTTCCCTATTTCTAATTCAGCAATTCTGTTTTTTTCATTATTTACTAAAATTACAATGGATTCATCTATTCCTACTGCGTTAAATTTCGTTGGTTTGCCAAACACTGAGAAAATAATCCCTTTTTGTTGTAAAGTACTAAGTAAGTGATATGTCTCTGTTCTTGGAATTTTGAGCGATTTTGATATCTCTGAGGCTGTTTTGATGCCTATTTTGCTAAGATATAGATACACTTTCGCCTGATTTGGAGTTAGATCATACTTGATAAGTAATCTGTTCAGCTCATTTAATGGATTATCTGATTCAAACATGTTCTCTTCAAGTGACTCTGCTGTCATTAGAAATTATTACAAAATTTGAAACATAAGAGAATGTATGTTATTGCATGTTACAGATTCAAATTCAAGCGTGATTGATTAATTTTAAAACTATTTGATAAAGAAACTCAATAAAAAATCTCCATATAACAATTGGATGATAAATCCGCCTGTAATTAACAGCAGATATGGTATTCCAGGTGTAATCCATGTGTTAGGTTTTGTACAATATTCTTCATTTTCTGCATGATGGACTGTTAGATTTATCTTCTTTATGCCTTTTTCAGTTTTTTCAATAGAGAAACAAAATTTTGGGTTTTTTGCTTTATATCCAATTAACATAGCACAAATTTTTTTAAATCTACTTTCATCAAACCCTTCAAAAATATTTTCATGTTTTGCAATGGATATTAGATTTCTAAGAATATTGACACCAAATGGTATTATAAATAAAATTGCAGCATTAGATAACGATGTAAATGGTGTTACCGGATTTTCAGAAAGTGTTGCCATTGGTGCAATTACTGCTAATGCAATTAATGCAAATGCATCTGCTCCTCCAAATAATCCAATCCTCCAAATAAAAATAACAAATGGTGCTATGATTAATGCTATTCCAATACTGAGTAAATATGGTAAGATATCTGAATTTATGAAAATTAATAAAAATCCTACACTACCAAATCCAATCCAGTAATAATCATGAATTTCTCTTTTCCAAATGTCTATTACAGATCCGATTACCAACATGATAAGAGCTAATCCAATTCCTATTATGTTGTAATTTAGTAATGATTCGATCAAACTATCTTCCTCATTTTGAATATTTTGTGTACTATATTCTTTGATAAAATGATCTCTTGTTGCATATCTCTAAAACGCGTTTACGATTAACGATTTCTTATACCTGAGATCTTTTCTTTGATTTCATCAAATTTTTCTCCAATGTTTAGTCTGTTTGCAATGTCTATTTTTTCCGTTATTACTTGTAATTTTTCTGTACGATTCAAAAGAAATAATGTAACTCCTATTGCTACTGGGATTATGATGTAGATCATATTTGAACTATTGATAATGAAGCCTTGTTCTACAGGTTCTTCTGCTATTGGTGTGTTTAGTATTTGTGCAGTTTTTGAAATTGTTGATGAACTAAGACCATTGCCTGAAACTGTCGCTGAAACCATTATTGTATCTTTATCATTGGCCAGAATATTCGTTATTGCAATTCCGTTACTGTTTGTAGTGTCCTCCATTTGTAATATTTCTCCCCCATCTACAGTCCATTTTACATTAAATCCATCTAACGATGTTTCTATTTCTGGAATTGTAACTGATAGTTTTGCTTCAACCCTCTCATTCCAGTTCAGACCCCCAAGTAAATCCAGTGATACGACCGGACTGACATCTACTATGTTAATATCGTATTTTGATAAAGGCAGATCTTCAGATAATAATGCTAATTCTATAGTCCCCTCATTTTGTGATTCTAGTTTGAATGTGTTGAAATATTCTCCTTTTTTTATTATCACTTCATCTGGAATTTTTAAAACAGATTCATCATTTGAAACTATTTTTATTAAAATATCTTCTTTTGCATAAACTGGATTTCCTACAGAATCTAATAGTTGAATTGTAGCTAAACTTTCAGTATTTGCCAAGAGATTTTTTGTAAATGATAAATGCATCTCTGCAGGATCTGTGGTGTGGCTAGTCATCGCCATGTTTCCTTCAAATTGACCTGCTTGAAAAGATAGTTCAGTATCTCCTACTTCTTTTGTTAATAAATTCAATAATATGTATGGTTGATTCTGTTTAATTATTTCAGGTTCCGCTTCTACAAAATTATTTGCTGATAAAGTTAAAACAGAATCTTCAATGAATGGTGTTATCCCAATTCTGCCATTCTCCTCTTCTGTATCTCCTTCTGTTGTCGTAGTTTCTCCATCTCCTTCAGATTCTAACAAATATACTATGACTGGAAACTCACTTCCTGCTAAAACCATTGGCACTAATGGTTCTGCCATTAAATTGATATTGTCTTTTATTGGTCCTATGGGTGTACCCGTTACTGTTTTTACACCTTCATTATCTGTAATGTAAAATGCTACAGAGTCATCAGGTGCAATAGTTCCAGTATTTCCAAACACCAATGCAACATTTTCTCCTTTTTTCATAATTGGATTAATTGGTTTAACCGTGTCTGATTCTGATGATGCAAAATTAATTTCATAATCTTGTTTGGCAGTAACTGGAACTGTAACAGTAACAAGTTCTCTATCTGTTGTACCTATTGTACTTCCTCCAGTTTTTCTTGAAACTTCAATCTCTGTTTGAAAATAAGTTACTGCTATGATCTCTTTCTCACCTGTAGTTAAAAATGGAAGCACTGTTGTAATTGATGGTCCTTCTCCTTCCAAAGCCCCTACTTCGTCATGGGATACAGTAAATGAATCTCCATTTGTAAGATAGTCATTAGTTGAAATAAACATGTTAAATGTTTGTTCACTATCTGTAGTAAATTCTCCTAGATTCGGTCTAGGTGTGAATGTTGTATATGCTGAATATGTTCCCTTTCTAATTATCAGTTCTTTATTACTAAATTGAATTTCGTCAAAATCGTTACTTGTGTTAACTGATACGTCTGGATTTTCCACTCCTAATTTCATATGAATGTCCTCTTCTGCTTTAACAGGAGCACCTTCACCATCAAGTAGTTCTACTATTGCATATCCTGCACCACCACTGTAACTACTATATCTTTCTGGAATGACAAACAATTGAACTTGTAATGGCTCTGTGGGTTTACGTATGTGGACAAATTCGCTGATTTTTTTCATATTTTCAGCACTTGCAAAAATAATCGCATCACCTGAATTTACCACATTAAATTCTGTCGTGGCAAAATATTCTCCTTTTTTAATTAACAATTCTTGATTTTTTAGACTAATAGTATCTTTATTTGGAGTCTCTATGTGTATTGTAATGTCTTCTGGCGCAATCGTTGGTAATCCACCAGTAGTTGCTAATTCAACAGTTACATATCCAAATCTTGATCCATCTATTGGAAAATCATCTGGTGTGACTTTCATTAGAATTTGAGTGGGATAATTGTTGTTATTGAAAACTTCTAGTGTAATTTCTTTTGATGAAAATCCTGGTGCAGCTAATGCAATATTGGCAATTCCTGGCTTTATTGCTTTTATTTGCACATTCTTTGTATAGCCATTGTTGTTTTCTTGAATGTCGATTACTTGTATGATAGAATTATCGGAACTGATAACTTTGAGATCATCTATTGATCTTGGTACCATCATTTCATTTGAAGTAACAAAAATCTGTAATGTTCCTACTGTATTTTCTAATAATTTTTCAGGGTGTAATTGATATCCAAATTCCGCTGTTGTTTGAGCATTA
>JAIOPB010000042.1 GCA_021414105.1 Nitrosarchaeum sp. | reverse complement strand
CACAGGATGTTCTAAGCTGTACTGGTCAATTACTTCCAAATTATAATACCATGCATCTCCAATTGTATTGCCCAAAATACCTATTAACAGAAGAAGCCATGCTTTGCCAATGACTCCTTCTTTAAAAATAATTGCGCCTATTATTGCAACACTCAATGTTAGTGAAGAGGCGTATACAAATATTGCACCATAATAAAAATCAAAATTTGGTTCAAAATCATCTAATCCAAATCCTGATAACATGGCATATGATGCCAAAACACTAATTGGAAATACTGTCATCCATATTTTTGAAATTTTATTTAATTTGGGTGAAAAAAATCTTATGTTTATGATAATGTGAGTCAATATCAATGGATATTGTGCAAAAAAGAAAACATCTGCAATCGATGGATATGGGTCTATATCTGGAATAAAAATATCATATACAAAATATGTTATCTCTCCTAAAAAAATTGCAAAAAAACCTATCGATAAAGCTAAATATGCTTTTTGAAAAACTTTGGTTCCTTTGTATCTAAACGCAACAATAAATCCTATGATTGATGCTATAAGTGGATTAAAAACTGAAAATACTGATACTACCATTTCTGCATCTTCAGGAACAACAACTACATTGATCATAATGTGAAAAATAATTACTGATGTAATAATTCCAGCAAGTATTTTATAATTAAAAGGACTCTTGATTCTATCAGGTACTATTTCAGGGTGTGACAATGTTTTTTTATGAATTGCATGTTTTAATTCCAATTGGTTAACAAAACCCAACTTCTGAATGGTCTTTTTTAGGCTCAATTTTCATAAGATATGAATAATTAATTTTGTACTGGTAATCGTGGTAATTCTTATTAGTACGTCTAGTTTTCAGATTTTTTATGCCAATAGAAGTTTTTGATGAATATGAGCTGCGAAAACTTCCAGATGAAGAACGATTCTCAATATGTGAAAAGACATTAAAAAATGAAAAAGATGAATCAAAACGTTGGGATGCAGTATGGTTGATAGGTGAATTAGCTGAAAACAAAGATGAGAACGATCCCATGTTCAATAAAGTATCTGATGTGATTGAATGGGTTTTAAATAATGATGATAATGGAGTGGTAAAACATGAGGCATGTTTTCAAGTCGCTGCAAGAAACATGCGACAAAAAATTCCTGTCTTAGTGAATGCTGCACTACATAACAAAAGTATATTGACACAACATGAAGCGATTGAATCTCTTGGCCTAATGCGTGCATTTGAATCAGAACCATTAATCCAGAAAGCATTGAATGATCCTAGTATTGATGTACGAGAAACTGCAGAATTTGTTCTTAAAAGATTTGCACGAATAAAAAATCGGGATGTTGTTTACAAACCCTCTGCAATTCTGTAATTTTTCCACTTTTTCTCAATTTTAAATGCTATTCATATGTTACAGTGAATTGAGATTGGAATTTTTTTGGTTCAAAATTTTAAAACTATTTAGTTTTTCTGATGTAGTTTTTTACATCTAATGTTGTTAGTGGTTGGGCTGTTTCCCATAATAGACTACAAAGGCTGTGTATGTTACTTACCATTTCAGATGAATTTGTACACAAAGAAAAATCTGATTCTGAATTTGTAGACATTTGACTTGCAGTCGCAGAGTCTGACATTATCATTTGTTTGTCCTTTTGAACTACCATTCTTCCTTTTGATGGAAGCTTACAAATTTTAGTCTCAGTTGCATTAAATCTTTTTACAAATGGAATTAGTTTAGGATCATCTAGTTCTACAAGTAATCTAACTTTACCCCCTTTCTTTTCACAAATCATGATCTTTTCAGGTATTGCACTATGATACATTCTAGATATGTCTTCAAGCGTTGTTGAAATGTATACTGTATCTGATGAATTTTCTATTAATTGGGCAATATCTGCATAAATATTGTTTCTTCCCTGGACTACTCTAAATGTTGGGACATTTGTGCCCTGTTTTGTGGTAATCTCACTGTTAATTTTTTCAATAATTGCCTCACCACCTTTTTTGATCCTATTAACTTCATCTTCTTTTTTTCGTAGTGCAATTTTTAATGCATCTTGTGGATCTGCCGCAATGCATAATTTTGGACTAGAAAGTGTAGTTGAAATAATATTTCTGCTAACTAGCTTATCTACTGTTCTATACATTCGTGCTCTGTCTATGTCTAGTTCTTTTGCAAGTGCACTTGCCGTAATTGGTCCTGCTCTTAACAAATTAAGGTAAACTTTGGCTTCTAATTCATCAAGATCTAGTATCTCCTCTAATTCTGATGCTATGCCACTTAATTGATCTTGATATGACATCATTTTATTTTCTCTTCTGACTTATTTGTCATAAGGAAATTTTGTGTGATTGCATTTAGCACTTGCGCATGATTTCCTAGTTTGACCCATGTTACTCCGTTCATCTTTCCATTATTGTTAAGATTCATACGAACTAAAGGATCAGCGTGTTATGTGCTCAACTAACAAACTTGATGTATTTCTAATTTGTTACATACAAATTATCTCATCTGTACATTACATTTGAATTAATTATATCTAAAAATGTCTGAAATGACAACTATGACACATTAAATGCAATTACTGCCATAATGATCATTACAACAACATGTTTTGTTCCAGCAACATAAGATCCAGACCCAATTTTTCCAGCAGCTACTCCTCCAAAGACTGCCTCAATTATTGCCATGTTAAATAACGATGCTTCTAATTTTGATACATCCATATCGGCTAATGAGCTAAATAACCCCTCTTTGCCTTTACCGTTACCTGCTGCTAATAATCCATCCTGAACTTTTTCAATTTCTGTAAAGAAGCTTGTAGTTAGTAATACTGCAACTGCTAAAAATACTGCAAATGAAATGTAAATTGTATATGTGTATGGCTGCAAAGCTGACTTTCTACTTTTTTCAATGTTTTGCATCTCTGAAACATGTCTTTGAATCATCTCTAAATTTTCACTAACATCTCCTCCTATCCTCATAGCCATTTCAAGCAGTACTGTTACACGTCGTGATACCCTTGTTCCTGTTCTTTTTGCAAAATTCTCAAATGCTTCTTCAATTGGCGTGCCCCAACTGATATTTGCTTTGAGATTTTTTAATTCAGGAGTTAAAGCACCTAGATTTCTTTCAGCTGCTTGCTCTATTGCTTTGATAAGATTTGAACCACTTTGAACTGAACTTAATAATGCCAATAAAAACACAGGCATGTTTCTGTCTACACTATCCCTTCTTTGAACTTCTCTTAATTGGTGTATTGTTAATGGAATAATTCCTACCATAATCCCAAAGATTATTCCAACATCTTTGATTGTAGTTGATCCTGCAAATTCTGATAACTTGAGACTAATTACAATTACACTAACTGATGCAATAAGTGAAAACATGATGGATTTCACTATTTCGTTTTTCAGGATTGCTTTTTTTGGTATGATCTCATTTGGTGAACTCTTTTTTGGTTTTTTGCTTACTCTTTGCATATTCTTTATCTCTTTGGCACCATTGTATCCATCATAACTAACATCAATATTCCACTTAGTGGGACTACTGCAAATGTGAGAATGTTCATCAATGTTAGCAAATCAAATCCTCCCAAACTTGGACTCATAATGCCCATTATTGATAACATGATTACTGCTAGTAATGGGAAAACTATCAAAAGAATTGTGTATATCTCTGCAACTGATCCTAGTGATTCTGTAGTTTTTTGCAACAACATCTTTTTTTCTTCTAGCTGAACTTTGGCAGTTGCATTAAAGTATTCTTTCAAATCCCCACCTGATTGCGATGTAATGATTGCGCCTTCCAATAATTCTGAATATGGTCCTGGTGGGGTTCTGTTGATTAGATCTTTTACTGCAGTAATTAGATCCATTCCAAGAATCTCAATGTTTCTTGTAATGAATCGTGCATCTTTTACAATGTCTTCATCTGTTTCCTCTTTTGCTATGGATTTGAAAATTTCTTCTAATGATAATCCACTAGTAGCAAGCGTTGACATGTATCCAATAAAATGGGGAATTTCTTCTAACAATTTTGTTGATCTGTTTTTTACTCTCACTGGTGGGATTATCTGAAGAATCCCAAACGTCATTGCCATTAAAGCCATTCCTGCAACAGGTGGAAGTAAATACCCTATGATTACAGGCTGAATGTTGATAAACTGAGTTGCAATTAGGCCGATAATCATTCCACAAATTCCTGCAATCAAGCTAAAGAAAACCATGCTTGAGACATACACTTCAAAAGGAATTGGCATCATTGCTTGTTTTATTGATTTTTCCATTGATCTTAATTTTGGATATAAAAATTTTATATGATCATTTAGTAATTTATAACTATAAACATGAATAACCCCTACTGATTCCTCTTGTTTTTGTTTTGTTGCTGCCATTTTCATATTACATCTCTAACCTCTTTCTTTCATAGTATCTTTCAGGATCTGAATAATACTCCATGATATTATTGGAAACTTCCTTATGATCCCGTATGTCGTTTTTTACCATCCATTCTAAAGCAAGTCGTCTTTTTGTTAATTCATAATTAATTTTCTCATCTGTTTCGCCATCTCTCTCTTTGATTTTACTAAACACAACACTATCGCCCATGAATTCATGTCTGTCTTCTCTTGGGTTCCATTTGAATACCTCATGTGTTTTAATTTCCCCGGTTGTATGATCAATGCCGTCTATTTCTGAAACCTGAATTATTCTTCTAGCTGATTTATCTCCTATTCTAATTTTTAGCTGCAATGTAATTAGATCAAGACTATTTGAAATCAAAGATTTTGGAACATCCATAGGTGATGATGTTAATCTAGTTAAAGTGGCATCTACTGAATCTGCATGTATTGATGAGAATCCGCCGTGACCTGTTGCCATCGCTTGAAATAATGTATATGCTTCTCTTCCTCTAGTTTCTCCTACAATTATGATGTCTGGTCTTTGCCTGAGGGCAGCTCTTAGCAGATCAAATTGATTGATTTCTCCAATTTGTGTATCCGTGAAACTCTGTCTTGAAACAGCTGGAATCCAATTTTCATGAGGCAAATTTAATTCCTGTGTATCTTCTATGCTGACTACTTTTTGTCCTGGTCTGATAAATGTCGCCAATGCATTTAGTGCAGTAGTTTTTCCACTGGCAGTGCCGCCTGCAATAAGCATTGTTGCACGTTTTTCAGCAAGATACCACATATATGCAGCGATATCAACTGACATCGTTCCGAATTTTATCAAATCTATCACTGTAATTGGATCTGCCCGAAAACGTCTTATTGTAAATGTGCTTCCTCTTTTTGTAATTTCGTGACCCAGTGTAAGATTAATTCTACTTCCACCCGGTAATGAGGCATCAATAATTGGGTCTGCAATTGAAACATGTTTTCCGCATATGTATGCCATTTTTCTTGCAAAATTGTTTAATTCTGATTCTTTTTCATAAATTATGTTTGTAGGAATTGATTCATGTTCTCTATGCCATACATAAATTGGAATGTTTGTTCCATCACAACTAATTTCCTCAATCATATGATCTCTCATGAGTGGCTCAATTTTTCCAAGATAGATAAAATCCCGAACTGCAAAATAATTAATTTTTTCAATATTTTTTGGAGGGATTTTTAATCTGTATTTTTTTATCATTGTAGCTATTTTATTTTTTAATCTCCGTTCTGCATCTTTTTTAGTTTTAATTTCACCTAGTGATACTGAAAGCTCTGTGATTAACAGCTTTTTGATGATTTCAAAGGCATTTTGATCTCTTTCTGATAGCTCTGGTTCTATTACCTGATATCGCAACCCTCCTTTGGCTGTAGGATCTTTTATTATTCCTGCATGAATTTCATTGTTATCCCAATCTAATTTTGATAATGTCATAAACTGGGGAATTTTGTTTTCAGTTTCTTCATTTAATTTAGATGTGTTGTCTGGCAAATTTTTATTTAATTTTAAAATACTTTTATTGTCGTATTGTATTTTTTGTAATGCTGAGATTTTATCTTTAAATATTTTTAGCCTCATTTTTAGGTATTTTAATACATATTGTGTGTTTTAACACTTGTTCGTTCAATTGAACAACATTTTGCTTTTACTATAGCTTAGATACCTAATAGTAACCATGGTATGTGTTATTCTCTTATGTTGTGAGGCGTATATCTGATGTTTGGACGAAAATCTAACAATGATTCAAAATCCAAAACTGAGGCCAAATTTCCGCATATTGGTGGCCTTGCATCAATTTTGAAAAATGAGTCTATTTCTGTACCGCCAATTCCAGAATCTACTAAGGTGAATTCTGAGCCTGATTTACCAAAACCCTCTCCCAGTAAATCTGTAAATCTGATTCAAGAAGTTCAAAAATTCGATGATAAGACGATTAAACCATTTATCGATTATACTGAAGGTAGTATCTTTTATCCTGTGTTATCTAATATCGGGGAAACTCAGGATAATATTGCGTATTTGGATGATTTAGTCTCTGATGGTATTTTAGCTAAACACATCTATGAAAAATTAATTGTTTGTCCTATACATCCAACTGTCTTTTCATCAAGCATGAGATTGTACTGTCCAAAGTGTCATTCAATGAATGTCGAGAAATTAAATCTGTTTGAGCATAAAAAATGTGGCTATATTGCTGAAAGTAAGAATTTTGATTTTTCAAATATTGATCACTCTGTTTGTCCTTCATGTCTAAAAGAAATCAAAAATTTTGAAAAAGAAATTCGAGTTCCTGCGATGTGGTATCAATGTGAAGATTGTATAGAAAAATTTGACAATGCTGTGATAAAGCTTCATTGTAGAAAACATGATCATGATTTTGATACAAATTCTGGAAAATTTATTACTACATTTTGCTACAAGTTAAAAAATTCAGATATATCTAATATTTCCGATACCACTCAAATAAAAGATGAATTAGTAAAGTTATTGCGTGGTTTTAATTTTACAGCTGAATTAAACTCTCTTGTAAAGGGAAAAAGTGGCAATACTCATGAAATTCCAATATTTGGTAAAAGCAAATCTAACGGTGATTCTATTTTAATTTTTATCAAAAATCAATCTACTGGAGTAGATGAATCTGATATGAATTCTATTTTGATTCCAAAACTAGACATTGATCCAAAAAATACTCTGCTTGTTACAGTATCTGATGTAAAAGAAGGTGTTGAAAATATGGCAAAACACTATGGAATTAATTTGATTTCTGACCCTGATTTCTCAAAAATAATTTCACGTGTTGAAGAATTTGTTTCTGCTTGGTATGCAAATAATGGTGGTCGCAAATGAAATGTCTTTCATCTAACTCTCTAAAAAAAAGACGTGCAGTAAGTCAAGTTATGGGAAGTGTTGTGATTTTGGGTGTTGTCACCTCAATTGGATCAGTAGTTTTGTTCAATGGTATGAATCAAATCAATGCGTTTTCATACGATCTATCTTTTCATGACAAGCCAAAAAATGAGGCATATCGTGAAAAACTAATGTTTGAGCATGTGAGATTTGAGCCTGGAACTAATCAAATCATTCTTTATCTTGCAAATATTGGAACCACTGAATCTACAATTGAAAGCATTACTGTCGTTCAGCTTGACACTCAAAATATTTTAGTTGATTGGGAAGATGGCATCAATTCTACCATTCAGATCAAAGAATCAAGTGATCCAATCATTCTAGATGCAAACCTTAGTTCACTTACTTGGAATGATCCTCTGTATCTTAACTCTGAATACAAAATATCGATAACCACCTCTAAAGGTAATTTCTTTTCTACTGTTGCTAGCCCATTTAATACATAGAATCACAATGAACGATAATTTCAAATTCAATTCTAAATTAGAAAAAAAACCTAAACTCTGTAAACGAAGAGGTATTGCAGATATTATTTCAACTATGCTGCTTATGGGAATTACAGTAACTGGTGCTACTACTCTGACATATTTTGTAAATGATTCCTTTGTGTCTGGAAATTTAGCTACTGCATCATCATTGAATACTGCAACAAAATCTATTCAGTTATTGGCATATGACACCAGAGATTCTACAACTTTATTACAATTATCTAATCTTGATAACGAATTAGACCAAAAATTATGTGGTGTTTCTTGTACTGGTGTTGGTCTCTCTGATAAAATTCCTTCTAATGGTGGTTCTGAATTTATTATGATCAAAATCAAAAATAATAGCATCAATTCAATTTTTCTGGAAAATATTCAATTAAATAATGTATTACATAAATGGGATTCTCAGACATCTGATTTCTCTTTGAATACTCTACAAGATTTATCTTCAGGTGGTAACTATCCTCATGATGGTACATTTTCAATATTGCCGGTTTCATCTACTATTCAATCTGTTAATAATGAAATTCAAAGTGGAAAAACAGTTAATCTTTTGATCAAACTGGGTCCTGGTGATCAGGATATTTTATTAAACAAAGGAATTCGTGTTTTGCTAAATATTGGAAGTATGAATCCTATAGAATTTCTAATTGAGAGTGGTAACGCACGATGAGCATTAGTTCATTTTCTCCTAATTCTAGGCGTGGAATCTCATCTATTGTTGGTGCGTTGATTTTTACTGTTTTGATGATTGCTGGTTTTTCTGCTATGAGTTTAGCACTGGATTCCCAAACTGACATTGTAAACACACAACGAGTAGTAGCCGATATTGAACTTAAAAAACAACAAGAACAATTTGGAATTGCAGTTTTTACTGATGCAAATAATATCTTAAATGTCTCCGTTGATAACAATGGTCAAAACCCAGTTGAAATCTCACGTATATGGATAACTAACAAAACCCTTGCAACTCAACCTGCTAAACCCTTTTCCGTTAATTCTGATGATGCATTTGTTCCAACCGGATTTACCTCAAATGTTCTTTCTAGTCAATCTCTTTACATGATACCTGATACTTATGATGTCAAAGTAATCTCAACATTAGGTACTGTAAAAATTACTGAAGTAACTGTAGGTGCTGCATCTTCATCTGGTGGACTGAGAGCTGAACTGATCACTGATCCTCCCGATGTAATTATTGGACAAAACGTTACTATTGCAATGGTTGTAACAAATACTGGCTCATCAACTATCGAAGATATTGTACCTAATTCCCTCACTGTTTCTCCTTCTCTTGCAGTTCTTGCATCATCTTCACCAATTCCGACATCAGTTGATCTTACTCCTGGTGAATCTGTTTTATTTTCTTGGGATTATACAATATCTGGTGCTAGTGGAGATGATGTTACTTTTTCTAGCTCTGCTAGTGGAACTGATATTGAATCTTCTGCTATTGTGACAAGTAACACTGTTTCTGATGTAAGTACATTACGTTTACCTACCGATGGTGGAAATAGTGAGCAAGATTACAATATAGTAAATGAAGACTTACTTGCAAGACCAAAACTATTTCTAATAATTCCTTCACCACAGGGTGATTCAAATCAAAAAGCATTATGGGGTCTAAATGTGGCAAATCCCGTAAATGCTCCAATGAAAGTAAGCAAGCTATCTATTACCGCTTTCGCTCCTGGTGCAAATAATAATGACAAGATTTTTGCTGCAAGCTGTATTGCTGATAATATCTTCCCTGTAGGTGCAAATAATTGGAATTGTCCTTCTGAAAATGTCATCATGTGGCAAAACTTTGCAAATCCTGTAATAATAGCTCCAAATTCAACACAGTCATTTCTGGTAAAAATTTTACCTGGTACCATTGCTGGACAAAATATTTTAGAAACAGTTGTTGTTCAAGCATCTGTATTTACTACAGTTGGTTCATTTGGCAAATCTGGATATCAAACTACAATGTTTGATGGAACTGAAGTTATTGGCAATGTGTATCTTTCAAATGTTGTAGATTCTAGAAATAACAATGATATCCAGTCTGCAAGAACAGATATTGTTCCTGGTAGTACTCAGACGTTTAATGTTGTTTTTGCTGATCTAGACACTAGCAACACTACTTGGATTAAATCTGGAGGACAATTAATTATCAACATTCCTAAAGGTTGGACTAATGTACAAATTGTAAATAATTATGGATTTGTGAATCCTCCAACTGTAACTACTTTCGGTGATGGCTCTACACAAATAATTGGCACAACATCATCTAATTTGGGTGATGCACTTAATCAAGCTGATACGATACAATTTAGTGCACAAGCACCTAATATTACAAATGATCAAATGTATGTAATGTATGTTTTAGCTCAAGGCGAAACTACAAACAATTTTGCAATTGGTCCTTTGACTGAGATTGTTTTACAAGTAAATGGTTCCTAGTCTTTGTTCATTTCAAATTACAAATGCACACTTTTACAAATTGTAGTGCATTTTGAACACAGATCTCTTTAACATCTTTTTTTTGTTTTACAAAATTAAGAAATGACATACATAACATCAAAACAACAAAAAATGACCTCACGAAGAGCAGTTGCTCCAATCAGTGCAACACTTCTTTTAGTCGCTATCGCAGTAGTGGGAGGAAGTATCATCTTTGTGTTCTCACAAGGATTCTTTAGTGCTGCCCAAGTAAGTGGCTCACCAAACATCGAATCCCTAAAGTTCACAGGTTATGATGCATCCGATGGGATTTCATTGTCTCTGCATGATGGTGGCAACTCTACTAGTAGTGCTAACCTAGCAGGTGATGGCTTGAATTCAGGTGAAACAATTGCTGTATACGTCCAAAATAACAGTGTACAGAAAATAACCTTGAATGAACTACGCTTTGGAGGCTCTGTGTATACTTATACATCTGGAGCTGATGACACAGTCTTGACCACTAATGGCAACTTCATGATTGCAACAAAAAGCAATGCTGGTGCAGCTGCTACTACTGTATCTGCAACATCAGCTGAAATCCAGCCAGGTCAACAAGCAACAGTCCTCTTACAATTATCTGACGACATAAAAGCCGGAAGAGATGTGCAAGTTAAGATGACTACTGGAAACGGTGCTGTCTTCGTAGGAACTGTAATTGCAGGTCAACAAAGTGGATAATTCCACCTTTTTTCTTTTTTTATGGTGAAATAAACATGACTCAAAAAAAATACCTCTTCTTTTTTTTATCCCTAACTCTATTGTTATCGATTCCTTTACAAACCATCTCTGCACAAAATCTTGAATCTCTATCTGACTATTCAATAAAACTTGCAATATCTCCTTCTCATATAGAAGAAGGTCCATCTAAACATCCTGTAGGGTATCTTTACATTCTAAGTAAAAGTGGAATCCCTATTACTTCTTCTAGAGATGTTTCAATTTCGTTAATCTCTGATAATCCTATGATAGCATCAGTTCCTGAAAAAATCATCTTAAAAGCAAATGAAGAATATGCATCATTTGATGTAATAACTGGGACTTTAGCTGGAAGTACCATTATTACTGCCACATTTAACTCAAAAACAACATTTCAAGAGATTCAGGTAGGTAATGTCAAAACTCATCTACCTGATGATCTGATTTTAGAATTGAATATTCCTACCAATGAAATGCATGTGAACTCTAAAATGCCATTTTCTGTTTATTTGAAAACTTCTGACGGCTATGTGATTCGTGCACCTTTTGACATTAATGTTAATTTGGAATATGAAAAATCACTAGCCATTCCAAATTCTGATGTACTGATCATAAAAAAGGGAGAATACTATGCATGGGGAACACTTGAAACCAATGAAAAAGTTGGAAATACATTCTTGCGTGCAATTCAAAATGAATCTAATCTAGATACTGCAAAAAGTATCAAAATCTCATCAACTCTTCCTACTTCTTTAGCAATTGATGTTTTTCCCAAATTAATTACTGCTGAAGTTGAAAAAAAATTGGATATTTTTGTTAGTGTAGTTGATTCTGATGGAAATCCTACCATTACTCCTGAAGATATTGAATTAAATTTTTTCTCAAATGATCAATATTCGGTAGGTGATAAATTAGATGAAACTATGAAAGAAGTAAAAACTGTAATAAAAAAAGGACAATTTGGGTATTATCTTAGACAAGATTTGAATCTTTCAAATTTGCTTGCAAATGATATTATGATTGGAGTTAGTGCTGAAGGATATGGTATTGCAACTGATACATTTTCAACCGTAGGCAAATCTATCAATATTGACAATGACAAAATAACTGAAAAGGATGTACAGCTTTTTGTACCAGAAAGAATGCCTAGCAATGCAACTAGTATAGTGACTTATCAAATTAATGCAATAGAAAATGATGATGATGATGTTGATGAAGAAGGCGATATCATTACTGAAGAAACAACAGATACAGAAGATGAGGACAAAATTATTTTATCTATGGATGATCTAACTGATGGAGAATTTTATCCAATTCAAACAAATGAAAATTATTATGCTGATGGATATGTGAAAAAATTAGATGTTATATCTGGAGATAATAATTTAGTTACCGTTAAAGACATTGGAAAAATCGAAGTAGGTAATTCTTTTGGTACTGCAATTATTTCAGCTGGACAAAAAAGTGGCACTGTTTTGATTTCAGCGTCTGTACAAGGTGTAGGTTCTGACTCTGTTTTAACTGAAGTTATAAATACACTTGAGCAAAAAGAAGCTAGAATTTTTTCTCCAACTGGTCAAGACAGTATCTTGTTTGATCGTGATGGTAATTTTGATGTGTTTCTGATTGCAATTGACAGCCAAGATAGACCAAAAGTATTGAAACACGATTCAAAGTATCTAATTACGCCTACTAATGGTATAATCGAAATCAAAAAAGACTCCACTTTTGCATTTTCTAAACTTCACAGTGATTCATTTACCCTAACTGAAGAAGAAAATCAGATAATCTTGAAAGTAGTTCCGATTGGAGAAGGTGCTGATTTATCATTGGAAACAGAAAAAACCTTTGCTACACAACCATCCTCAAAGATGTTAGT
>JAIOPB010000049.1 GCA_021414105.1 Nitrosarchaeum sp. | reverse complement strand
CTAAATTCACTATCACCACTTACAGGAATTACGATGGAGTCATTGTAACGTTCTCGTAGTCTAGCAAAATTTTTGTCTGCACCTTCAACATCTATTTTGTTTGCAACAATTAAGGTAGGTTTTGAAATTTTTCTAATATGTGCAGCAAGTTTTTTAGTATCAACCATATTAAAATCATCAAATTCTTTTTCTTCTAGTCCAAGTGCAATCAATGCATCTTTCACATGTGTTTTATTGACACCTATGCCACGATACAAATCAGTTATAGCATCAATAATTCCAGAGCCAGTTCGAATTAATTTTGAAACCTTATCTCTATTTCCTTCCAAAATTTTATGATACCACATGATTAATTCCTCTTCAATATCTGCAAAATCAGATATAGGATCACCGCTTCCAACCTCACTGATTTTTCCAGAAGAATCTATACCTCCAGAAGCATCAACTACATGAAGTAATGCATCAGATTGTGCGGCAATGGAAAGAAATTGATTTCCCAAGCCTTTTCCTTTCCATGCGTCCTTGATAAGACCAGGTAAATCAATTAATTCAACTGGGATGTATCTCCAGCCCTCAACACATTTTGAATTATTAGGATTGTCTTGTATTTTGAATTCTGGATGTACACATAATGTAATTGCGTGTGCTGTTCCAGAAACAGGCTTTTTTGTTGTAAATGGATAAGAAGAGATTTCTTCAGAAGACAAAGTAGCAGCATTATAGAAAGTAGTTTTACCAGTATTCGTTTTGCCTATTAGTCCAAGTTTAATTGGCATGATTTGATTGCAATCTAAGAATATTTATCTCTGCCTAGATTGAGTTGTCAATTTTCTCAGTGATCTTTTCAAGGGATTGTTTTAATTCCTTTATGGACCATTCAATATCACTTATGTCTTTTTTTGAAAGCTCACTTTTCCATCTCTCTAAAATAATATTTGTTATTTCTGAGCAGTTGTAAAGTAGGTTCCAATATGGATGGTGTTCTGCTGTTGCATATGCAAGCTCAGTCACATCATTTAATCCATTTTTAGCTCTTGCTAGAGCAGTAATGTTTTCACCAAAAATTTTTACAATGTTAGCCTCTAGATCTTTTTCAACTTTTAGTGGAGTGTTGTTTTTTTCATGTTTGTTGACTAGTTCAAGCAAATCATTGTAAAAAGTATCAAAGGAAGTCATTTTTAGAATAGTCTCTGATGTTCTGCCAACATACATCTATTGAATACAACCTTGATATCTTTTTTTCTTGCAAGGTCTTCAGCTTCAGGATTGTGAATTCCTTCTTGAAGCCAAATTACCTTGGGATTTTTCTTTATAGCTTCCTCTATAACAGGAAGCACAAGATCAGATGGTCTAAACACATCAACAATGTCAATATCACCATTAACATCAGAAATGGCACTGTAACATTTTTTGCCTAAAATCTCATCAGTTGTAGGATTTACTGGAATTATATCAAACCCATTTTCAGACAGATATTTTGGCACATAATGTGCTGCCTTGTTGTCATTTTTAGACATACCAACTACTACAACATGTCTTAGAGAAAGAATGTCTCGGATTTCAGCATCAGTGTAAGAATCATGCTCCATAAAAAAACCTAAAGTAAAGTAGAATATAATTTTTGAAACAAACAAGAATGTGATTACTCGTGACATTAAAGAATCACCATAACAAAAAAAGCAAAATCGCAGGGTATTTTAATAATAACAAAAATCAGATTTCATGGAACCAACTCCAGAAGAACCAAAAGATGTAATTGTTCTTGGGGCAATTAAAAAAGGAGCCAAAAAATTTGAAAAGATACAAAATGCAGCTCAAATAGATGCAGATGAATTAAATTCAATTCTCGAAAAACTAGAGAAGAGAGAACTAATCACAGTGGAAGAAAAAAAGAGTTGGTTTGGTAAAAAAATCGAGATTAAAATCACAGAAAAAGGATCAAAAGAGGTAGAAGAAAGAATTCATGAATTACAAGGCAAGTGGGACCAAATGTCATTATTGTACAAAAGTGGAGATAAGCAAAAATTAAAGCAATACATGGATGATAACAAATCAATTCTTCCCACGATGATGTTCTTTGGGGTAATGGATATGATCATGTTTTCAATGATGTTTAGCATGATGGGTATGATGATGACAGATTACGTACCGGCAGAAAGCATTCCAAGTGATACAAGTGGAGATAGTTCATCAGACAGTGGGTCTGATGGTGGCGGTTCTGATGGCGGAGGGTCGGATGGTGGCGGATTTGACTTTGATGTCGGATTCTAAGTTAAAGTTGATATTTTATACTTGAAATAAAGAACACATACAATTGATTTACAGCTCATATGACAATCCAGGTCTAGTCAAAGTACTATCATTTCTAAAATCACATAATACAGAATATCTTTCAGGTCAAGATTTGAGCGATGTCTTAAGAATAAGCAGAGTGGCAGTTTGGAAACACATTAAAAAAATCAGAGAGTTGGGATATAAAATAGAATCAAAACAAAAGCTAGGATACAGATTAGAATCCAATACAGATATGTTACTACCATGGGAAATCACGTCAGGGTTAAAGACCAAAATATTTGGAAAACGAGCATATTATTTTGATTCAATTGACTCTACTCAAAATCAGGCAATGAAAATTGCTTCAGATGAAGCAAATAATGGAACAGTGATAATTGCAGAAAAACAAACCAGTGGAAAAGGGAGATTAGGCAGAAAATGGATTTCACCTAAAGGAGGAATTTGGCTTTCAATAATTTTACACCCAAAATTTGACATATCAGTAATCACATTATTCCCAATAGCTTCTGCACTAGCACTATCAAATGCAATAGAAAAAACATTGAATATCAAATCAGAATTAAAATGGCCAAATGACATAACAATCAGAGGTAAAAAAGTTGCAGGTATGCTAGTGGATGCATCATTAGAGTCAAACAAAATAGAAAATATGATCCTGGGTGTTGGAATAAATTTTAATGTAGACATTAAGCAAATTGAAAAGAGCTTAAAAGATACACCAAATTTTTACGGAGTTGCATCATTGAGCGAACAAAATAAAACAGTAAAATCAATTTTACTAGTACAGTCATTTTTGATGGAATTGGAACACATGTACAATTTATTGAATGCTGGCGATACTAAAAAAATCATCAGAGACTGGACAAGAAAATCATCAACAATTGGTCAAAACGTAGAACTAAGTACCGAGGATGGAAAAATCAGAGGCAAGGCAATCAAAATAGATGACGATGGAGCGTTAATCATATTAGAAAATAAGAAAAACAGGCGAATTACCTCAGGAGATATCACACATATTTCAAAATGATATAAATGGAATTTATATTATTTTTTTGAAGATTTTCTTTTGGTAGATTTTCTTTTAGTTGTAGATTTTTTCTTGTTCTTTGATATAGAGTGTTTTCTAGACTTTCTATTTGCGATAAGATTAGACTGTTCCCTCAAGATGTTTTTGAGATCATTTTGGATATCAAAAACCACTACAATCATATCTTCTAACACCTTAGAATACTGACCGTATGCAGATAGTAACTCCGATTGTTTTTTAGATACTTTGGTAAGATATTCATTTGAGCGTAAAAGGTTGGCAGAGGTAATTAATTCAGGCATCTCTGAAGTGGGGCCTCCTAATTCATCTAATTCTGACCGGATGTCTTGAATTTTCTTGCTAAATTCATAGATAATTTCACCTACACCGAGCTTACTCAATCTAGAAACTTGTATTTGTTAAAAGATTAAAGATTTGCTAAGAGAATTAAACTGAATTTCGAACTAAAAACGACAACAATATGTCAATAGTCATATGGGTCACAAAATGGAAATAAAATATAACTGAAATCTAAACATCAAATATTGATGATTCGTGCTTTTCTAGGTATAATTTTACTATTTTCTAGTTTTATTTCAATTCCTGTGTTGGCACAGACTACAAGCGATGCACAGACAATGTTCAAACAGGCCAATGAACACTTTGTCAAAGGAGAATACAATGAAGCAATTGTAATCTATGATGATATTTTAGAAGTGGCTCCAAATAATTTATCCACATTAAAAATGAAGGCCATTGCTCTAAGTAATTCGGGGTATCACGAAAAATCACTAAAAGAATTCTTCAAAATTCTTCAATCTAGACCAGATGATATTACAGCACTTACTGGGATGGGAATCGGATTTGGAAATTTGGGAGAGTATCAGGAAGCCAAGTACTATTTTGAAAAAGCAGTCAAGAAAAAATCAGATAGTGTTGTAATCAACAACTATAAAGAATTTACAGACAAGGTGATTGCAAAATATCCATACATTCCAACAGAAAAACCAGTGGGTCTAGAAAAAAAGGAAATAAGAATTCCAGATTGGGTCAAACCAACTGCAAAATGGTGGGCAGAAGGACAAATCAAAGACTCAGAGTTTGTATCAGCGATATTATTTATGATAGAAAATAAAATCATACAAATTCCACTAGTAGAAACAAAATCAGAGACGGATGATAAAATACCAGATTGGATACGAAATACTGCATCTTGGTGGGCAGAAAATACAATAAATGATCAAGAGTTTGTTTCAGGTATTCAATACATGATAGAAAAAGGGATTATAATCGTAAATATTAAAAAATCACAAGATGAGATTCAAAAAGAAAAAGATGATGAATTTTATTTATTTGGAAAATATTTACGCAGTATTTCAAAAAATGTGGCAGATGAAAAAAGATACATCGAAGACCCAAATCCAAGTCAAGACGTGATAAAAAAATTCCTCAGAGATTATGTAAAATGGAACTTTGAAGAAGAGGTAAAAAGAGCATCAAGCAACTTTCCAGATCCCACATACCAAATCATAAATGAAACATATGTTATTCATTACAAGGTTTTTGTAAATGAACAGCCAACAGGACTACCATTAGATCATGTCAGTACATTGCAAAATTCATTTTTGTTTTGGGAAAATCAAGAATTAAGCACCAACGGACAAAAAGCCAGAATGGAATTTGAGATTACTAATCAAAAACAGGAAGCAAATGTATGGGTCACATGGGTAATACGAGACATAGGACAAGGCATACTTGGTCATGCACATTTGGGAAAAGGAGTAGTCGAAGTCACATTAGGCGATTATAACTGTGATGGGATATTTCAGCTGTATGATGTAAAAACTGTTGAAAAAATAATGACCCATGAGTTGGGTCATTCGATAGGATTGGAACATGTATCTGATCCAAATAACATAATGTATACTTCGTTAAAACCAAGTTATGCATATTGTCTATTAGGATAATTTTTCAGATTAAAAAAATAAAACAGTCATTTCTGATTACTCAGCATTATTCTAATTTTATAGAATTAGAATGAGCATTAGCTTAACCTACACACAATTAACCTGCAGAAATTAGGTAAAATGAATAATAAGCTAATTACAGAATTATGACTAATGCTGAAAAGCACAATAGTTTCGGGACCAAAATGTCCTTCATGTGGTGATAAAAAAATGGTAACAGATGAAACCACTGGAGAATTGTTTTGTGGAAGATGTGGTTTTGTAGTTTCAGATAAAATTTCAGAGACAGGAGCAGAATGGCGTTCTTTTGCAAATGATGATACAAACAGGACGAGAGTAGGTGCTGGAACATCATTGACAATGCATGATATGGGGTTATCAACAGTAATTGGCGCTGCCAACAAAGATTCTACTGGAAAACCACTCACATCATCAATGAAGAGTTCAATTGAGAGATTAAGAACATGGGACAGCAGGACACAGGCACATTCTTCTGCAGACAGAAATCTAAGACAAGCACTAAATGAAATGGACAAATTAAAAGACAAACTTGCACTAACAGATGCAGTAGTTGAAAAAGCTGCTTATATTTACCGAAAGGCCATGGAGAAAAAACTTGTAAGGGGTCGTTCTATTCAAGGCCTAGTTGCAGCATGTCTTTATGCTTCATGTAGAAACACTGAAACGCCTAGAACTTTGGATGATGTTGCCAAGGGCATTAACATTAGAAGAAAAGATGTTGCAAGATGCTATAGATTAATTTTTAGAGAACTGGAATTAAAAATGCCAGTGGTAGATCCCGTAAAAGGAGTATCAAGAATTGCAAGTATTGCCGAATTAAGTGAGAAAAGTAAACGAAGAGCAGTCGCAATACTAGAACAGGCAAAAAAAATAGGGATGGTGGCAGGAAAAGATCCCATGGGAATAGCAGCAGCTGCATTATATTTGGCATGTATTAGTACGGGTGAAGTAAAATCACAAAAAGATATCTCAATTGCATCTGGAGTTACAGAGGTAACAATTAGAAACAGATGTGCAGGTTTGAGAAAAATGCTTCAAAACTAGTGTGTGAGAAAAATGCCAAACAATGAAAATGCATGGTCTGATTGGCTAGACTTTAATAAAGAAACAATTTCAAAAATACCGCAATCTGCAGGAGTCTACATGATGCATGCATCTATGAAAATTTTATTCATTGGTGGTTCTGAAAATATCAAAACAAGTATTCAAGACAAAGAAAAAGAACCATGCATCTCAAGAGCTACAAGAGTAAGATACATGCAGACTACATCTTACGAGCAAATCACAAGTGATTTGATTAAAGATTATAAAGACAGACATGAGGGAAAACACCCTCAATGTATGTAAGTACATTAAAAAATTAAACGTATCATGCAGTTTTGAAAATTATAATGCAAAATCTTTGAGTCGACGATATTCCATTTTATCCCATGGATATACAATGTATTCACTGCCTTTTGTTTTTTGAGCATATACAAGTTGTTTCGGGTATTTTTTGCCTTGTCTTGCAAATAATGTAGCGTATACAAAATTTGAAGGATCAGTTACTTTTGGAATTATTTTTTTAAACGTATCACCAGAATCATAAATGTCATCAACAAAAAGAGAATCAGGAGGAATTTTGTTTTTATCTACAAGTATTGTGTCTATTCCCATATGATCAGCTAATAGCCTTGCTGGAACTAGCCCTCCACGACTAATTGTAGAAATGCTTGAGAAATCTTTTGACAGTATAGAAATTTTCTTGGAAAGCAATTTAGCCAGTCTTTCAATGTCAGACCATGTCACATTTTGAGAATCAGTTTTCATAATTATTATTCACTTTACTAGAATTGAGTTACACAAGTCAAAAAGTTCCCAGAACAGATTTTTTGAGCGGCACAATAAGTTTAAGAATTTTAAAGGCGATTTTACTAAAATCTGCTTCTTTTTCAGAAGATACTAGCAAAACGTCATCATTTGCCAAAGGAAAACTCATCACAATTACTTTATCTCTATAAGACATGGAAAAATGAACTTCGCCAAATTCCTTATCAAATTCATGCCTCATACGGACTCTAAGTGCAAGTTCCATGAACATCATCTCATCTTGTTTTTGTGCTTCCAATGATAGTAGTCCCTTTTTCATACCACCTGCAACAAGATGTCCACGGCTATTGATAATTCGACAAGATCTCATTTTAGGGTCCAGATTTGTAATTTTTTGGCATATTTTTTCTAGGTCTTCAACATTAACCATTTGTCTAATTAAACAAGCGATCTATTTATTGAGATCTGTAGTAATAGTAAGCCGTGGAATCACAATCTCCAAAAGACATCACAGACTATTACAAGCATCTTTCCTTGTTTTGGACAGATATTATCCATCTAATGGCAAGCAAACCACAGGCATTGACCTCAATAGGTCCTATGCGCGCATTTGCTTCAAATTCAAAGAAAATATCAACAGAGTTAATTCAGATTAATGAAAATTTAATGGAGTTTAACAAACTTGTAACAGAATACTATAAGCAGCTATCAGAAACTTGGAGCGAGGCACAAAAGAAAGTTAATCTGAAAGCGCCGGATGTGCCACATGACACAGAACAGATGGAGTCATTTAAGAGAATATGGATAGATATTTTTGATAATGATTATACAGAATTATTTGATTCAGAAAAGTTTGGAGAAAATTATGGAAAGCTAGTCTCAAAAGAGCTTGAACTTACAAAACATTGGAATAATATTTCAAATGTGATTTTACAGTCAGCAAACTTGCCAAGCAAAGAAGAAATTGATGAGGTGTATAAAGAAATACATGCTCTGAAAAAAAGAGTGACAAAATTAGAAATTGAATTAAAAAAGAAAAGAGATGCAAAAAGTGAAGGAAATATAAAAAATGAAAAGTGAATCAAAATTTGACCCTAAACTCATAGAGGACATGATAAAATTTGGCAAAAACATTATGGATGCACCTAAATTAGTTTCAGCCCCAGATGAAATCAATCTAGAAGTAACTCCACATGACATAGTACAAGAAATAGACAAAACAAGATTATTACATTACAGAACACTTACAGAAAAACAATACAAAACACCATTATTGATTTCCTATGCGTTGATTAACAGATATCATATTTTGGATATACAACCAGAAAAAAGTTGGGTTAGAAATTTACTGCTACAGGGATTTGATGTATACATGCTAGATTGGGGAACGCCAACAAGTATGGACAAGTACTTAGATTTTGATGATTATGTTAATGGATACTTAGATAGTAGTGTGGAATTTATCAAAGATGAAACATCTACAGAAAAAATATCAGTACAAGGATATTGTACCGGAGCTACAATAGCAACAGCATACACATCACTACATCCAGAAAGTGTGAAAAACTATATTGCAACAGCACCTGTAATTGACGGATGGCGAGATACTACAGTAATTAGTAATCTGGCCAAACACATGGACGTAGATAAAATGGTGGAAATCATAGGAAATATGCCTCCTGAATTCATGTATTACTGCTTTTCAGTACTGAAACCATTTGAGCAAGGAATTGAAAAATACGTAAATTTTTTCAAAAATATAGAGAATAAAAAATTTGTGGATAATTTCCTAAGAGTAGAAAAATGGCTAGGCGATACACCACCAATACCAGGTGAACTTTTCAGACAATGGATCAAAGACATCTATCAAGACAACTTGCTAATTCAAAATAAAATGTATGTTGGCGGAAGCCATATAGATTTGAAGAAAATAGACATGCCATTATTTACACAAGTTGCAGTTGGAGATCACCTGGTATCGCCAGAATGCAGTATGCCTCTCCATTATGCAGTTGGAAGTGAAGATAAAACATTAAAGATGTATCCAACAGGCCACGTAGGCATGATTGCTAGCTCGTTATCTCAAAACAAAGTACTCCCAGAGTTAGGGAAATGGCTTGCAGAAAGATCATAAAATAAAAAAAGAAAAAATAAGATTTTACCACTAGTTGTTCTTTGTGGTGAATGCAGTGATCCAGGACTGTAGAATATTTCTGTTTAGATCAGCAAATGATTTTGCATTGTCATTGAATGTTTTGATGTTTTGTTGTGTTGCATCAATTGTTGCAAGTGTTATTTGATTCTGTATTGAAGTTGCTTTAACAAATTCTTCTGTAGTATCATGAATTACTTTTAGTGTTGTTTGTGGAATGTTAGTTGCAATACCTGCTTTCTTTGCATATTCTTTTTGTAATGTGATTGTAGAATCAACAATATTTTCATATGCTTGTAGGTATTCTTGCTGAACATTAGTAATTGACTGATGATACTGTGGTACTGAATGTCTAATACCAGAGAATATTTTGTCTACGTTTTCCTGATAAACTGAAAACATATCTTTAGTTTCTGGTGTCTGTTAGTTTTTACTCATTGTTTCACCTCCTTATTTTTTGATTTTTTTGCGATTGGAAGTACTAT
>JAIOPB010000050.1 GCA_021414105.1 Nitrosarchaeum sp. | reverse complement strand
GCCGGATTCTATCTCATATGTAATAATATCAGATCGTTTAGCTAGTTCGATTATGGCATTTTTATCTTTAAAATCTGCAATTATTTGCTCTGCACCTACCTGTGATGCAGAGCAATTTTTTACAGGATCTAAAACTATGATTTTTGAAATATGCTCAGGCATTTTCTTGGCTGCCTCTGCTATCATCATTCCAAGTTGCCCGCCTCCTATTATTCCAAGTATCTTACCCATATTCGTTTTCCAGATTGACGATTAAAAATATCTAATGCTAATTTTTGTAAATATATTGCTTTTTTCAATGTAAGTTCAACCTTTGAGAAACCTGATTTTGGCCATCATAGATAATAACTTGCTTTATTTTTCTATTGTTGTGAGTTACACAAAGAAACCTTTAGTTGGAATCATTATGGGTTCAAGCTCCGATAGTAGAATAATGAAAGATGCTGCTGAAATTCTGGATAAATTTAAGATAAAACACGAGGATCAGATTGTATCGGCACATAGAACACCCACTAGATTAGATGAATATGCAAAACATGCAGAAAAAATGGGATTTAAAATAATAATTGCAGGTGCAGGTGGAGCTGCACATCTTCCAGGGATGATTGCATCACACACAATAATTCCTGTAATTGGTGTTCCAATCATGGTCTATAATGATAAGCAATCTAAAAAAACAGACAATTCAAAATTTTCTTCTTTTGGAGGATTGGATTCGCTTCTCTCTATCTCAGAGATGCCCTCAGGGTCACCTGTTGTGGCAGTTGGAATAAACAAAGCAGGTAATGCTGGAATATATGCAATGAAAATTTTGGCAAATGAATTTCCAGAACTAAAAAATAAATTAAGACAGCATAAATCAGTTCAGCATGATTCAGTACTAAAAGAATCAGAGGAGTTAAAAAAACAAGGTCTTAGTAAATTTGTTAAAAAAAAATTCAAATAAATTTATGTCATTAAACTAAATTGAATGTTTTTCTTTTGCAATGTCTCAATTAGTTTATCTGTCTGTTCTTTTCCCTGCGTTTCTAAGCTTAGGGTAACTCCTGCAGAACCTGCACTAATGTTTGAACTTAATCTATCGTGCACTACTTCCACAATATTTGCATTAGCTGCACTAATTTCATCTACTATTTCCTTAAAGGCACCAGGTCTGTCAGGTAACAAAATAGATAATTTCAGTAAACGCCCCATTGTAGCCAAGCCTTTGTCTACTATTTGTCCTAAAAGATACATGTCTACATTGCCTCCTGTTAAGATTGCAACAACTTTTTTTCCAGGTGAAGGTTTTACTGAAATCAAATAAGCCAAACCTACAACACCTGCAGGTTCAACTACAAATTTCATTCTCTCCATTAACAAAAACATAGCTTTGATAATTTCTGAATCATCAACTAACACTATCTCATCAATTAATTCTTTAATTATTGAAAATGTTATTTTTCCAGGTATTTTTACAGATATTCCATCTGCAATTGTTCTTGCACCACCACTTGATGTTAAAGAGCCATTCTTAAGGGATTCATACATTGATGGGAATGATCTTGATTGAACCCCAATTACTTTGATATTTGGGTTTTTTTCTTTTATTGCAATTAAGACTCCTGCAGCTAATCCACCTCCTCCAATTGGAACATAGATTTCATCTACATCAGGGAGATCTTCTAAAATCTCTAATCCTATTACCCCCTGTGCAGCTATGATTTGTGGATCATCAAATGCATGTATCATTGTGGCACCAGTTTCTTGTGCAATTTCTTTTGCTTTTGCAGATGATTCATCATAGTTTATTCCCTCTAAAATCACATTTGCACCATAATCTTTAGTGGCAGACACCTTTGATGGTGATGCATTTTTTGGCATAACAATTGTACATGGTATTTTTTCTAATGATGATGCAAATGCAACACCTTGTGCATGATTGCCTGCAGATGCTGCAACTACACCGTGTTTTTTTTCATCAGTAGATAATAATTTTATTTTGTAATATGCACCACGCATTTTAAATGAACCTGTTTTTTGTTGAAATTCTGCCTTTAGATAAATTTGTGAGCCTGTAAGATTACTAAAAATTGGTGAGTAAACTAACGGTGTTTTTTTTACCTCGTTTCCTCGCAAAGAGTTTGCATTTTGTATTTCATCATAAGTAGGATTCATTGGAAATTCTGCTAGATAAGAGAGATATTTGACTTCTTCCATTTCAAATTGAGAGTTTTAATCAGATTTTGTGCGCAATTTGTGAGAAACCCATAAAATAATTCAAAACAGTCATCAAAACCACTCGGAGGACTGAGTTTTCTTAATACGGACATTTTGTCTAGACCTAAAGCTTAACTATTTTTTAAATAATTTCAAATATCATGATATCAATAATTTAGAAAAGTCATCTAAGCGTTTGATGATGTTTTCTTTTACGGACTCTGAGATCTTTCGAGGATCAAAGAGACCCTCTTTTGTTTTATTGCGGATAAATTCAATATCAAATGTACACAAACATCCTTCTTCGCCTGTTATCAATCTGGTATCATCAATTAAGACAGGGCTGGTTTGATATGTTTCAACTAACATATTGTCTAATTCCTTGATTAGATTTGTTTTTTTATTTGATAAATCCTGAAAATCAACCTCAATGTCTTTTTCAATTTCTTTATATATTTTTTCTCTAAACTCATCGTTTTCGTAAAATATTTCAAATAATTTCTGATGATCAAAATCTTTGTATCCTTTATCCTTTAATTTGCTTAACACAAATTGATCACTATTATCTGACATTTGTTGCTCTTTGTTTTTTGTCAAATCAATTATCTCCGATAATTCTCTTTGTAACTGTATGACACGCTGATCTGGCTTGTAGTATAACAACACGTGATATTGCAATGACATGTGTCCTGAAATAAGATAATTTCCTTCTCTAATCTCAAATTTGGTAAAAATTCTTCTAATGTCTTCATTATTTGAAATTGAAACTTCTTGAACTGACCAATCTTTCAAATTTTTAATGATTGTTTGATAGAAGTCATTTACAAGTACAGGATCAAAAGTTTTTTGCTCAGTAATTGTTGCATCTCCTAACATTACCTTGACACTTATTGATTTGGTAAGATCCATTATTTTTGCAAGAAATGACTGTTGAATATTTTCATTTTTGTTATTCAGATATTGAATAAACTCATTGGGAGATCTTGTACCTAAACGCACAAGAAATAACAAATTTTAACGGTCCTTAAACCTTAAGATCAAGTATATCTTAAATAGAAAAATCAGGTTATTTTATGCATGTCTAGAAGGAAAATTCGTTGTGATCTTTGTAATTCCGTGATTTTACAGTATTACCATGAGGGTTATAAGGGGAATAGAGGGAAATGTCCTATCTGCAATACAGATTTTCCGCTAGAATGAGATGATAAAAAATGTCCACAATCGATGAATCCAATAAATCTCAAATTGAACAAAATGCCAAAATATCGACTGAGCAATCCAGTCCTAATTTGATAGATGTGTTACTTGGTCAAAAAGAACACAAAGTTGTAGATTCTGAAACAATGATTCTAGAAACACAGAAACGAATTTGGGGGGCATTAAAACAAGGTTATGAATATACAGGCATTACAGATGAATCAGAAAAATTTCTGCGCAAAAATGTTTTTTCCAAATTTGACATAATAGTACTTTATGTTGATTTAGTGGGATCAACCACAATGACATTGGAATTACCTGAAGACAAATTGGCAATCATAATAAGCTCTTTTGCTCTAGAGATGGCATCTGTTATTACTCTTCATGGTGGATATGTTTTAAAATTTGTAGGCGATGCAGTGATTGGATATTTTGTTGCTTCTGAGAATCCACTTTTGGCTGCAGATAATGCTGTAAGTTGTGCAAAATCCATGTTGACAGTAATCCAAAAAGGCATCAATCCAATTTTGAATCAATACGATTATCCTGATTTAATGGTAAAAATCGGAGCGGATTTTGGCCAGAGCATAGTTGTTAGATATGGATCAAATCCAGATGCCTCTCCTGTGGATTTAATGGGTCCTGCAATGAACATTGCTTCCAAAATTCAATCACTTGCAAAACCAAACCAAATCTTAATTGGCGACGATGTATATCATAGATTGCATCCATCTTCTCAAAGTTCATTTAAGGAAATTGTTTGGAGAAACAACGAATGGAAATACCGTTCAAGACTAACGGGTAAAATTTATCCCGTTTATGAATATAACGGTTAAACAGTAAACTTTTCGGGGCATTCAACATGCTCATAATGATGCTCGGTAAATTTTTCTTGAATCACATAAATTACAATTTTATGTAGATCTTCTTCTTTGATATTTTTATTGCATCTGATACATGTCTTTATTGATTCTGTCATGCGTATTTGCGATCTAAAACAGGAATCTATAAGGATCTGCGATCAGCTCAAATTGAGCTAAAATGACTGCAAATTAGCTATATAGTATATCAAACGCCTAAAGACAAGGCAAAAATATAGCAAAAACAGCAAGGATATTGTGGAAGATTTACCAATTAAACAGCTAAAGGACATCTATGGATTAAACCCAAACATACCTCACTTGGCTTTACAATTTCCAAGATTGCCTCCTGGTTTATCTAATCCACTGTTTAAAATTTTTGAAAATCCAATGAAGGAAAAATTTGCTGAAGAAAATGCATCAATCAATAAAAAACTACAAGGATTTCAGCAATCATATCAGAGATATGCATCTGGACTATTAACCATGAATTCTGGTGCAATTGTTCCTCCTGGACATCCATTATTTAGTAGACAGAATTCTGTCGGTGCATTAAAAACAGAAAATGACAGATTATTAAAAGAAAATCTAGAATTAAAGAAAAAACTAGATGACAAAAAAGAATCCAATTCTAGATTGCACTAATTTATTTGACATAGTATTTTTAACATGGGGTTAATTTTCAAGAATAAATTTTTAGATTAGTAAGAACCCTTATTAATTTCAAATTTAATTTTGATTATGGTAAAGACTCCTGCTGAGATATGGAAAGATAAAATAATTCAATATAGAAAAAAATGTCAAAGTATTCTCCAATTATCAGATAGAATCAGATATGTGGGGGTGGTAAATGCATATGGCAGAACATTGACAGGAATTGTCAGACCTAATGTAAAACCCATGCTAAAATCAGAACAAGTCAAAAACGAATTTTTCATAATATCCACATTAATAACATTAAGAAGAGACACCGTAAGTGCAATTGGTAAATTAGATTATGTATTACTACAACACCAAAAAGTGTCTATTGTAATTTTCCAAAAAGACGACATGACATACTATATCTCAATTGATAGAATAGAGAAAAATATAGATAAAATAATTGCGTCTATTAAAAAAATACTCTAAGCTGGAGTAAATCCATGATATCCACTTGTCTGTTCTGCTTTATCTTCAAAGATTGGCTCAAATAACGAAATCAAATAATCGTCAGGATCTAAAATGACTGCATTTTTTCCTGCGTCTCTATCTACAACATCTCGATAAATTTTTACACCCTTTGATTTTAATTCCTCAACTGCAGATGCGACATCGCCTACCAAAAATCCTATAGTAATTCCATTTTCGATAGAACTACCCATGTGTTGAGTAGTTAATGATGCTGGATGTAAGCTCAATAAAGCACCCGAAGTTCCCAAATCCACCCAAGATCGTCTTTGCATTTTTATTGGTAGTCCAATAAGTTCATGATAAAATTTTATAGATTTATCAAGATCTTTGACCGCTAAAATAACATTTCCGACTTTTTTTATATTCACAAGCAGTATACTCCAAAGTATGTTAAATTCTTTGTCATTGAACTTCTATCATAGTTTCAGTTCTTTCTACGCCATTAATTTTTTGAATTTGATTAGTGACATCTTTGATTTTCCCTAGGTCTTCTACCTCAATAATAGCTACAGCATCAAATTGTCCACTTGTGGGAAATGAGTCATAAACTGAATTGACTTTGCGTAGTCTTGCAGCAATTAATTTTTTAGGGGATTTTACCAATACGATTGCTCTTACCATCCCATGTTTACCTCAACTTCAATTAATGTCTCAGTGGTTACAATTTCTCGGATTTTTTTAAAATCTATTACGGTATTGTTGATTTCATCAATATTACCATGTAACACTGCAGTAATGTCTGCACGGCCAGTGACTATCATTACATCTTTTACTATTTTTCGTTTTTTCTTTAGAATCTCAACTACCGTGTCTACTTTACCTGGTTTTACAGTAATCAGACACAGTGCTTTCATATTTGATATGTAATGTTGGATCGAATAAAGATTGCTTTAGTCATACGCATCTTGAGATCTAGATTCTTCAAGATATGCTCTTCTTTCCTCATTTACTTTTTCTTGATCAATAGTGATATCGTCATCCACTATTACAATGCCCATATCATCACTTTGTTCTTCTTTTAATTTTTTTGCCTTTGATTTTGCTACTTTGGCCTTTGGTGTGGTTACTTTTGCCTTTGATGCTATTTTCTTTACTGCCTTTTTTTCAGTCATTAATGTCGAAAAACAAGAGGTTGCCCTGTTTTTAAATATTATGCAGAATAATTCTTTAAAAAAAGTAGAATCTAAGACGTAGGTTTTGATAATTCATGCATGTTAAATCAAGGATATGTTATCCAATATAGGATGTTTCTAGAAATTAATTGAATCAAACAAATTCTGTTAATTCATAAATTTTGGAGATATTTTGTGAGAATTATCATTAGATTAATCCCATTCAGATAAAACATCTCAACGTTTCCTTGGAATTTAATTTGTTTTGAATTAATTGCAAAGGAAGTTAAGATTACATAATCATGTTTTAGTGATAACTGAGATTTAGATAAAAATTCTAGATGTGTATTGATTTTAGATATAAAAACACAAAATTATCCCATGTATGAAAGGTAGTGTAACTATTTATCAATAGCAGGATAAATAATGGATATCACTGCACATTGAAATCAAAAAAAACTTTGACATTAAACATAGTAAATAAATTCTCCTAGACATAGGTACAGATGTATGCCTATTTTTGAAGTATGGCAATTATTTGTGAATTTGAGATCTTAAAAAGTAAAAAATGCCAGCGGGGGGATTTGAACGCCCGACGGCCCGGTCTTCAGCCGAGTGCTCTCCCAGGCTGAGCTACGCTGGCACAACAAATTTGCTCTGAGTTGAGGAATTAAAAGTTGTCTTTACATACTAACATAGCAAAAATACGGGATTAAAGCAATACATCTAAGTCAAATAAAGTAATTAAGAAATCAAAATCAGTGTTAAACAAGATCAATAAAAGGAAAATTTAATCCGTAGTGCTTTTTTTCAATTTATTTCTAACTGCCTCTTGTACTTCACGCTCTAATTTTTCCTGTTCTTCAATCAATAACTTTTTCATTTGTTTTTCAACATAATTTTTACCCATTTGTATCTATTAGAATACATAAATGCTAAGAAATAAGGACTTCGAATTAAACATGATAATCATACAAACAAGTAACTGTAGTTTAAGACAGACGTGCAAAATAAATTGTTCTTTGTTTATTTGTGTAACCTTGATTTAATTTATCTAATAATAAAATAATTTAAAATAGTTAACTAGGGTATTTTTAGATTTTCCAAATTATATCTTTTTGCCCACTTCTTTTATTTAATATACGTCCTAAAACAAAAAAAAGATCAGATAAGCGATTAACATATTTGATGCAGTTATTATTGATTTTTTCTTGTTCACTTAGCAATACAAGACATGTCTCAGCCCTTCGAATAACGGTTCTAACATGATGGAGTTGAGATGCAACAATATTGCCACCAGGTAAAATAAAATTAGTGAGAGAGGGTAACTCTTTCTCGTATTTGTCAATATTTTTTTCTAAATTACATATCATGTCAAATGTAACTCTATTTTTTTCATCTTCCAAGTTTGGGTTTGAAAGATCAGCACCAAGTACAAACAGTTCGTTTTGAATTAAATTTAATAACATAGCAATATCTCTGTCTAATTCATAAGATAACACAATTCCTAATCCAGCATTTGCTTCATCAATTGTGCCATATGCAATTATTCTTGGATGAGATTTTGAGACTCTAGAATTACCTTGTAATCCAGTAGTTCCATCATCTCCTGTCTTTGTGTAAATTTTCAATATTGTATGAAGAATACCTTAATTATTATGTTGTTCGAATTATTTATTACCATTTACTTACAAATACAATTATTGTCTAAAAATATTTTTTCATATTTGAATTTAAAATTTGAAAATAATCATAATCCTGAATTAGAATGCAATATCCAGAAAATTTTACGAATTTGATTCTTGATTTTTTTAATATATCTGCAAATTTAAAAAAGATTCCACGGCAAGGCTGGATTGACAAATTATCCATAGTTAATCCAGAATCTGTTGCAGATCATACATTTTCTATGGCAATGATTGGAATGATCTTCTCAGATTTAGAAAATTATAATACTGAGAAAATTTTAAAAATTATTCTTTTACATGATTTAGCAGAATCAATAACAGGGGATATGATCCCTGAACAAATTTCTAAAGAAGAAAAAATAATATTGGAAAACAGGGTAATAAAAAAAATTCTAAATGATCTACCTTCAGTACTTCAAAAACAATACAGCATTCTTTGGGAAGAATACCAATCGAATAAGTCTAAAGAAGCAAGAATTGTTCATCAGTTAGACCGATTGGAAATGGCATTACAGGCAAAAATTTACTCTAATGAAGGGTATTCTAAAGAAAAATTGAATTCTTTTTTTAATTCTGCAAGAAACGAAATAAAAGATCCAAAATTATTAGAATTGTTTAGAAATATACTAGAGAAATAAATATGTCTGAAAAAAGTAAAGAGGAGTTAATTGAAGCACAAAAACAAGTTATTGGCATACTTTTTGAAGTTATAAAAAGATTACAAGCAAATAACGATTTGGATGAAGAATATTTCCAAATAATTTCTTCAGATAACAAAACAAAAAATCAAAGATTGATAAAAATACTAGATGAGAGAAAGGAAAACGCAAAGATAGTTGGAAGACTCTTAGAACAATTAGAAATTTGATTTTCACAACATGAATCTTAATCATCTGAGATAATTTTCAGTCTTGCTGTTTGTTCATATTTGTCTTGAACGTAATGAGAAAGATTTACCACTCTAATTCGTGATACCTTGTTTGACCAACTACCTTCATTTTCAAACCAAGATTCAATGTCATCTACGTCGTATCTTTCGCCACTTTTGAGAATGTCTCTAAAAATAGATTTGATCTCTTCTATTTCTTGTTCTTTTAGATTACTTTTATCTTCAACAATAGTGGTGATTTCATTTAATTTTATTATCACATTATTTGTAAGAGGCATGATTTTATCAGATTTGGAAGATATAACAGTCTTTTGAGATATTGTTTTTATAACAATCATATCTTCTTTGAGTCGTGCAATATTTTCAGGCTTTAAAAACAGGACAAAAAAGAGTTGCAAGTGCAAGAGAATACCTAAACAAATTAACCAATGGAAAGGCAATGCCTGCACTTGCATTAAAAGATAATAAATCAAATGTATGGGAACCAGTGGGAGAGGAAAATCTTTACGCATTTGTTGATGAATCAGCAGGATTTGTTTTAACTGATAACAGTGGATACATACTTGCACTAGTTGATAAAAATGGTATTTCTAAAACAATTGTTCAAGGAGTCACAAAGGAACAAAAAGAAACTCTTGAATCTGTATTCCAAAAAGACAACATTTTAGAATACAAAGGAAAAGTAACACTTCCAGTATAGTCAAATTGACAATTTTTTACCAAGAATAGTCAAAAAAAATCAGCGTAAAGCTTTTGTTATCATTGGATTTAGAACAATAAATGGCAAAATTCTCTCAAGAGATTGAAGTCAGTGGTCATCTTATTGATTCATCTATTCTCACAAAAATATTTGATAAAATCATGGATCTACATGGTGAATTTCAAGTAGAAGAAATCCATATCGGAAAAAAGAAAAAGGATCCATCGTATGCACGATTATCCGTTACTGGGAAGAATCAAAAACATCTAGATGAAATTTTAGAAACAATTCATCGTGAAGGAGCAGTCTCAAAAATACAAAAAGGAGTTTTGCTAAAAAAATCACCAAAAGACATGGTGATGCCTGATGATTTTTACAGTACTACAAATAATCACACCCAAGTTTTCCATAATGAAAAATGGATTCAAGTTGAAAATATGATGATGGACAAGTGTATTGTAGTCAAACATAACCGAGCGTTTTGCGTACCTGTAAGAGATGTAAAAAAAGGAGATGAGATAATTGTTGGTGAAGGTGGAATCAAAATCACCCCACCTGAGCGCCCAAGAGAGGGAGTAAATGTCTTTGAGTTCATGGGAAGCTCAAGTTCCAGTGAGCGACCAACTCAACACATTGCAAAAAAAGTAGCAGAAGACATCTATAAAACAAAAAAGACAGGTGGAAAAATAATAATTGTAGGTGGTCCAGCAATAGTTCATACTGGTGCAGCAGATGCAGTTGCAGATTTGATAAAATTAGGATTTATTGATGGAGTTTTGGCGGGAAATGCATTAGCAGTTCATGATATAGAATATGCCACATTGGGAACCTCCCTTGGAATGAATGTTCATGATGCAACTTTGGCATATCGCGGACATCGAAATCATATGGAAACAATAAACGCAGTTTTTCGGGCAGGTTCTATTGCAAATATGGTTAAAACAAAAAAACTAACACGTGGGATAATGTATCAATGTGTAAAAAATAAAATCCCATTTGTATTGGCAGGTTCTATTCGTGACGATGGACCATTACCAGATGTAATTACAGATGTAGCCGAAGCCCAAAGAGAATATAAAAAAATTCTCAAGGATGCAAATATGGTAATTATGATTTCTACAATGTTACACTCTATTGCAACTGGAAATATGTTACCTGCGAATGTCAAAGTTATAGTAATTGACATCAATCAGCCAACGGTTACCAAACTTATGGATAGAGGAACATGGCAAGCATTAGGCATAGTGACTGATGTTGGTGCCTTTTTACCAATGGTGATCCAAGAAATCAAAAAACAAAAAAAATAATCTTATGGAGTCAATCTTGGATGTTGTATATGCATTCCATCTCCATCGATAATCAGGGGATGAATTTGTTCGCTGTGTTTAATGCCACGCATTTTAGTTACTTGAACGGTTCTTTCCATGGTATCTTCTTTTCTAGTATGTCTCAGCTGAATAATTCCAGACGTAACAAACCACTCCAAAGGAATCTCGTTGTTTTCAGAATACTCGGATATTATTAGTGATGTTACTCCATAATTTTCCAATGCTTGGATCATTCCCTGTAGACCTTGTCTCATATAGAATTTATCAGAATATTGCATTGCCAAGATAGTAACAGAATCAATAACCATTCTTTTTGCATCTACTCTTTTAATACTGCTTAACAATAATTTTGTTAAATGCTCAAATGGTATCTGCTCTCCTCTATACAAAGAATCATCTCGCCCAATTATCTTGTCTTGAATTTTAAATGGTCTTGCATCAATCATCAAGATTTTGTCTTTACTAATTAGATCATCAAAATCCCAACCAAATGACTTGCAGTCATTTTTTATCTCATCGATATTTTGTGACATGGTAATGTATACACCTGGCTCATCAAAATCCTTGGCACCAGAGTATAGAAATTGCAAGCCAAATGTTGTCTTTCCGCTACCAGGAGGGCCTGAGATTATTACAGAGCGATCTTTTTTCAGTCCTCCTGACATGATTAAATCTAATCCAGGTATACCTGTTTTTACTTTAGAATATGTAAAATCCATATCTACAAAGAGAATAACTGGAATTTTCTATATAAAGAGAGAGACTAGTTTGATTCTTACAAGTAATATTTTCTTAAATTATTACAGGTGAATGTTCTTTGAATTTGTCCAAAGTGATTCAAAGAGTAACTTCATTGAATATACTATGGATTTTGAGTTTGTCCACATTGCAAATGGCTCTGTAGGTGAATTTGCATTTTTAGTAAAGAACAATAATTCAGCATCATCTTTTAAGATAAAGCAAAGGTGATTTTGTATGTCCTTGTCTAGTTTTTTAATATTCTTTCTTTCTAAATTATCAAATATGTATGCAGTTTTTTCAGAGCATGCACTTAGTAATCTAAATTGCTGTTTTGATTTTACAAAGGATTCCAAGAATTCGCCATGATATAGTTTGATATAGTCTTTTTCAGAACCAAGTATCAAAAATTCATCTTTGAAGTTATCAGTCATTTCAGTAATTTTTGATTGTATTTGGTTTGCACCTTGTAACATTTGGAATTTTTCTTCAACTTCATCATGCAGTGAATCAAAAGTTGGAATATTGTCCCATAGTTCAGATAATCCTTTTTCCATATGTTCAAGTGATTTTACTCGTTCTTTTTCAGAGTTTACTAGAATCCATATTGCTTTGTTTAATGGTAATGCAGTAAATTGTATAGGATGCTGGAATGTAGCTGAAACAATTCCCTTGTTTTGTAATGCTGAAAGTAAGTGATATGTTTCAGTTCGAGGTAATTTAAGGGCCTTACATACTTCAGGTGCTGTCTTTGCGCCGTACTTTCCAAGATAGATAAACACCTTACTTTGATTAGATGTTAGTCCATACTGTAAAAGTTCCACTTGTACTTTTTCTATAGATAATTTGTACTCGTACATTTGAGTATCAGGAGTGGAGTCAAATATTGAAGTTTGAGTTGGTTCGTTTGTCATGTTTTTCAGGATCCTCCATAAGAAAGGACTAGACTATATTGTGATATAGCTAAGAAGAGTTGATCGGATCGATCACATTTCTTACTTTCTCTAAATATAAAATTATTATAAATTATTGGATTATTTAGCATAAAAATTCACTATATACCTATTTTTATTATATTTTCTTGAGAAATTGCCATGCCTGCATAGATCGATTTAAATGAAAAATTCTTCCTAATATCACTTGTTTTTAGAAAGGATATCTGTAGTGGGCCATTTGAGCCTTGAAAGGCAATACACGCCATGTCCTCTTTGAGCCCTTTTTCAATTATATTGTTCAAAGCAGATAATGTTCTATGAAGGGTTTCTAGTTTTGATTTTAATTCATCTATTGCTTTAAAGTACAATTCAAGTTCTCCTTTAAGTCCCATTCCGTTGTACACCATTATTTGATCTAAATTATACCAAGATTCGCTAGCTTTTTTGGATGATTTTTTTGGTTTTTCAATATTCTTTTTTTCAGTATTCTTTTTATTGTTATTTTTAGTATCATCTATTTTTGCATCTGTTTTCTTTTTATCTGTAAGATTGTTTTCTAGTTTTAATTTTAATTCCAGAAATTCAGGATCGTCTTTTGAGAATTCTTCGTTTATTCGAATTTTTTCACCTAAAATATTAGAATATTCATTTATTGATTGCTCTGTCTCTTCTATCTCTTTTTCAAGATTTGATTTTAGAGAACTAACTGTATTGTATCTATGAATCAATCTAACCAATGTTTTTCTGAGTCTCCGTTATTGGTGATATGTTTGGTAAAGTTTCTTTTAGTTGAGAAAGTGCGTTCAGTTGTTTTGTGGCAGTTCTTAAGAAAGTAATTTTTTCTGTTAGATATGTCTTTTGTGTTTGAATTAATCCTATTAATTGTGGTGTGACATATTCTATAATCTGTGTAATTGTTTCAGGGGGATAATCTGTAAATTTTTTAATCTCTGTTTTACCATTTGATAATTTAATTATTAAATCCAAATTAGGTAACAAAATGATACTACTATCAGAAGGAAGATTAAATATTCCAGGATGAACATTTGCTGAAAAACTCAGAAATTCCGTAATTATTTTTAATGCATTAGACATATTTTCTATGATGTTTGTTTTTTGGTCTTCTAGTTCATAGATTTGCATGGCTTCCTCAATCAAAGTGTTTAGCTGAGCCAATGTGCTTGCACCCGATGTCAGAGTATCAGTTGTTACATGCATACTGGTTTCACTAGGTGTAATAATTTCAGTAGATTCACTAGACTGCATTAATTTTCTAGGACCTGAAAATTACATTAAAAGTTGTATGTATTCTAATGTTACAGAATTATCCTAGCCTCAAATATCATGTACCTAAGAATAAACAGTATGCTCAGTTAATCTTGTACTCTAACTCGTCCCATTTCCAGTTGTCTAAGAAACTTAGCTCCAGTTTCGTCATATCCGTCAATGAATACATACATGTCGTATTCTCCAGCAGGTATTAAATTACCACCTGCGTTATTAGCGTCAGGTCTATCTTGCACTTCATAAAAATAGACGTTTGCCACAGCACCCACTGGAATGAAGATACTATCACGATGTTCTGATACTATAAAACTGGTAGAAGAAGTACAGTAATCTGGTGATGTCATGTTGACAGAGCAAATGATTGCCGCATAAGAAGTGGTACCAGTAGGGCTATCAAATACTGCTCTTGTTCCTTGGTATACAAACCAGCTACCATATGGACCTACGTTGTATATTGGAACAAGCAATTTGTTAGACTTGTCATATACCCAATATGATGGAAATGGTTCATTTGGTGTAGGTACTTGCAAAAGACTTGTCGTTGGGGTCATATCCTGATCATCTATTTTCATATCAAGCTCTAAGTTCTTCCACGTACTTGTTGAAGGCACATAGCTTATAGTATAATTCAATCTCTGAGTTGCAGACATAGTTACAGCGCCAAGAACACTTGTGTAGTTGTATGTGCCATAAGTGGAATCTAGATTATCAGTAGTATCTCCTTTTGGATCATAAAATGGTATGGTAGCATTAATTACACTAACAAGATTTGACAGATTCACTCCGTCTTGATCTGATATGTCAGTGTAAAAACTCAGTCGATGAGCTCCAGAACCATAATTTACATGAGACAGTTCATCAGCTTCAGTAGCATCTAAAACTTCTCCAGTATCCCCCCAATGGATTACATCATCTATCCACCCATTGAAAAAATTGCCATTTTCTGCACCATTACTGCCAATATACCACCTGCCATCAGCATCAACAGAGCTTGATCCAGTGTCTCCACTGCCACCAGATATTGTTTCAGCATCAGTACCATCAAGTCTAGTAATATACAAATTACAAGTGTCGTTTGTTGCGTGTTCAGGTCTTACAGCAACTATGTGATACCATTGGCCATCATCATATCTGCTTGTACTTTTACATGTAACAGTATCAGAGACACCTAAATCCATATTATATTCAAACACAACCTTTCCAGTAGTAGCTTCCAAAGCTATTTTGTAATAATCACAACTAGGACAAGTACCAGAACCTTCCCATGATACAAGACGTTGTTCAGTTGCACCTACAGTAGTAAAAGTTTTGAACCATAATGCAGTATCGTCGGGGGATGTTGCAATATCATTACCATCAGATGAACTTAGAATATTTATGCTTCTAAAACAGTCATTTACTCCATCAAAACGATATGTCCCTGATGTATGTGGTCCTGCGGTACTATCGTATGTCGGAGGTCCACCAGTTCCAACTGATGGAGAATATATTATTTGCAGTTCAGGAGCAAGAGTTGAACCACCTTCAAACGGTTCTGCAGTTCTTCTAGTACTTGCTGTACTGCCGTTATTCTCGATTTTTATGAGAATATCATTGCCGCTAGTCCAACCTCCTCTATTTACAATTTCTTGAACAATTGTTTTAATATCGGGAGTCTTTTGATTAGCACCAGATTCTGGAACTGTACTCCAACCAGATATTGCCGACCAAGTCACACTGGCGGCAGTATTAGTTCTACCAGATATATCAAAGGCAGTAGTACTTATTGCAGCAGCATCGTCAGATGCCTCACCACGAATTCTTACATTTACTGTGTTACCTGTCTGAGATTCATCAGTTGTAAATTGAATGTATGCGCTTTGTATTATTGAGCCTTGTGGAATAGTTACACCAGTAAAACGTAGTCCAACCATTTGAATGGTAGATCCATCATACGCCATTTCCAAATCGCTGTTAGTACGATCTATTGCACCATTTGAAACAACTTCTTCTGCATCATCAGTTCCGGCAAGAATTCGCTGTGTAAATGTATTAGCACCACAGCCTTCAAGATCTGCATTGGCAGTTCCTTCAGAGTTGTCTGGATTTACTTCATTTGCATTAAAATGAAATATCATATCTTCACCTTCACCTTTTAAGCTAGTTGGCATTGCCTCACTTTGAAAACGATGTGATGCAGTCCAGCTACCAGCTGGAATATTTATTGGATTACTTGCATTGTAAGTAAAAAAGTTGGGAGTTGTAGTATCCAGATCTATCTTTAAACCATTAGCCCCTGCATCAGCAGTGGCAGAGAACATTTGGTATGAGGTTGAAGGCGTTCGATCAGTTTCTGCATGAAAGAGCAGTATAGACGAATCTATGGAATTTGATTGAAGTCCTGTAGATGTTAACGCAGTTCCTGATTCAGTTGCAGATACAACATCTCTGACCTCAACGGTGGCAGCTGCTTGATTTGCTACAACCCCATTTAGAAGAGAGGTGGTAAATGTAATTTGATTAGCATCCTCACCAGCAACTGTATACACCCATGAAAAAGTGGCAGTTTCTCCTTGTCTAAGACTTGGGTAAGAAGATGGAGTAGGTCCAGATACATAAGTTGCAGTGCAACTAGGAGTGCAAGTACTTACATCAACAGATATGACCGGTGTCAAATTTAGAATGGGTGCATTATTAGTGGAATTATTTGTCACTGTCATTATGACCGTGGTATCAAATTCAGTTGAAATTGTTTTAGGAATAGTATAGCTATTCAGATAGAAATTATTAGAGCCAACATAATTTACATAAAATGTTTGTACATCTCCTCGACCAGAAATCATTTTTAGAGCATATCCTTTAGTGGCACTCATATCAAAATCTACATTATTAATCAGATTCAGTTGGTCACCAGGAGCAATTGTTGTTCCAATATCAAATTTTTTAACAGAATTAGGTGTGCCAACCTCTTCGATCCAAAGAGATTTTATTTCTAAAGGAACCTGACCTGTGTTTGTAACAACACCGTCTAGTTTGTTTGCAGCAGTCATATTCACAGAGGTTATTTCAAATTCTTCACCTTGTTTGTCTTTTTGTCTTTTTTCTTCTGTTATTAGCGATTTGGAAAAATTTCCTAATACATTCATACTATAAGTAACATAAGAAAGAGCACCAATAACTACTGCAACAAGAAATACAGTTCCAACTACTGCACTTAAGCCCCTATGTTTTCTCATGGTGCTATCACCTGTGTAGTGAATTGGTTTCCTCTTTCTGTAAATACAGTAATGTCATAGTCCCCTCCCGATATCCATGAATATGTTGCATTGGTTGAAAAAGTACCAGAAGGGACAATCCCAGCATCAGCATATGAAAAAATTTGTAATTCCGCCAAAGTTGTTCCATTGATAAATTTCATCTCTGTCATATTCAGTCCAATTGTTCCGACATTAGACATTGTAATATTAACACAGTTTCCGGGACAATTAGTAGAAAACCAGATATTATCAAAAATAAGATCTTCGTTTATTTTGTTTGTTTGTGTAGAAAACACTTCTTCAATTTCTTGTTTTTGTATAGCCAAGCTGGTATTTGACCATGCAAGCATCATAACACCCATGATACTTACTGCAGACAAAATTATGGCACTAGTCACAACATTCGCAAGCGCACGTCTATGAATCAAATAATGTTGCTTACTTCTAATGTGCGTCCGGGGCATTATCAAAACTTACCCGTTATTTGTGCTATTATTGATAGTATGTAAGAAATCATAATTACATGTTAGGCGGGACAATGTCTAGATTTTCTAATTCTGGTTCACCTGTTAGTTCCTGTCCTACATCTATAGACATGTTTTCTTGTTTTGAATCCAATGTCTCCTTTAGTTCATTGATGCGTTCTGATGCTACATTTTCAACCTCATTACTTGTTTCAGAAGTGTTGCCTGCCCCCATTCCACCAATTTGAATGGGAGGACACGATACATTGAGGCTTTTTGAAAGCAAGAAAAATGTAGGAAACAACTCTTGATAAATTACAGAAAGAATTTTTGGGACACTGTTTTCATCTTTGGCAAGGATGTTATCACGTTCTTTTGAATCTCCTGTAACTTTGGTCATGCCTTCAATGGACAAACGAACATTTTTCGGGTTTGATAAAATGGTAAATCCATACTTGAAAGCAGAATGAGTCTCAGCATTTTCAATCTCGTCAATTGATGCCTCTACGTCATATTTGTGAAATACTGTATTTTTTGGGTCATTCTTGCTCATAGATATAGAATTCAAATCCACTTGTATGTTCAATTTGATTAATTGAGTCTCAGAATTCATTAAACAATGTGTATGTAATATTGACACACATATAACAGCATTAAGTATATTGTCATGTAGACTATCTGCGCATGGAGCAGAATAGAGTCATATCGTCAATAAATCATTCAAAGATAAATTCAGAGAAGATAAACCTGTCAGTATCAATATCCAAAATAAAAAAAGATACACACAAACTATCAAAAATGTATGATTTTAAAAAATACATGGATTCATCA
>JAIOPB010000056.1 GCA_021414105.1 Nitrosarchaeum sp. | reverse complement strand
CCTATTAGTATCTACCCAGGATCTAGTACATCAGAAGTTACCCTATCTCAAGACAATACAAATCTCGTACTAACTAGTTCATCTGTTGTACAGACTATCAGAATAGATCAATCAGCCGATACACAAATAGCAGTCAATTATACATCAAGCAAAATAGGCAATACTGTATCTATTACTAATGGATATGATGTATTATTCCACGCACCACACGAAAATTCTATACAAGATGATCATGGAAAAATTGGAATATCAGACAGTACAATACTTACGGGTCCTGCAGATTGGAATGGCATACTAGAACTACCTACAACCACTTCAGTTACTATTCCTCAAGAAACAACTACAAACGGAATAACTACAGAAACAACAACATATTCCGAAGTTGCTGCATTTGAACTTGGATTTAGTGGAACTACAATACAACTTTCCAGTCCCGCAAGAATTGAATTTACGGGAGACGGTGGAAATGGATTTGTAGTATTCTTTGTAGAACCAAATGGAACTATCACTTTCATTAATACACAATGTTCATCTGATTCTGCATCAGGAATGCCTACTGGTACTGATGAATGCTTTTTTGATAATGGAGATGATCTTATAATTTGGACTGATCACTTTACCAAATTTGGAGCAAGTCAAAAATCTACATCATCTTCATCTACTACCGAATCGGGTGAATCTATTGGTAAGGGTAGAGGCGAGGTTGGAGTGCACATACCAGGGGCAAGCATTAAAGGAATATCAAATACTCCTGGTTTTGAATTCCAATTGTCTACCAAGTTGGAAATAGCAATGATTTCTTATGATAAATGTGAGCAAAATATTGTAAAAATATTTGTTGTATCTAATAATGATTCTACTCCAACAGTGCAACTAGTAGGTGCTTCCTCAACTATGATTCAAGCTAAACTAGTTTCAGAATCCATTTCATCGGTTACTGAACCCAACGTATTTGCATACGAATCTCCTCTTTTATCTAACACAGAATTCTTCATGGTTACTGTTCAAACTACTAGTCGAGGGATAAGCAATACGGTTGCTACTCTAGTTGATGTGACTCAATGCAAGCAGACATTAATGTTCCAAAAAGATATTCCAAACCTACCATCTCCAGATGAGTTAAGTTCTGTAGAGATTTTTGATCTCAAGATCAATTTAGATGACAGTGCAAAGCGAGCATCACAGATGAGTAATGCATATGTAAGTGATCACGCATTACCAGTTTCAGCCATTGTAAACAGTCCAAGTGAGCTTAAACTGGCAGAGATTAGATTTGTGACATTGGACGGTCAGCAATACTCACTTTTCAAGGAGAATATGACTATTACAAGTATAGGTTTACCAGATCTATATTCTGTATCTGGAACAATTCCATATGATACAATGTCACCACCTGCAATAATTTATTGGGTTAGAGTGATGAATCAAGATGCAGTGATACATGACTCTGAAAAGTACACCATAGGTGTCAAACCTACAGAACCTATTTCTGCAAGTATGAAGATAAATGCAGAACAACACGGTATGTCTGGAACCCCCATTTATCCATCGGTTTCATTTTACAACACAGGCTCAGAACCAATCTATGGCTATACTATAGTCTCAATTAATGATACCCCTATGTTTACATCCGAACCACAGCTCTATTTGCCTGGAGTAACGGAGATACCTCTATCTTGGCATATACCTCATGTCAACGAAGTCACAAGATATGATATTACATCAAAAACTTATGTATATGACAAAATATTTGAAAACAATACCTCACTAGATGTATTTCCATCTGCACGAATAATTCCTCTTGGCACAATTAACATCTCTACTCTAAATGATCTCGATGAAAACAAAATGGCAAAACCATTCATGCTTTATTCTTCATTAGAAAACATTGAAGGTGATTATAGTGTAATAATGCCTGACGGTACATGCCTTATAGGAACTTTAGATGATTGTATAGTTAATGAAAGCACATCTGAAACAGATAACGCAACTATTACTGTAAATGATAAAACATACCAGATTAGATATTCTGGAAATCAAAGCAACTTTGAGCGATTCTCTATAATGTCTGATGACTTGGCTGAAGGAAATTGGATAGTGCAAATTCATTCAGAAAAAGATGGTAAAATACTAGAGTCTAGAGGAAAAATTAAAGTATCTTATCGTCTTTTGGAGTAAATAATGAACTCTGGATTAATATTGACTAATTCTTGTCCCCATTTGTTCACTTTGATGACGATATGAAAAAACTCACAATACCTATTTTCATAATCTTGATTCTTGGCATATTGTTATTCCCTAACTTGGTTTCTGCACAACCAAATGAAGTGCCAGAATGGGTGTCTCAAGTCATTCAACACTGGTCAAATGGAAACATCAATGATGTTGAATTCTTTTATGCCATGGATTTTCTTACAAATAACAACATAATTACAAAATCTTCATTTAAGAATCAACTAGTTAAAATACAAAAAACGAGCGATACAGAACATACACTTGTGCATTCCAAGAACTATAAGGTTTTTGTTGATTCTTTTCCAAAAGGTTCTGATCTAGATTATTCTGTAATTAACGATGCCGTATCATTCTGGAAAAAAAATAATGTTAACTTTATTCTAGTTGATGATCAGCACATGGCAAATGCCAAAATCTTTTGGATTAAGGAAATGGATGGACCAAGTGATGGTTATGTGATCAAAAGAGATAGAATAGAGATTGGTCTTGGAACAAGTATTGATGACAAATGGCATGAATATGATAAAAAATCCATCTCCTTTTTGTTAAAACATGAACTGGGGCACTTTCTTGGATGTCCGCACAGTACAGATCCTCAAAACATCATGTATCCCAAGTATAATGAATACACAAAATATGACCATCCACCTGTTTGCTAATGCGTTTGATTCATTTACAATTTGATTCATCATCTAGATTATCTCTCTAGCCAAGAGGGCAGAATCTAAAATGATAGGGAGTACAAAGGCAAAATAATGCATAAAAGTAGGAGTGTTTCCTTAACATAGTTCGAAGTTTCAGTTATAAGCATCAATTTACTCTCACAATATGTTGCCGGGAAGTTCAATTGGTCAGCGTCTTGTGTTAACTAGTTTTGGTGAAAGTCATGGTAAATCCATAGGAGCTGTTTTAGATGGTTGTCCAGCAGGATTAGAAATAGATGAAAAAGAAATTCAAAAAATGCTAGACCTTAGAAAACCAGGTCAATCAATGATTTCGACACAACGAAAAGAAGGAGATATTGTAGAAATTATTTCAGGAGTGTTTAGAGGGTATACCACTGGGGCACCAATTACAATGATAATTTGGAATAGTGATCAAAAATCAACAGATTATGAAAACTTGAAAACAAAACTCAGGCCAGGCCATTCAGATTATCCTGCCATGATAAAATACAATCATTTTAATGATTATAGGGGAGGTGGTAGATTTTCTGGAAGATTAACTGCTACTCATGTGATGGGCGGTGCAATTGCAAGAAAATTATTAAAAGTTGCATTAGGCGTTGAAACAAATTCATTTACAACACAAATTGGGAAAATAAAAATGGAAAACAAATTTGATGAAAAAATGATCAAGTCAATTTATAAAAACGAAGTAAGATGTCCTGAAACAAATACAGCAAAAAAAATGAAGAGTGTAATATTAGATGCAAGAAAAAAAGGAGACTCACTTGGAGGAATAATAGAGTCAATCACTACAAACATGCCAGTTGGGGTTGGTGAGCCAATTTTTGGATCACTGGAATCGGATTTGAGTAAAGCAATATTTTCAATTCCATCTGTAAAGGGAATAGAGTTTGGTTCAGGATTTGAAGGATCTAAACTGTATGGTTCAGAAAACAATGATCTATACATAATAAAAAAAGGAAAGATAGTTACAAAAACTAACAATTCAGGAGGAATTTTAGGTGGGATATCAAATGGCATGCCAATAACAATAAGAATCGCATTCAAACCTGCATCATCCATAGCACAAAAACAAAGTACCGTGGACATTAAAACCAAAAAAATTACAATGTTACAGGTAAAAGGAAGACACGATCCATGTGTAGTTCCAAGAGCTCCACCAGTAGTAGATTCATTGGTATCTCTAACTTTGGCAGATCACGCTCTTTTATCTGGAGCAATTAAGCCTGTATTATAAAGACATGTCAGACATTAACCAACTTCGCAATAGAATGGATGAGATCACTATTGAAATGATCAAGATGCTTAAAACTAGAACTGATATTTCTAAAGAAATTGGAGAAATTAAAAAAAACATTGGAAAAGGAGTTACAGATGAAATTCGAGAAGATAATCTACGTACAAAAGTGATTACATTATGTAATGAGTTAAATTTTAACGAATCAATTGCAACAAAATTTTTAAATTTTTTACTTAATGAATCTATTAAAGTACAATCAGAAAGCAAACAAACACATCTATCAATTTTTCTTAAAGCAAAAACAATGGAACAAGAAGGTAAGAAAATTATCCACATGGAAGTTGGAGAGCCTGATTTTTTACCACCGCAAATTGTAAGAAAAGCACTTGAAGAAGTTTTTGACAAAGGATTTTTGAAATACGGTCAAGCAAAAGGTCTGACGTCATTTAGAGATGCACTTGCAAAATATTCATCTAAAAAGTTTGGTGCAAATGTTTCACAAGATAACATAATAGTTAGTCCAGGTGCACGATTTTTAGTTTTTACTGCAATTACCACATTGTTAAATCCAGGGGATGAGTTAATCGTTATAGAACCAGCATGGCCTGCATACAAGGATTGCGCGTTAAATGCAGGAATTAAAGTCAGAACTATCACTACCACATTAGAAGAAAGATGGGAACCTACAATAGAGCAAATTGAAAAAGTGATCAACACAAATACAAAAATGATTGTATTGAACTATCCAAATAATCCAACAGGAAAAATTCTGCCGGAAAAATTACAAGATGAAATTGTAAACATAGCAATAAAAAACAATCTGTACATTCTTAGCGATGAAGTTTATTCTCAATATGCATTTAAAAAATGGAAAAGCATACTTTGTTATAATTATGATAAAAGTATTATCACTCAGTCATTTTCAAAATCTCATGCAATGACAGGGTTTAGAATTGGATATGCCATTGCAAGTCCCAAAATTATCGACATATTATCAAAATTAGAAGCACTTTGCCTCACAAATGTTTCTGAGCCTATTCAATATATTGCCATGAAAGCATTAGAAGCAGACATATCAAACAATACTAATACAGTACAAACCAGACTAAAAGTACTGACTGAAAAGGCAAAAGAGATGAATTTGGACTTTGTGGCACCTGATGGTGCAATGTATCTTTTTGCTCGTGTTAATCAAGAGGAATTTAATGGAGTGCAATTTGCAAACAATCTTTTAGAGAAAGGATTAGCAGTGGCACCGGGAGAAGGTTTTGGAGAGTACAAGAATTTCATTAGAATATCTGCATGTCAAAACGAAAAAACACTAATGGAGGGAATGAATATACTTGGTAATATGATGAGAGATAAGCAATGAAAAAGAAAATTACAATAATCGGAATAGGAGGTCAAATGGGACAATGGTTTGCAAAATATTTCTTAGCAAATGATTTTGAGGTAACAGGTTATGATACTGAAAATAAAACTCAAGGAAAAGGAGTCATTCAAGCGGATTCATTAGTAGGAGGAATTTTAAAAGCAGATTATGTTGTATTGTGTACACCTACAAGAAGAACACCAGAGATCATCAGATTGATTGCAAAAGAAATGAAGCGTGGGACATATCTAATCGAAATATCATCAGAAAAATCCAAAGTAGTAACATCATTATCAAAAATGCCAACAAAAATTAATCCAATATGCATTCACCCGATGTTTGGACCTGGAGCAAAGTCAATCAAAGGACAAAATATAATTTCAGTTCCAGTAAAAGATGCAAAAAAAGAACTAGCAATTGCAAAAGAGCTTTTTGATGGAGCAAATTTTGTAACAATTGATGCAATTGAACATGATAAAAAAATTGCAGTGATCTTGGGGTTAACACATTTGATGAATCTTGTTTTTGCAAACATAATTTCAAAAGATGAAAAAATGTCATTAACAGAAAAAATGTCTGGAACAACTTTTAGAGTTCAAAAAATACTAGCTGAAAGTATCATGACAGAATCACCAGAATTAATTGAAACAATTATTGCAAATCCAGAAATTAGAAGAGTTGCAGAAGAACTTTGGAAAGACATCGGAAGATTACTTACAGCAGTACAAGAATCAAAAACAGAAGAAGTGATAAATTACATTAAGACCTGCCAAGAAAAACTCTCTGCAAATACAAATTTAGAAGATTCGTATAAAAAATTGACAAAAATGGTAAACGCAATTGAAAAATAAAAGAAATGCGCGCAACCAAGATTGTGACATCCTTTATTCAGGACGAACAGAAATTACTAATTCTTAGAAGAAGCAACAAAGTAAAAACCATGAAAGGTCTTTGGGCAGGGATTAGTGGAATTATAGAAAAAAATGAAGAACCATTAACAAGAGCAAAAATTGAAATTTATGAGGAGACAGGCATTTCTGAAGACAAAATCAGATTGGTAAAAAATGCAGAAAAATTAAGAATAAATTCACCACAATATGAAAATCACGAGTGGGAGATATTTCCATTTTTGTTTGAAGCAAAAAACCCAGATATCAAATTGAATTGGGAAAATTCAGCATACACATGGATCACCATAGACGAATTAAAAAACTACAACACGGTTCCTAGTCTTGAAAAAGTATTACGAAATTTGTTGTAATTTTTCTTCTTTTTCATATTTTCGTTGTTGTGGCAACATCACATAGACACACGCACCACCACACATTGTACATGGGACATTATTTCCAGGACGTTGGCCAGTTCGACTATGAATTCTAGCTGCTTCCTCAGGATCAATAGATAGAGCAATTTGTTTTTCCCAATCTAATGTACGTCGAGCTTCAGTCATTTCCATATCCCATTTTATTGCCTTGTCACGAATTTTCACCAAATCAGCTGCATGTGCAGCAATTCTATATGCAATCAAACCAGCCTTAACCTCTTCAGCATTAGGCAATGCAAGATGTTCAGAAGGAGTAAGATAACACAATAAATCCACACCTTCACTTGCAGATACAGCTGCACCAATGGCACTTGCTATATGATCATGCCCAGACGCAATGTCAGTTACCAAAGGACCCAAAACATAGTAAGGCACATCACCAATTAATGATTTAGCCAATCTAACATTAGCAGCCACTTCGTTTAATGGAACATGTCCTGGACCTTCCACCATTACTTGGATATCTTGCTCATGAGCACGTTTAGTTAATTGTGCTACATTGATCATTTCTTGAACCTGAAGTTCATCATGAGAATCAAGGATAGAGCCAGGTCGTAATGCATCACCTAAACTAAATGTGACGTCATATTTTTTGGCAATCTCAATAAGATAATCATAGTGTGTTAGATAGGGGTTTTCTTTATCATATTTTAACATCCATGCAGCGGTAATTGTTCCACCTTTACTTACAACACCGCCATATCTTTTGACTTTCAGGATTCTTTTTGCAATGTCTTTTGTAATTCCACAATGAATCGTGGTATAATCAACACCGTCTTTTGCATTATTTTCAAATGCATTTAAAAAATCATCCTCAGTTAAGTTTAAAGGATTTTTATGAACTTCCACACCATAATTGTATGCCTCATAGATAGGTACAGTTCCAAATGTTATTGGAGCAACTTCTAACAAAGCTTGCCGTATTTTTCTAACATCGCCGCCGTCGCTTAAATCCATCATTGTATCTGCATGATATTTTACTGCCACCTTTGCTTTTTCAATCTCTTCCTCCAAGTTTACATTAAGTGTAGAAGTACCAATGTTAACATTCACTTTTGTTTTAAGACCTTTACCAATTCCTACATTGTGAATTTTTTGAGGTCTAACATTATTGCTAGGAATAATAATTGAACCACTTGCAATTTTAGGAATTAACCATTCTAATGTAACATCTTCATCTTTTGCTACTCTTTTCATTTCCTCAGTAGCAACACCTCTTCGTGCTGCACTCATTTGAGTACCCATGAAATAATCTACGTTTTTGCCTGATTTAAACAATCATGAAAAACACAGAAACATGGGCAGTATACGCTCAAAATTAAGAAGTATTTGTTTGTTTTCATCTATCTTTGAATTAGTTTCATCACACCTAAAACTAAAAATGTGTATTTCTGAGAACTGATTTTCTTTTCTAAGATTCTATGTAACCCATATTCTCTATTTAGATGAGCTCCAAGTTTCCGTAATGCTGTAATTAATAGAAGAGTCAGAGACAAAGTATTTTTTACCGCACTTGAAGCATTGCCAAAGAAAGGAGTTATTGATCTTCTTTTGATATTGCATAGGCAACAAACATGCAGTGCACAATAGTTCATCAGGGACATCATTTGCCAGAGGAATTTTCTTTTTATTCAAATTAATAAATAAAAATGATTTCAGATCTATAAATGCTCTATTATGATCATGAAATTAATCAAATCAAAAAACATAGTTTTAGAAAGATATGAAAACAGAAAAAACAAAAAGTGTAATGAAAAGGAAAAATAGATTAGGACTAGTTTTGAAAATATAGTATGAATTTACTTTCGATAGGAGGCTCCGATCCATCGTCAGGGGCAGGCATACAAAGCGATATCAAAACATTTGATTCACTAAATGCACACGGGTTAACAGTGATCACTGCAATAACAGGTCAAAATACTTCGAGTTTTGGGATGATTGAACCAGTATCACAAAAAATATTAAAAAATCAACTTGACTCAGTAATTTCAGATTTTAAAATCGATGGAATTAAAATTGGAATGGTATACAATTCAGAAATAATAAAAACAATTTACAGAGAATTAAAAAATACAAAAATCCCAATCATATTAGACCCAATAATAAAATCCACTACAGGAGGCTTACTTATTGAAAAAATAGCCATCAAAGATTTTAAAAAATTTCTAATTCCGTTAGCTACAGTAATTACACCGAATAAATTTGAAGCAGAATATTTATCAGAAATCAAAATTGATTCAAAAAGATCACTTCAAAAAGCTGCTCAAAAAATTCAAGACATGGGTGCAAAAAATATTGTAATTACAGGATTAGAAACAAAAAATGGGCAAATTTCAGATTTCATATTAGAGAAGAAAAGGCAGTACACAATATCAGGTAAAAAGATTCCAAAAATTAATCATGGAAGTGGATGTAATTACTCATCATCATTGCTATTTTCACTGGTAAATGGAATCTCACTAAAAAAAGCAGTAAAATTTTCAAAACAATTTACATATGATTCAATTAAAAATGCCAAAAATATAGGATATGGGATAGACATCACACAAATAAAAAATAAAGATACAATTCATACAGAACTGATCCATGCAATTAACAAGTTTGTGGAAATCAAAAATATTTACAAAGGCATTCCTGAATGTCAAACAAATTTTGTCTTTTCAAAAAAAAATCCAAAGTCAATTAAAGACATTCTAGGAGTTTCAGGCAGGATAGTAAAAACTGGAAATACAGTCACAGTTGCAGGAGATTTATCGTACGGGGGATCAAAACATGTTGCAAAGGCGTTAATTACAATGAACAAAAAATTTCCTGATGTACGTTCAGCAATTAATCTAAAATACAATAAAGAAATTATTTCAAAATTAAGAAAAGAGAGATTACTTATTTCTAGTTACGAACGAAATGCAGAACCCAAAAATGTGAAAACCAAAGAGGGATCTTCGATTGAATGGGGAGTAAAATATGCAATAAAAAATTCAGAAGAACCGCCAGACATTATTTATCACAAAGGAGATTTTGGAAAAGAACCAATGATAATAATTTTTGCCAAAACACCGGCATTAATTATTGAAAAAATTTCAAAACTATTTAGTTAATTTTAAAGTATAATAGAAATCCATACTTGAACATAAATAGTCATATCTCAAATAGAAACTCGTGAAAGCAGTAATTCTTGCAGGTGGATTAGGCACAAGATTGCAACCATATACAACATTTCTTCCAAAGCCAATGTTACCATTAGGAGAGAAACCAATTTTGGAGCATCTAATTGATTGGACAAGGAAAAATGACATAAAATCAATTGTACTATGTGTCAGTTATCTAAGGAAAACAATTGAAGATTATTTTGAAGACGGTAAGAGATTTGGAGTGAGTATAGAGTATGCAGTTTCCAACAGACCATTAGCTACAGCTGGTCAACTTAAAACAGCAGAGAAATTCATTGATGATACTTTTGTTTGTATGTATGGTGATTCCATATTTGATTTCAATTTACGAAGTATGATAAATCAACATAAGAAGAAAAAATCATTTATTACAATGAGTTTGTATGAATACAAAACAAATTTACCATATGGAGTCATCGAAACCACCAAAATAGGCAAGGTAGTTGCTTGGAATGAAAAACCAGAAATCAAGGCAAATATCAATATGGGTTGCTATGTGATGGAACCAGAAATAATGAATCTGATTCCAAAAAATACACCGTATGGAATGGATGATGTGATTAAAAAAGCAATGGCCAAAAAGAAACTAGTTAGCAGTGTTGTTTCCAAAAAAGGGTTTCTTGATATTGGAAACAAAGCATCATATAAAAAGGCAAATCAAGAGTATCTTCAAAAACTAGGAAACATATGATAAGAAAAAATGAGCAACATAACAGTTAGAAAATTACAGAAAGAAGATCTTTGGAATGGATTTTTACATACATTGGATTCACTTCGTCAAGCAAGTAACATAGATAAGAAAACTGCAGAAAAAATATTTGATAAAATAAATTCAAACCCAGATCACATTGTTGCGGTGGCAGTAATAGAAGGTAAGATAGTGGGTTCGATTACACTTCTAATAGAAACCAAGTTTATTCATAATGGAGGTAAAGTCGGCCACATAGAAGATGTTGTCATAAACAAAGAATATCAAAGGAAAGGAATAGGAGAAAAAATTGTCATGTATCTTTTAAGGTATGCAAAAGACCAAGGATGTTACAAGACTATTTTGGATTGTGCTGATGAAGTAAAGCCATTTTATGAAAAATTAGGCTTCAAACATAATGCAAATGCATTAAGATTTGATCACATTTAGAAATATTCTTTTTTGGGGCGTTTCTTGTTTGTTTTTATTAGAATAATTCCAACTATCATCACAGGAATAGAGATGCCCATGAAAAGTGGAGGAGTGATAACTACAGAATCTATCACATAGGAATCAACGAGTTTATCTAAAAGAGTGTAACAATACGCCATTCCAAGTAACAAAATTATTCCACCACCTAGTATCATGGTGCCAATTTGTTTAGATCCGTAACGTTTTGACAGAATAAATGAAAGACCAGCTAGAATAGATGCAGGAGCTACTCCAATAGAAATGAATTGAAGAATTTTTGGACTTGGTTCAAATGCGACACCAAATTCAAAATTAGCAGGAATGTCAGTCATAAAATTATAGATTGAAATCATTTCTCCAACAAACATTGCAAACAATCCAACACTTGCAATTGCAGCCCATTTTTCTAGTGACATGATACTAACAAAATCTAGTTGATAATTAAACTATTCAAACAATGCCAACCAAATTGGCTAATTCTTTTCTGCAAGATGCACCAAGTTTTTCTGCTGCCTGTTCTGGAGACAAATCGTTAAGAAAAATACCATAACCGCGCTCAAGACCGGACCAAGGTTTAGTTATTGGATAAATCTCAATATGCCAATGAATTTGTCTGCTATTTTTCTTTTCAGGAGATAAATGAAATACCATATTGTATGAAACGTCTTTGACTGTTTTTGACAATCCACCAAGTGTAGCTCGTAAAATAAGTGATAAATCATTGATTTCTTTTTGTGTGATTTTAGAAAAACTAGTTGTGTGTTTTTTGGGAGAGATACAAAACTCATATGGATATGATGGTGCCCAAGGACAAAATGCTATGAATCCTTCAGTTTGAAGAACTTGTCTTGGGCCACCCATTTCCTCATTAACAGTTTGACACATTGGACATACCCCTTTTTCATTAAGAATTTTGTAAGATGCTTCCGCCTCTCCTTCAATAACTGGGGGAATTGTTGAAAACGTTAAGACATTCAAATGAGGATGTGGGTTTTGACTGCCAGCAGATTCACCCTGATCAGCATAAATTGAAACATATGTTACGCCTTTTTGAGTATAGAGCCATCGTAATCTATCTTGAACAACTACAAGTATGTTTGACCATTGTTCAGCATCAATGGTAGCTAGAGTATCTTTTTCTTTAGGGGAAGCAACTACAATATAATGGTAACCATAAGCGGGTTCACTGTAATGAGGTCTATCGCTGTAGGAATTTTCAGTATCAATTGAGACTATAGGATTTTTATTTTCAAAAACTCTAATCGACCAACCTTCAACATATTCATCCTCACTATCTTGAAGACGTTGCAACATGCCATCTTTTGCAACTAGTGAAAGAACAGACGGATTTGTCATAGATTCATTTCCAGGAGCAAATGGGGATTTTTTTGGATCAATAACTTTGTCATCTTTTTTAGAGACAATCATAAAACGCTCAGAAACATAGTCTTTGCGCATGTCTCCCATAATTCATACCTGAAGTTTAAGTATGTTAAAACGTTTTCCAATGCACTGAAAAAGAAAAAAGTATAATCGGAATAAAATTTATTTTAATAAAATACAACAATCATTAAAAATACAAATATTCTTTAGTAAAAATAATCAGATGATTTTCCAAGTTGTAAATAATAATTTTATTTTGATCGCATATTTTGATGCAAGCTTTAAAGGAGAGCAGTAGAAAGCTGGGAAATATGGATAGTATCAATAATTCTGATATTCATATGATCTATGTTCTTTTAGATGGAGTTGGAGATCTTCCACATCCGGATTTAGGTGGTAAAACACCGCTTGAGGCTGCCAATACACCAACTCTTGACAAATTAGCACGAAATGGAGTAATTGGAGAAGTAATTTCAGTAGGAAAAGGAATTGCTCCAGAATCAGATATTGCAGTTTTCAATATGTTAGGATATAGATTTCACCATGTAGATTATGCAGGTCGAGGCGTCATAGAAGCAATAGGAGTTGGAATTGACTTTAAAGACGGAGACTTGGCATTAAGAGGAAATTACGCTACACTAAATGATGAGGGAATAATCATAGATAGGAGAGCAGGTAGACACATAGAAAAAAATGATGCAGATGGAGTTGCAAAAGAAATTGAAAATAAAATTAAATTCTCATACCCAAATACATCGGTAGTTGTATCACCCACAATAGGACATAGAGTCACAGTAAGAATTAGAACAAACGGTGAAAAACTGTCATCGCAAATCACCAATACAGATCCTGCATATGCTAGAGTAGAAGGCATGGGAATAGCAAAAGCAGTGGGAGATTTTTTACGGATTGAAAAATGTTTACCTCTTGATGAGACAGAAAGTGCCAAGAAAACAGCAAAATTAGTTAATGAATTTACAGAACAATCACTGAAAATTATGAAAGAAAGTCCAATCAATAAAAAAAGAAATGATGCTAAAAAGAAAAGCCTGAGTTGTATTTTACTAAGAGATGCAGGAAACAAATATCCAGATGTAAAACCAATCAATGAAATGTATTCCATGAACTTTTCATGTATTGTAGATATGCCAGTAGAACTTGGGATTTCAGAAGTATTGGAAATGAAAGCATTTGAAGCAGGTGGACTAACTGATTATGAGGAGAAAGCCAAAGTAGCTGCAAAAGCAATGGAGACTCAAAATGCAATTTATGTTCATCTAAAAGGCCCAGATGAATTTGGTCATGATGGGGATGCAATCGGAAAAATGAAAAATATAGAAGAGATTGATCAACGGTTTTTCAAAACATTACTTGCAAATATTGATTCTAATAAAGTAGCCATAGTTATTTCCGCAGATCATTCAACTCCGTGTATCAACAAAGGCCATAGTGATGATCCTGTACCAATTTTAGTGTCAGGAAATTTTATCAAAAATGACGGAACCACTAGAATGACTGAGAATCAAGCTAAGAAAGGAAGTATAGGTCTCATCCAAGGAGCAGACGTAGTAACAACATCTCTTAATTTAATCAAATCTCAAATATAACCAAATCTCTAGTTACTTGCATTTCTTTTATTTTACTTCGAATCCTATCAACATCAATATTACCATACACAGCAGGAGAGTCACCTAATTTTTCTAATGCACGCCCTAACATACCAATACCTACGCTACTCTCATTTTTTTGTGCATGAGCAAAAGCAACAGCAAGAAGAATAATTCCTTGTACAAGTTCTTTTTCTTTACCATAACATTTTTTCCAAACACCTTCCAAAGATTCATGGCTCTCCCAAAATCTTTCATTATTAAAATAAAAAACACCATCTTTGAGCCCCTCTTCTTTTTCAATTTTTTCTTCAATCACATGTCTTGTATTGTCTAATTCACCAATTGGACTTAATTTTCCAATTAATAGATCCAAATCATCGGGGTTAATTGAAACATCAAATTCTAGAAATTTACTGGCTACTCGAGCAACTCTTACGGATGCGTGCATGTCTGAACAAAGTTCTCTTGCCCTATGAACAAGATCAGATGAATGTATTGGGAGATATCCATTATTTTTTAAATGAATCATGTATCGTTCCATATGATGATTTAACTGAAATTTCATAAATTTGTTCTCTAATTTCAATCAAGGTTTATATGAAATATCTTAAGGATTTTGGGTACATGTCTATCATTCAGACGATAAACGACGTAAATAACACCTTCTTATCAAGAAGAGAGCTGATCTGTAATTTTACAGGATTGGCAGGAAAACTCAAAAAACTTGAAGCAGTAGATATGATTACAAAAGAATTCAAATTATCAGGAAAAGTTGTAATTCCCATGAGATTACAAACACAAGTAGGGAAGCCACTGGTTACAGGAACGTTCTATGTTTATGATGATGAAGTGCTTGCAAAAAAACATATCAACCCAGTAATATTTGAAAGATTGGAAAAAGCAAAAGCCAAACAAGCTGAAGTGAATACTGCAGCTGAACCAGAATCGGAGAAATCTGAATAATGGCAGCAAAAAAAGCATCAGCTGGAAAAAAAGGCTCTAGCCCAAATGTTTATAAATATTTCAAAATTGACGGAGACAAACTATCAAGAGGTAGAAAAAATTGTTCTAGATGCGGAAAAGGAGTTTTCATGTCCAAACATAAAGATAGAAACACTTGCGGAAAGTGTGGATTAACAGAATTTAATCAATAAAGTTTTTTCTTAATAATTTTAGCACTTTTTTGTTCTAGTTGATCTATTCTATGTAAAAATGCAGGATCCAGTTTTATTTTAGATAAAGATTCAGCAGATAATTTGACTATATTGGCATCAAGGGAGATGTTTATTTTTGGAAGATTTTTCTCTAACCAAAATTTTATCACTTTGTCTTCTAATTTATAATCTCTAAAACCTGCTGGGAATCGTTTTGTGATATGATCTAACAGAGTTCTGTCTTTGAATACAACCTTTGGTTCAAACAATCTTGTTTCATCAGCATAGACACTTTCAAATAGATTTCCAGTAATCTCATCAGAAAGTAAATTCATTTTTGAGATTTTTCTAATCAATTCCAGAAAATGTAAAAACTCGTGTGCCAAAATTGCATGAATTGTACCTTTAAGACCATATGCAACTAGTGGTGCTGAAATCTGAATTACGACATGAAATTTATCATCAAAAAATATTGGAATAGTACGAGCAAATAAGATTCCAAATTCATAGGAATTGGGATTAGGAGATGAAATAACAATTGAGGGTTCTACATAAGCTGTAGGATAACGTATTCCAGAGGCTTTTTCAATCCTGTTAATACCATCCACAGTTATAGGAAAACGTTTTACAACTAGATCATATACATCATCTGGAATTAATCCCTTAAGATGCGCCTCTTTCATTCGTATTAACGGATCCATTATAACCACTCGAGAAATTTGAATGTAAAAAGGTTGATTCTATCTGGATTTTGGTTTTCCTGATTTTGCTGTCTTTTTCCTACGTCGATCAGCTCTTTGATCTGCATGTCGCTTATGTTTACCTCTTTTTCGTATTGGCATATTTATGTAAAAAATTAGGCATTAGTTAATTGTTATCATTTTAGGTCAATTTCAAGAAAATCAAACGTTATGCACATACATTTATCATTAATAATTTGACGAATTCCAGGAGATACATCATCACCATCTACAAATCGTTTTACAGGTAATCCACCATCTGCCTTAATAAATAAAGTAAAACTATTTTTTGAAGTTTTTTTATATTTTAAATCAGAAATACATTTTTCGGATCGTTTCCCAGATTTTTCATAAACTACTATAGGTTCACTTAGCAGAATCTGTAGGTTCTTCATAGTGGCAGATTGAATTTCATTTTCTGTAGAAATTTTCAGTTCTATTGAGGAATTAAATTTAATGGGTGTTTTTGGAGGATCAGAGATTATTTTGCAATTATGTACGATGATAGAATCAGAGGATATTTTTCGGGGCATAGAGAGATTTCTTTTGACGGGGTTTTGAATTTTGACAAAAAATGGCCTCCCCGAACCTAAAACCAAACTAGATTTATCTTCGCCACCAACCCAAGTAAATTTTGCAGTTGTTCCGCCAAAGGTATTAAAAAGAAATTCAGAAATCTTACCTTCAACACTATCATACTCAGAGATACCATGAAAATTACAACTTCTGCAACCTTTTCCAGAACAATTAACACATGGTTTTTGTTTTTGAGGTAATCCTCTCTCGGATTTGGTATATCTTCCATGTAATAAAATAGGTTTTGAACGTAGTTGACACGATTCATCTTTAAAATTAATTGTAAAAGTAAGATCTGGGTTTAGAAAATCAACTGTTTTCTTTATTTTTTTAGTGAATTGTTTTCCAAGTTCTTTGGTGATACCAGTTTTAACACTATCAATTCCTCGTAGTTTGTATTTTGATCTTATATAATCATCCCGATCTATTATGGATGGTTTAATTAAAGCCCCAACAACCATAGATGAAAAATCATATTTGGAAGAAGCATCCAACATTAATTTCAGATATGGTGTAAGATTATCTAGAAGATTGTTACAAATAAAACATTTTTTAGATGATTGCCTTACAGATGTTTTTAATTTTTTTCCAAGTAATTTATTTGATGATAGGTTCATTTGTTTAGAAAAAAGCCTACCTAAACAGCTATCACATAAATCATAATCTTTTATGATTTGATTTGCGATAGGAATGATTTCTTTGATTGTAGCCATGTTAATTTTTAACAAATGGATGGTAATTCTAACCAAAACCCATACGACGAAGTGCACCTTGCATTTGTCTTCCTTTTGATGCCTTCATCATATTTTTTGAATTTTTATAATTTTTGAGCAGTTCCTTAACTTCGTGTTCTGGCCAACCAGAACCTCTTGAAATTCTTTTAATTCGAGATGAATTTAACAGATCAGGATCAGCTTTTTCCGTCTTGGTCATACTTTGAATAATGAATCTCCATTTTGACACTCTTCCTTCCATTTGATCTAATTGATCATCTTTTACCATACCTGAAAGACCAGGCATGTTATCAAGAAATCCTTTCAATGAGCCTACTTTGGTCACTTCTTCTAATTGGTAGAAAAAATCATCCATATTCATTTTCCCACTTGAAATTCGTTTTAGTCTAACATCATCTCCTTCATTTTCTAATCTTTTTGCCAAATCTAAAACTGCTTGAATATCACCCATTCCAAGTAATCTGCCAACAAATCTAGTTGGAGAAAATTTTTCTAAATCATCAATTCGTTCTCCTGTTCCAATATACATGATTTGTGCACCAGTAGCAGCAGAAGCTGCAATTGCACCACCACCTTTTGCAGAACTATCTAATTTTGTAATAATAATTCCACCAACAGGAATTGTCTTATGAAATGCCTCCGCTTGATTGAAGCATTGTTGGCCAATAGTTCCATCAATAACAAGTATTGCAAGATCAGGCGCAGTAACTTTGTTAATTTGTTCCATTTCTGCCAGTAGATCTTTTTCTTCTTTATGTCGTCCAGCAGTATCAATTAGGATTACATCTAAAGGCAATTTTTCAAAATGATTTAAACCATTTTTTACGATATCAGGAGAATTTTTGTTGTTTGGTTCACCATATACTTCAACATTTGATTTTTCACACATAGTTTGTAATTGAACTAATGCTCCTGGTCTGTATGTATCAGCTCCTATTACACCAACTTTGTAACCTTGTTTAGTTAGAAATTTAGCAAGTTTTGCAGTTACAGTTGTTTTTCCACTTCCTTGAATTCCAAGCATAATTATTTTATTTTGTTTGCCAGGTTTGAAATCAAAATCGGTTTCTCTACCTAACAACTTTGCAAGTTCATCATACAAAATCTTTACAATATGATCTTTTCTTGACAACCCGGGAGGAGGCGTTTCGTTTAATGAACGTGCTTCTAATTGTTTTGTAATTTCAAGAACTAGCCTTACATTGACATCAGATTGCAATAATGCCCTTTGAACATCTTTTGACAATTCTTTGATAAGATCTTCATCTATGCCAGAAGATTTTACAATTTTCTTGATTGCATCACGCAGATTATTCTTTAGACTATCAAGCATTGTAATTTAGCCTCGCATCCACTATTTCAAACCTTCCTCTATAACCGTCCCAAATTTTTTTTCCTTGAATAATTTTAATGGCATGTGAAAAAAGACTACAATCTACAACAAATGTTTCTGCTTCTCCGCCTTCAAAATTTAAATTAAAACCAAATTTTTGAGAGAGCACATAAAGATTATCAACATCATTTTTTGTAATTATTTTACCAAGCCATGAATCATCTAATCCACCTGATGAAACACTGGTAATGATAAATACAAAATTAGAGGATATCAGTTCAGTCATGTACTCTAGCGGGTTACGATTCCATAATGGTGTGATTGATTTGAGATTTAACTTATCACATAAATTTTCAAATTTTTCTTTTTGAAATTGACTTTGGATACCACCATGTACTAATCCTTCTATTTGATATTCATCTATAGCTTGGATCAGAATTTTTTCTAATGAGTTTATTTCATTGTCAGTTTCATCGAATTCAGATTTAATTGTCAATTGAGGTATTTGCATTGATTGAGATTGCAGATGGGTCCATTGTAAATTAGGATGATGTAATAAGTGACTTTCATCAGACTTGGGGAAAACACTCAAGAGACATTTTATTTCATGACCTTGTTTTTTTGCCAAGAAAATAGAATAGGTACTGTCTTTTCCACCTGAAAAAAGAGCTGCTAGTTTCATCTTGCAAAATAATTTAACAAATATTCAAAGAAAGGCATGGATGCTTCATTACTCATAATCCTCATCAAACATCAGACGGCTTTTCCGCTCATCATCAGCACCCATACTACTTTGAATATGCATTATTTTAGCTGTGAATGTTATTTGTATATCCATGTGGTAACATAAATTATCTATAAACATGTCCTTGTAAACCAGTGTGTAGAGGTCAAATATATCCCATAATGCAAAATCCAGCAACCGTATGTGGTTGTATAAATTAGATGTTCATACAGATTCATTAAATAAAACCTAAATTTTTTAAAAATTGTAAATTCAAATTCAACGATAGTTTAATGATTAGAATTTAATAATTTTAGATTGGATTATTCATACACTTCAACTGTCTTTATTCCTTTTTTTGCCATCATTACACCAATAAATGTGGTCAATACTACAACCATCCCAACTATTGGAAACAACATGTCACTTATTACACCAAGATCTTTTCCTGTTTTTAATACAATAAATGAAAACTCGCCAAGTGATGCCATACTTAGACCTATTGCAAGTGCGTACTGTTTACTAGTTCCAAATAGTTTCACTCCAGTATAGACTCCAATTATTTTTCCCAATATTGTCACAGCTGTAATTACTACAACTGGAACCCAAAATGTGCCAATTGCAGATAGATTCATCAAAGCACCAATTGTTACAAAAAATATTGCAACAAAGACTTCTCTGATTGGGGTGATCAAAGTAGATATGTCATCAGAGAACTTGGATCCTGCAATTATCACACCTGCCAAAAATGCACCGGTTGCAGCAGAAAATCCAAGATTATACGTCAGAAATGATAATCCAAATGCTAGTCCTAATGCAAATGTAATAGTAATTTCAAATCGTTCCAGTTTTGCAATTATATTGAACAGTTTTGGGACAAGCAAAATTCCAAGTATAAGGGTAGCTGCAAAAAATATGCTAATCTTTGCAATGGTCCATATCAATACTGAAAATTCAAAGGAGCCAGTGACTATTCCAGAATGCATTGTGCTAATCATTACTATTGCAATAATATCTTCAATTACTAGCACACCTGTCAATAACAATCCAGATGTAGTCTCTATGTTGCCTCTGTCTTCTAGTACTTTAATAATTACTGCCGTAGAGCTTATTGATAATGCAGCCGCCAAAAACATAGAGTCGTAAAAATTCCATCCAAATAATGTACCCAATGTAAAACCTATACCAAGCATCACTAACACTTCAATTACTGCAATTGTAATTCCTACTTTTCCTACTCCGCGTAATTTTGATAGTGGGAATGATAGTCCCACACCAAACAACAGTAAAACAATTGCAATATCAGAAAAGTTATTTAGCATTTCAATATTTTTGATAAGACCAAACGGTCCAAATGGACCAATCAAAATACCAGCAGCAAGAAAACCAAGAATTAATGGTTGTTTAAGGATATACGCTAAAGCTCCTACGGCAGCACATGCAATAAGCAAAAAAGCTAAATCCCCAAGTAGTTCAATTCCGATGTTCATGAATTCTGATTACCAATAATTAATTTGGGTTTGTAAGTACATTATGAGATGTCAAAAATACTTTGCTGTCAACGTGTATTTTTCTACTTTTTAGCCGTCTCATAATGAAACAATATTCAGATACTACAGCACTAAAGAATACAAGATTTAGAGATGAATTATAGTTAAAATGAATTACCTGTAATTATTCTAGAGCTAATTTTTTATTCTCATAATTTTGGTTCGACCCATTACTTTCCAATATTCAACATTTTGTCCATTTTCAACTGTTCCATTTATTTCAGCATCAACTAAAGTGACATCAATTGTCTCAAAAGTTTCTGAATCCATAATTTGGATAGTTTCACCAATAATGGAGATGACCTGACCCATTCTCTTGTCTATTAGTGGGATATGTACTTGCATGCTAACAGGTCCGACATGGGGTCTGGATTTACCATCAAATACACCTACACCTACAATTCTAGCCTTTGCTGCACCATGTTTTCCAGGTTTAGATGTATCATATTCAGTAATCCTACAAGCCTCACCATCGGGTTGATCAGAGACGGGTAATAGAATGTATGAACCTATTTTTAATGAACCAAGATCAGCAGGTTTGCTCATGAAGAAGCAGGTTTTAGTCGAATATTTAACTTTTCTACTTTAGCTTTTCCAGAATTGAGAGACTTAACAAATTAGTCATTGTCAGACCTTTTCGATTTACATCGCGTTTAGTTTGGTCACAATATTTCTTTACACTCTGATGACTCTTTTCACTTGCAACCTCAATGATTACAATATTTTCAGCGTATGGAAAAGTAAATTTTGAAGGCAACAAACAAAAGGATGTCATATGTCCAAGTCCACCAATTCTAATTTTGTCTCTTTTCAATAAAATATTTGCAACTTCTTGTAAATCATCAGATTCACTATATTCCAAATAATAGATAGTAACAAAATTTGTTTCTCCAGATACTTCTCTTTGAAATAATTCATCTTTAACATTGAAAACAAATGATGTCTTGTCTTGGTTGTGTATGGTTAGATCGTCTGATATGTGTTGACTATCTTTGAATTTTCCCAAGATGTAATGATTAGTCGAATCAGAAAAATATGGTTTACTAGCATCAGAAAATGTTCCAGTTACAAAATATAATGACTCGATATTGTTTGAAGACATCCAAGATTCTTTTAATTTAGCAGATTCGAGATTGTGCAAATATGGTGCGCATACATAGCCAGAATAAGACAACTGTTGCTCAGACACTACTACATCCCTTGAAATATGGTATTTATGCGTATCAAAACAGATACGATCAGCAATCAAATCATCACGCCTTCGATAGTTTTTTAATACTAGAACACTTCGTTTTTTTGTCCCAAGCTAGCTCAGCCTGGTAGAGCTTCCGGCTGTAGTTGTCGGCTTACGATGGCTGACCGAATAACAGCATATCAGGCATACAGAAACCGGGTTGTCGAAGGTTCAATTCCTTCGCTTGGGACCACAGTTTTTTATAAATTGGTAAAAATAATAAAAAATAGACTAATTTAAGAAAACAATGTTGAACTCTTAAATTAATAAAAAGATCTATTGTCTATGCTGTTTTTTTGACTTTTTGAGCAGCTGGTCCTTTTTGACCTTCGCCGACTACAAACTCGACTTTATCGCCTTCATTGATGAATCCATCAACATCTGATTTGTGAACGAATAGATCGTCACCAGATTCTCTTTCGATAAAACCAAAGCCTTTTGTGCGGTTGAACCACTTTACTGTGCCTTGTTCCATTTGATGTTTACAGGAATTATTCCGTATATTAAGATAAGTTATCAAAATAGATCTAACACAAGATAATCATGCGCAACCCAATCCAGGTTCACAGTATCGGTCAAAGGAAGTTTAGAAGTCTTTTGGAATATGATTATTGTCTTTTAACCATTCCATTTGAGGTAAAGTGAATCTCCAAACAATATCACCTCGCTCATTCTCTTTGAAATCCCAAGGCGCAATTATGACTATATCGTTATCACGTATCCACACTCTACGCTTTAATTTTCCCCTAATTCTACCTCTTCTAGTAAGACCATCAGTACATTTTACCATGACATTTTCTCCTCCAAGCATTTTTAGGACTCTACCAAAAAGTTCGCCCTCTTCTGGCAAACGCATTTCTTTTAAATCACTTTCATTTTTGACTTGACGCTTACCCATATAGCATACAATACAGTTATGAGCATATAACTGTGGGGATTATTAGAATAAAAAGATCATAATTTTTATAAAATGTGATACTTCCAATGAATTTTATTTGTAGTGAATAAAAATAACATGTGGAATTTAGATGTATACAGGATTGTTCTCAGTGCTGCATTGAAAGAGAATATTATCCAACCAAAAAATTTGGAAAAATAGGAGTTCTCATACTACCTGAAGAAAAAGAAAGAATAGAACAACTTGCAAAAATAAACAGATTAAAAATAACAATTTTACCGAGAATCGGAGTATCTGAAAAAAAGGATTCCAGGCCAACAAAAATATTAGCATATCAATTAATGGGAATAGAACAAAACGGAAACACATGTCCTTTTCTAGATACAGAAACCTCATCTAGATCACCTCATGGAGGATTTCCTTGTAGAATATACAATAATAGACCTCTTGCATGTATGACTTATCCATTAATAGAATCAGACCCCATCACACTTGATCAGAAATGCAAGTTTTGTAAAGAACATGACTCTGCGGATCAAAATTTAAATTCGGAAATAGAATCACTGTTAAAAATTAAAACAAAAATGACTACAGATGCTCCTTTCATATGGAGATTTGCTACTGGAGTTGGAGAAGAATTAGATAAAAACCAAATAGAAACAGGTTGGATTTTAGAAAAATAAGTGAAAAAAATTCATAATTTTTGATAGAACGTGACACTCTAAGCAAAAATTCAAAAGCATGTGAAATATCTTTATGTTATGAGTGAGGACGCATGGTCAAATTTAGACAAAGTGGATCAGAAAATTATAGAAATTCTCAACAACAATGCAAGAACTCCATCAAAAGAAATTGCAGCTGAATTAAAAAAATCAGGACATGATGTATCAGATAGAACAATTAGAAAAAGAATTGAAAGGTTAGAAAAGAGTGGCATCATTAAAGGATACAAGGCGGTACTAACAGATGTTTCAGGAATTAATGAATACCAAGTCATATTAATGAAATTAAAACCATCAAAATCACTAGAGGCAGTCAAGAATTCAATTAAAGAATTCATCACAAAATTAGACAATTATCTTCTTGTAGCAAACATGGAAGGAGAATGGAATATGCTCATAATAATTCAAATAGATTCAGCAAAAACAAATACGCCACAAAAAATTGTTGAAAAATTTTCTGAGGAGTTAATAGATTATAGAATTAATGAGATAGATATCAAAGACGTAAGTATTTTGAATATGTCTTTATTATTATTGTAACAAAGAATATTCGGATTCAGCAATATTAACTGCGTTTTTTATCTCATCAAGAGTAAATGGTTTTTGAATAAATGCGGCAACTCCAGAACTGATTGTTTTATTAACCCGTTTTGTGGTTTTATCATCAGCTGTAATTACTATAATTTGTAAGTCTATTTTTTCTTTTAATAGTTTTGTAGCAATTTCATCACCATCAAGATCAGGAAGCCCCATATCCAAAAGTATGATAGGTTGTTTGTTTTCAGAAAATAATTTTTGACACCCTTTAAGTCCATCTTTACCATTCTCATAAACAAGAATTTCACCATAACCCAATTTCTCCACATAGTTTTGAAGTTTCATTGCTATCGCTTTACTATCATCAATTATAACGATAGGTCTAGAAATTTCAATAGTTGAAGAAAGTATAGATTTTGCTTTTTGATATGAAATTTTTGCTTTGTCGTACTCACCAAGACTCAAAAAACATTTTGATGCACAAAGTAACGCACCCTGAATATTTTTTGAATTTTTAGTTTTAGAGTATTGTAAAAAGAGATTACCTACTTGTTCAATTTCATCTTTAGATTCTTTTCCTTGTCTAGTTTTACACTCAGCCGCAAGCATATACAAGAGTGCAGATTTAAGATAGTCAGTTTTTTTCATAGAATTTGCTTGATTGAGAAATAAATTATGAGCAGTGATAAATTGTTTATTTTTCAAATGGGTTAATGCAACCTCACAGTTAGTCTTTGAATCCAATATAGACATACAATTTTTTTATGTTATAACATTTTGGAGTAGTGATTTTTAACTAAGGATTAATCACAGCACGACCAACAATCTTGCGTGCTTTAAGATCCTCTAAAGCAGAATTTGCAGCATCAAGAGAATATCTTTTTGAAATCATTGGATTAATGGTTCCTTTTCGAGCAAGATCTAATAATTCAACCATGTCAGCATAATTTCCAGTATATGCACCTTGAATAGTAATAGATTTGAGAGGAATTGTAACCAGAGATAATTCCATTGAACCACCAAACAGACCAACCAAGACAAGATTTCCTCGTTTTCTCAGAACTGCCAATCCCATTTTTGCAGTAGGTGGAGCATTAACAAAATCCACAACACTGTCAGCTCCTTTACCATTACAAACTGAAATGATTTTTTGAGATGTTTCAGGATCTTTGGAGTTCATTACAAAATCAGCACCCATTTCTTTTGCTATTTCCAATTTTTGATCATCTAGATCCACACAGATTATTTTAGATTTGGTGATAGATTTTGCAATTTGTACACCCATTAAACCTAATCCACCAGCACCTATTATTACAAGAAATTCAGGAGAATTTTGATTTGATTTTTTAATTGCAGTGTAAGCTGTTAACCCAGAACAAGCCAATGAAGTGGCAGATTCTGGATCAACTCCATTTAATTTTGCCAAATATTTGAAATGAGGTACAAGAGAATATTCAGAATAACCACCATCTTGAAAAACGCCAAGAGATTTTGGGGCATCACATAGATTTTCATTGCTAACTTTACAAGCAGGGCATTCACCGCATCCTATCCAAGGATAAACTAAAACTTGATCACCTTTTGAAAAACCCTTGACATTATCTCCAAACTCTTCAACAGTGCCAACAATTTCATGCCCAGGGGTAACAGGGTACTTGACACCCCTATCAGTAACTTTCATGAATTTACCATCACCTAGATCATAACCTCCTTCCCAAAGGTGCAAATCACTATGACACACACCGACGGCTTTGACTTTAACTAAGACCTGATGATCTTTAGGATGAGGGGTTTCCATTTCTATAACTTTCAATGGTTCATTAGGACCAGTAATCCGAGCAGATTTCATAAAGGGACAATTCAATCCTAACAATATAAGAGTTGACTGGATATAGGAAAAAAATAGAGCCCTTAGATATTATTGAATAAAAAAAGAATCAATCTGTGAGCGAAGAACAAATCCCAGATGGCATTTCGCAAGCGCCAGTAAACATTCTATTTAATCCCACGTCAATTGCTAAAAAAGATGTTTGGGATATTGACCTTATTCAAATTCTAGATTTATTAATAAAAATTCTTGAAAAAAGTGGAAAAAAAGATCTACGGGTTGCAGGAATGGCAGCATTGTCATCTTCATTAATTTATAGAATGAAGGTAGAAAGCATTTTTGCATTACAACGCGCCGCCATGGAAAAAAAATCAATCAGACAAAGAACTGATGTTGATATAGAATTAATCGACATACCATATCGACATGAATCAACTTATCCTGTTTCACTAGATGATTTGTTAGGATTATTACAAAATTTAATTGGTACAATAGCCAATCCACAATCCAGAAGAAACAAGCTAGAGATAGAACCTATCGAAGCCCCTAATTTTCAAGAATATTTCATTTCGCTTGAAAACATAATTGGAAAATACGAAGATTTGATCATTAGAAAAATTTCAAATGTAGGATATGGTATGCTTCAAGATATCATAAAAGATCTTGATGAAATAGATTCAATTAGGTGCTTTTTTGCAATATTGTTTTTGGCCAGAGATGAAAAAGTAGAACTAGAACAAATAGATGAAGATATTAAAATTATTCTGATAAAAGAGAAGTTAACAATCTGATCAAAAATGAAGAAAGGATTTCTTTAAGTAGATTTTATAGGGAAAAGAGATAGTTGGCAAAAATTGAAATAAATGATGAACCGATTGCAAAGATCGAAGCAGCTCTATACTCTGCTGGAAGACCCCTAAAAATAGAAGAATTAATCAGAGCTTCAGGCACAGAATCACGAACAAAGACGTTTGAATTACTCAATGATATAATGAAAAAGACCAAATCAGTCTTTAAGGCACTTGAAGTGGTAACACTTCCTGATGGGTCATATGTATTTCAATTAAAACCAGAATACAGCTCAACTATCAAAAAATATGCGTCAAAACCTATTCTTCCAAATGCAACTTTGAAAACATTATCATACATTGCATACATGCAACCAATTTCATCAAAACAACTAGTAGAAACAAGAGGTTCTGGGGTATACGAACATCTCAAAGAATTACGACAATTAGATTTTATCACTCACCAAAACGTAGGTAGATTAAAAATTTACAATACAACTGAAAAATTTCAAAAATACTTTGGAATACAAGGTGATGTGGAAAATCTTAAACAAAGACTGTTTTCCAAAGTAAGAAAGACTGCAAAGATGTCAGAGTCAAATTACACACATGAAATTGTAAGTAAACTAAACTAAGTATTTTTTATTTTAAGCCTAACTTTTTGCGTTTTGTATAAATTAGAGTAATTAAAGGAATATTCGTGAGAAAATCAGTAGAAAATCTTGCAACTAGTAAAATAACTGGTGGAAGAAGACATCCTGCAAGAATTAGAAGAAAATATGAAATAGATAGATATCCAAATGAATCAGTTACTGGAGCTCAAGTCACAATCACAAGACGGGTTAGAGGTAATAACAAAAAATCAGCTTTGAAAACAATTGATTTTGTCAACTTAGCAACAGGTGATTCTAAAGTAAAGAAAATAAAAATTCTCAAAGTATTAGAAAATTCTACAAACAATGATTACCAAAGAAGAGGCATCATTACAAAAGGTGCAATATTAGAAACAGAAGCAGGAAAGTGCAGAGTTGTTTCTAAACCAGGGCAAACAGGAATAGTTAACGCAGTTTTAATAAAGTGATTAAATGAAAGATTACGAGCATGTCGTAATCTGGTTGGATTATTTTAACAAGACATTGCCAAGATCTAAAGGAAGAAAATTAGAAAAAGAAAAATGTATTTTTGATCCTTCACTAAAAGAATTAACAGAAGCTGCACATGCCGCAGGATTTGAAATCACAGAGACTGATGAAAAAGTAAGATTCCCACGAAGACCTTATGTCAGGTCAGGCTACATAGTGTTACCAAAAGGATCCACTAAGACAAATATTCTTAACAAAATTTCAGAAAAATTAGTTTCAAAAAGAGCCAAGCAAACAAAATAAAATCAAATCTAGCTCTTAGCTAAAGTAAAGTTGACAGAAGTCTATGATAAGAATATGATGATTATTGTTTTTAATTGCAGGAGGTAGGCGAAATAATGCACTTAGCCGCTAGTGGCAGAGTGATCATTCAACTATCAGGTAAATTAGTTGAAGGGCAAATACTCTGTGACGAGACAGGAACTAAAGTTGCAAAAGTAATGGAATTAATTGGTCCAATAAAAAGACCGTTTGCATCAGCAACTCCGTTAACAAACAATATCAAAAAATACATTGGCAAAAGTGTTTTCGCAATTGATCATTCACCTGCTAACACACAAAAATTTAGGAGAAGAAAAAAATGAACATATTACAACCCCAAAGCTGTCCTGAATGTCAATCTTCATTAGTAGATGATGTTCAGAATGGTGAAATAATCTGCTCTGGTTGCGGCGTAGTTGTCGCAGATCAGATGGTAGATCATGGTCCAGAAACAATAAGCTCAAATCTCGAAGATAGAATGAAGCTAGCAAGAGCAACAGGACAAACAACTTATTCTCAACATGATTTGGGAATAACAACTGAGATATCAATTAGTACAAAGGACTTTAGCGGAAAAACAATCAACCGCGAAGTTGCAAATCAGATGAACAATCTCAGAAAATGGCAACAACGAGTACGTGTTTCTTCACCAAGAGAAAGAAGATTAGCAAATGTTTTATCAAAAATGGGTGAAACATGTGATGGTCTGAATCTTTCAAGAAACGTCTTGGAAACTGCTTCTATGATATACAGAAATTTAGATGGGCATGTTGATGTGAAGGGAAAATCAGTAGCCAGTATTACTGCAGCTACAATTTACATGGCATGCAAACAATGCGATGTCGTAAGATCATTAGAAGAAATTTGTAGAGGAATATGTACACCAAAAGATGTCAAATCAAAAACCAAACTTGCAGCAAAGTACTATAGAACCATGGTAATGGAAATGGGTCAATTGAATGCCCCGGTAGTTACTATGGACAAATACATCTCAAAGATTGCAAATATGACACAGACTGAAGTTAGAGTTGAAAGACTAGCTTTAGAGATAGCAGAAAAAACTAAAGACAGTAGCATTGCAGATGGAAAAGCCCCAAATGGAATTGCTGCAGCATATCTGTATGTTGCCTCAGTTTTGTTAGGACAAAATGTCCTTCAAAGAGATGTCTCAAGTATTGCAGGTGTCACAGAAGTTACTATCAGAAATAGATGTAAAGAGATTCTAACATATTACAAACTCAAAATCACTTTGAGACCATCTCTGGCCAAAATTTAATCCCCCCTTTTTCATTTTATTATTCATAGAAAATCCCATTAGGATTAGCTAAATTTCGTCGGTATTATATATAGAAACAAAACAAAATGCACCATGGCAGTACTTGAGATTAGAGATCTTCATGTTACACGTGAAGGTAAAGAAATTCTCAAAGGAGTGAATTTGAAAACAGGTCCAGGAGAAGTACATGCAATAATGGGACCTAATGGTTCTGGAAAAAGTACTTTGGCATACACATTACTTGCACATCCAAAATACGAAGTAACCAAAGGAGACATTTTGTTAGATGGGGAAAGTATTTTAGAATTATCTGCAGATCAACGTGCAAAAAAAGGACTGTTCTTAGGATTTCAATACCCTACAGAAGTATCAGGGGTAGGATTCTCACATTTTCTTAGAACAGCTTACAATTCACTTAGCAAGGCATTACAAGGAGAAAACAGAGAAGTATTCATCACAGTAAGAGAATTTCAAAAATATCTTAAAGAAAATTTGAATAAAGTGGGATTGAAAGAAGAATTTCTTTCTAGATATCTTAATGAAGGATTCTCAGGAGGAGAAAAGAAACGCGCAGAGGTGTTGCAGATGGCAGTTTTAAAACCAAAGATTTCAATTTTAGATGAGCCAGATTCAGGGTTAGACATAGATGCTGTTCAAGCAGTAGCTAAGGCAATAAGTCAAGTTTCAGGAAAAGATGCAACGGTAATTGTAATTACTCATTATGCAAGAATTTTAAAATTCTTAGATAAATTAGATTATGTTCATGTCTTTGCTAGAGGTCAAATCTTAAAAACGGGTGATGCATCCCTTGCAGATAAATTAGAAAGCGAAGGATATGATTGGGTTTTAGAACAAAAAGTCTAATCAAATTAATAGTTTTTTTAAAAATGAAAAGTTTAAGCAGGAATGATTTTTGACAATATGTGTGCTATACGAGGTAAACGTAGAATTTAACAAAGAATTTTTTAGTATTAAAGAAAACCAAATTACAATAGGAATAAAATCAAAGCCAATCAAAGGAGAGGCCAACAAAGAGATCATAAAAAAACTAGCAAGACATTTTGGAGTATCAACATCGTTGGTTCAAATAAAATCAGGGCATAAAGCCAAACAAAAAATTATACAAATACAACATTAGAGAATCTAGTTTTTGTTTAAATAGGGTTCAAAAAAAGAAAGAACATGGAAGGAAATGATGATGAGAAATATTTTTTCAATTTCTCATTTTTTCAAATAGATCCCAAATGGAGATGGATGGCAGATTTAGCCAAGGAAGAATCAGCCAAGGAAGTAGAGAACATAATAAAAAATTCAGGGATAAAATTCAGAACATATTCAACATTGGGATTGCGTTCAGATTCAGATTTTCTATTTTGGTTTGCAGCAAAATCAATTGAGGAAATACAAAGTGTAATTTCAAAATTATATCTAACAGTATTTGGAAAGTACATCATTCCAACACAAACGTATGTTTCATGTACAAGACCATCAATATATGCAAGAAAGGGTAGAACGATTGCATTTGTTGCAGGAAATGAATCAAAAAAATATGCGATTGTTTATCCATTTACCAAAACAAGAGAATGGTATTTGTTATCTAAAGAAGACAGACAGAAAATGATGGATGAACACATAGATGTTAGTCAAAAATATCCAGACATAGTTCTCAATACTACATATTCATTTGGAATCGATGATCAAGATTTCATGCTAGCGTTTGAGACAGATGATTTAAGAAACTTTCAAGATCTAATTATGGACTTGAGAGAAACCAAAGTTTCAGCCTATGTCAAAGTAGATACACCTATGTTAGTCTGTGTAAAAAAAGACATTATTCCGCTCATAGGAAGTCTTGGTTAGTGGAATCCCTAAAAGAATGGGCAACAATAGTCAATGCCCTTGAAAAGGGAGATCAAACAGTTCTACTCAGAAAAGGAGGAATATTAGATGTTGAATCAGGTTTTAGAATTGAATCAAAAAAATTTCTACTGTTTGCTACACAAGAACATCAAGAATACAGTCACATAAAACCACAATTTCATAAATATCTCGAACAAGTAAAATTAAACCCACCAAAGAGTGGATTTAATAGAATTACATCATATGCGGAGGCATTAGCAGAAGCAGATATTGTATCTGAGGAAATAATCAAGAAATTATCATCATTTCATATTTGGAGTGATTCATACATCAGTGAAAGAAGAAATTGGAAACCAGACAATCCAATGAAAGCTATATTTTTAAAAGTCTATAAAATTCCGGAATTTAATACTCCGCTAAAATCTGAGTATCAGGGCTGCAAATCTTGGATAAACATAAATGAAGAAATTCCAATTGGAGAAGCAGTTTTGAGTGATATAGAAATAGAATCAAGGCTAAATAAATTCAAGGAGATAGTAAAATGAAATACAAAACATTAGGAAAGAGCGGAATCAAAGTATCAGAGATAGGATTTGGAGCATGGACCATAGGTCTTGATTGGTGGGGTAAGAAAATTGAAGAGGATGAAGCAAAACGTATGCTCAAAAGAGCATATGATTTAGGAATTAATTTCTTTGAAACAGCTGATATGTATGGTAAAGGAATAAGCGAGAAACTTATTGGCCAAGTATTCAAAGGAATGAGAGAAGAAGTGGTTATTTCAACAAAATATGGATATGATTTTTCAAAAGTAGAGCAAATAGGTCATGCAGAGCTACCACAAAGTTTTGAACCAGAGTTTACAAGAAAAGCACTAAGTGCATCACTAGAAAGACTACAGACAGATTATGTTGATTCATACGGGATGCACAATCCAAAGCTAACCCATATTAGAAATGACATCACTTTTGATACATTTGATAAATTGATTCAGGAAGGAAAGATAAAATCATCACAAGTTGCATTGGGTCCAGCAATAGGATGGACACAAGAAGGATTAGAAGCGATGGAAAGAAAAAGTGTTTCGGCCATACAAACAGTCTACAATATTTTAGAGCAAACACCTGGAAATGAGTTAATTGAGAAAGCAGAAAAACAAAATGTTGGGATTTTAGTTAGAGTTCCAGATGCATCTGGAATTTTAACAGGTAAAGTAAAAGCAGAGACGATAATTCCAAGTAATGATCATAGAAAAGACAGAAAACAAGAATGGAGGCAAGATGCATTACGAAAAGTAGAGCAATTTAGACCAATTGCGGAACGTAATGGATTAAGCATTACAGAATTTGCAATCAAATTCATCTTGTCAAAAAAATCAATTGCATCAGTTTTACCTACGGTCGTAAGTGTAGAAGAAATTGAAACTTTTGCAACAATATCGGATGGAAAATATCTAAATTCCTCAGATATGAAAGAGATAGACGATCTATACAATACTTGGCCCTCATACGAATTAAAAGCAACACAAGCAAATTAGTTTTCAGATGGACAAATCAATTGATCTCATTAAAACATTAGACATTATTGAAGAAATGAAACTTGCAAAGGTTGGCGAATACAAAAAATGGAATATAATAATTAAAAAAATAAAAAATAAAGAGGATCTAAATCCATCAGACTTGGAGTATTTTTCGAGCATAACAAGAATTTACAAGGAGTCAAACATAACCATTAGAAGTAAAGTATATCACATAAAATTATCAGAACATGATGAAAAGCCAGCATGCAAAATATGTGGTGATGATTCAGAGTATTATTGTAACATGAATGACCAATACTTTTGTATGATTCATGTAGTAGGGCATGATGATAATGAATTTTAAGATACAGAAATTGTTTCTTCTAGACTAAAATTATTTTCAACAAAGTATTCTACTCGAGTTTTTTTAAATTCACGTGTACTGAACAATATTTTATAATCATCAATGTTAATTTGGTTTTGGATTGTTTTTGCCATTTCTCCTGCTTCCTCTTCAGATTTACAATGAATCATAGAAAATACACTATACGGCCAATCAGGATATGTGGGTCTTTGATAACAATGACTTACTTGTGGAAAAGCACCTAATTTTGAACCTACCTCTGAAATTTTATCATCAGATACATTCCAAACAATCATCCCATTTGCTGTAAATCCAACTTCTCTATGTCTTAAAATTGCAGCAAATCTTCGCATCACCCCAATACTTTCATAGTATTTCATTTTCTCAAATAATTCATCCTCAGTAAGTCCTAGTTTTGTTGCAGAATTTAGAAAGGGTCTATCGATTATTTCCATGTCTTTTTGTAGCTCACGAATAAACTCCTTATCTTGTTCAGTGGGAGTAAATTTTATATTTTTAATTTCTTTTTTTTCTTCTGTTGGAGCAACATCATGTTTTTTTTCATCAATCATATCTAATTTCACACCAATCTTGAATAACTGAATAGTCGGCAACATTCTAACTTTTTTAATTCCTTTTAATACCAAAAATTTGTCCACCTCGGTCTTCAAATCAGAACCAGGTGGTACTGCCAAAGTAAACCAGAGATTAAACTGATGATCTCGCTCATAATTATGGCTTACACCAGGATGACGATTAATCTGATTTGCAACATATTCTAATTTATCAGATTCAATCTCCATTGCAACCAAGGAACTTTTGTAACCAAGGCGTCTTGTATCAAATATTGCACTTAGTTGTCGCAATACTCCAATTTTTTTAAGATGAATTAAACGCTCTTTAATAATTTCAGAAGAAGTACCAAATTTTTTTGCAATATCATCAAAAGGTTTTGAAGTAAGAGGAAAAGTCCATTGAATTTCATTAAGAATTTCTTTATCAAGATTATCCAGAGATTGAGTCAATATCTCGATAATTACCCCATTCAATTAAAAATGTAGCTGGAATATTACGCATCTGATTTGAATCTATAAATAGAAACTTTTGTCCCTTTGATCGGTGATAATTAATCTAAATCTGCGTGGGAGATTAGTCATTGTTCTTGGTGGCGGAAGTGAAGCTCTAAAGAGAATTAATTCATTATTAAAGGAAGATTGTCAGATTCTAGTAATTAGTAGCGCGATAAACAATCAGATAAAAATACTAGTACGAAATAAAAAAATAGAATTTAAAAAACAGAAAATTCAAAATCCATCCGCTCTTTCAATCTATAAGCCATACATGATAATCACAACAACAAATGATAAAAAATTAAATCAGAAAATAATTAACTATGCTAAAAGCAAAAAAATCATCGCATATAGTTCAGACAATATAGAATTAAGCGATTTTGCAAATCTTGCGATTATAAATTTTGAAAATACAATTCAAATCGCAATTTTTACAGGTGGCAAAAGTCCAGCCATGTCAAAAAAGCTGAAAACAAAATCTGAAAAAATATTCAAAAAAATAATCACGAAAGAAGATATTGGTCAGATAAAAATTCAAAATATTGCAAGAGAACATGCTAAAAACATGATCTTGACTCAAAAGAGGAGAAAAATGTATTTGAGTAATATTATGAATGATAAAGAGATTAAACAGTTAATAAAAGACGATCAGTTGAAAAAAGCTGAAAAACGAGCAATTACAATATTGAGGAACTGGAAATGAACCAAAACATAATCAATGCACGTGTTACTTTTCGTAACTCACCTATTCATATTCTTGAAAGATTTACTATAAGAGATTTAGAAAGTGCATATACACAGTTCAAAGAACATTCAGGTTTAGATGAATGTGTTATTATTCAAACTTGTAACAGAATAGAGCTATTTGGCAAAGCAAAAAATTATGACGCTAACAAAATTAAAAAAACTTGGGCATCACTTACGGGTTTAGAAGAAGAAGCGTTTAAAGAAAATGTAGAATTTGTAGAAAATAGAGAAGCGTTACATCATTTACTAAAACTAACATCAGGATTAGACTCAATGGTAGTAGGGGAAGAACAGATTTTAGGTCAAATAAAAAACTCCATCACATCAGCTAGAAATGCAAAAGCGTCAGGTCAACATCTCAACAATTTATTTGATAAAGCAATAAGAATTGGAACTAGGATTAGAAATTCCACTGGAATTAACCGCGGTGGAATTTCAGTAGGATCAATGGCAGTAAAATTGGCAGAAGAGAACATTGATGAATTAAAACTGAAGAAAATTTTGTTGATTGGAACCGGCGAGGTATCAACACTTGTTGCAAAATCACTTGGACGTAGAGGATATAATTTTGTGGTAACTAGCAGAACAATGGACAGATCTCAAGCATTTTGTGAAACTATGGGAGGAAGGCCGATAAAATTTGAAGAAGTCTTAACAGGATTCGAAAATTATGATGTCTTGTTTGTTGCCACAACTGCTCCTTATTTCCTTGTTACTCAAGAGAGGATAACAAAAGCAATGCAAGGAAAGAAAAATGGGATGATGATTCTGGATTTATCAAACCCAAGAACGGTTGACGAGAAAGTTGCAACTATAGGAGGGATAAAATTGATGAATTTGGATCAGATTGCAGAAATGGTTGAAAAAAATATGAAATCACGATTAAACAAAGTAAAAAGTGTTGAAAATATAATTAGTGAGGAAGTATCTGTATTAGAGGCTTCAATGAAAAGATTAGACGCAGAACCACTTGTGAAAGATGTATTCAAAAATATTGATTCACTAAGAGAAAAAGAATTGCAAAAAGCACTTCAGATGCTTAACGAAAAAGATGAGAAAAAAATCAAAATCATAGAAGAACTAACAAAAGCAGTTGTAGAAAGTATTGTTTCAACACCAATGAACAATATTCGTAAGGCATCAGAACAAGGTAAGCCAGACATTATTGAAATGGCAAGCAAACTATTTGACTATAAAAAACAGAATGAATTAGACTAAGATTATATCTTACCCAGAAGAAATTTTGATAATGTCATTTCCAACTAGACGTCTTCGTAGATTACGAACTTCTGAGAAAATGCGAGAATTAATTCAAGAAACTACTTTAACTTCAAGAGATCTAATATGCCCAGTATTTGTTCAAGAAGATCTAAAATCTAGAATCAAAGTTGAATCAATGTCAGAAATTGAGAGATTACCTCTAGAAGACATCAACGATGAAGTTGGTACGATTTCCGATTTGAATATTCCATCTATTATGCTATTTGGGATTCCTGCCAAGAAAGATGACATGGGTACTTCAGCATTTAACGATAATGGAATTGTTCAAAAAGCAATTTCTCAAATTAGAAAAAATTTTGGAGACAAAATAGTAATTATGGCAGATGTCTGTCTATGCCAATTTACATCCACAGGTCATTGTGGGATCATCAAAGAAAATAAAATAGATAATGACTCTAGTCTGGAAACACTAGCAAAGATTGCCGTTAGTCAAGCAAAAGCAGGTGTAGATACAGTTTCACCATCTGCAATGATGGATGGACAGGTAACAGCAATACGAAAGGCATTAGATGATGAGGGATTCACAGATGTATCCATAATGTCACATTCAGCAAAACATCGTTCATCATTTTATTCACCTTTTAGAGACGCAGCAGAATGTGCACCAAAATTTGGAGATAGAAAGACGTACCAAGTTCCATTTACAAATGCACGTGAAGCAATGATGGAAATTGAAACAGACATCAATGAAGGAGTAGACATTGTAATGATCAAACCAGCTTTAGCATATTTAGATTTGATAGCAGAAACTAGAAGAAGATTCAATGTTCCAATTGCTGCCTATAGTGTATCGGGAGAATATGCATTGGTGAAAGGTGCTGCAAAACAAGGATGGGTAAATGAAAAAGACATTACAGAAGAGATACTATATTGCATTAAGCGAGCTGGTGCTGACATGATTGTAACATACTTTGCAAAATCAGCGGCAAAATTTCTTCAAAAATTATGAGAAATGATGAACGTTTTGAAATAGAAAGGGCTTTTGATCTACTACCACATATTGTAGGTTCTAGCTGGGCAGTAGTTTGGTTTAGATTAAATAAAATAAAAAAACCTACTCGTGAGGAATATAGAAGAAAAGTTTTAGACTATCTAAAAATGATGGAGCCAATTTTTGAATCATATCAAGCAAATGAGAAATTCACAGACATAATAAAATACATTCAGATAAGAAAACAAGAAGAATATGAAAAAATCATATCTGGTTTGAATAAAGAAATTGAAAAGAGATACAATAGATATATTGATTATGGATAAAAATTGTATTTTTTAAATTATCAAGTAAAAAACAAATGGTGTTATTTTGTGTGAGCAAAATAAGATTATTGTATTTCCTTTTTTAGTTCATTCAAAAAAGTTTTTAGAACTTTAGTTCGCTTTTTGGCCTCAATTTTGCCAGATTCTGTATTCATAAGAAATTCTAATTTGAGTAGTTTATGGTAGAAATGATCCAATGTCCAAATTTCATCATTAGGTGTTCTATTTTTGCAGAAAGGATCTTTAACATTATAAAATGGTCTTTTTTCAGAACCACTTACAGCAAAGACCCTAGCAATTCCTATTGCACCAATTGCATCCAAACGATCAGCATCTTGAAGAATTTTTCCCTCAAGGGTCGTAGGGATTTTATTTCTAGAAAAACTATGATCACGAATGGCGTCAGAAATTATTTGAATCTCTTCTTTTGTAAAATTAAATTTTTTTAAAATGCTCCTTGATTTTTCTGCACTTTTTATTGAGGATGATTTTGAGCGTTTGTCAGATTTTGGATATGAAACAATATCATGTAATAATACAGCACTTAGAACAAGTTTTTCAGGAATATTTTCCTTTTTACATATTTTTTGGGCATTTTTGAATACTCGCATAATATGATCAAAGTCATGTGCAGAATCATTAATTATCAAATTATGTACTTCTTGTTTTAGTGAATTTATAACATTCATTTTAAAATCTCCACAATCTAGGCTTGATTAGTCTAAGTTTTTTCTTATTTAATAGAATATTCCAGTCAATTGCAGCAAAAACAATAATCGCTATAATTCCTAAACCATCAGCTAATAAAATACCAACTAATCGGTCTTCAAATATTCTTGTAAATGGAATCAATATTGCAGGACTTATTGTCAGCATTACATAAAATGCTAAAAGCTTTCCAAACCAGAATCCAACATACATTCCTACACTTTTTGCTTTTATCAAACCATATGCTACAAAAAGAATATTGTCCGGCAAAGGAGTCACTGCAAAAACAAATGAAGAAATAACATAACCATATTTTTTTTTATTGAGATAATCCCCTATCACGGTTAAATTTGACGTGTTATTATTGGAATGATTCTTGAATTTGGAAACGAGTTGTTTTAAAACAAATCGTCCAGCAGTTGAAGCAGTAGCACCAACTACTGTAAGTACAACTATATCCATAGAATCGTCTAATGCATAAAACGATGAAAGAATTAACCAATTTGGCGGCATTAGAATTGGCGAGATGTTTACCAAAAACAAAACAATTAGAGGTCCAAGATATGAAAATCCAGCAAATATCTCAAGAATATCTTCCATATCCACTCTTGAACTAGATTTTTTTATTTCTAAACCCTTGGATTAGTATTTAGTCATGAAAATACCGTCAAATGATCGTAATTTATCTAAAAATTTCATAAATTTTAGAACATTGATCAGAAATTGGAAGAAATTGGAACAATCATGCAATATACTTATAAGGAAATTACGCATTATCTTATACATGTCTGAAGTTAGCTGGAAGTGCTTTAGATGTAATCTTACATTTAAGGATGAAAACATTGCAGACATACATAAAGAGATTTCAAAACATTCCATCACCAAAGTAAAACCTATCACCATCTAATTTTCAAAATTATTTGAAATATTCTCCAGATTTAGTGAAGTGAATTTAGTGCAGAGGGTGGGATTTGAACCCACGAACTCCTGAGAGAAAGGATTTCCTATTTTTGAGGATCTTGAGTCCTTCTCGGTTGACCGGGCTTCGATACCTCTGCAATGAGATGGAATATTGACTGATATTTTTCGATTACTATTAGAGTGAAATTCAGAAAATGATCGTAAAATTAGAGAATTTTTAAGTGTGTTTATTATTTTTAAAAGTCCATATTCTCGGCACATGGAAGAACCCCAGAATTATCCTTTGCAAATTGACCTAAAAACCAGTATTTTACGATATGAAGAAAAAAATAGAACACATATACGGCATTCATCAATACACTTACTTTCCATCGTGTTTATTGAGCAGAATTACATAATTTTTTTAAGAAATTTTATAGAAATAAAAAAAAGAAAAATAATCACACTAGTTTTTTATTTGTGTGAGTGGGGTTATCCAAGACTGGACAATGTTTTTATTCAAATCAGCAAATGCATTTACGTTATCATTGAATGTTTTAATATTTTGTACAGTTGCATCAATTGTAGTTTTAACAATTTGATTTTGTACAGTATTTGCTTGAACAACTTGCTTGTTAATATCTACAAATGCGGTTTTCATTGCATCTGGGATTTCAGTTGAAAATCCATTCTTTTTTGCAAATTCTTGTTGCATTGAGATTGAAGCATCGATTGTTTTTTCACAAGCTTTGACACATTCTTCTTGTAGATGTGTCATAGATTGAAAATACTGTGGTACATTTTTTGTAACATTTTCAAAATATTTTTGAACATTTTGCTTGTACATTGAATAGACATTTCCTGCTTGATTTGTTTGCTGGATTTGTGTAGTCATGATTCTGGTTGCATGTGGGACTATATATACTATTGGTAATAAATGGTAATAGTTGGTAATATAGGGCATTAACAGTCATTTTGATGAAATATAGAGAATCTAACAGGCACATTCTAGGTGAGAGATGTTTTATCGGAGCTATATGTACCACAATCAGCATTTTTCCATTGTAAATTTTGGTTTAGTGATTTCCATTCAGACTAGTGTGATTTTTGAGAAAAAAGGGATATTTTGAATAAATGTGAGAATATACCTTTTAATCACCCAAGTAAGATTATTTAAAAAAACTTATAATTGTCCAAATTGGAGTCAAAATACATGGCAGAATTTCAATCAGTTGCACAAGTAAAAAAAATGAGAAGTGGAATCAATCTAAAAGCTGAAGTAAAAAGCAAGGGAGAATCAAGAACAGTAAATCTCAAAACAGGTGGCACGGTTGATGTTTGTGATGCAGTAATATCAGATGGATCAGATGACATCAAATTAACATTGTGGGGAGATGACATTAAAGCAGTAAACATTGGAGATGTAGTGGTAATTACAAATGGATACACCAATGAGTTCAAAGGTGAAGTGTCACTAACAAAAGGAAAGTTTGGTAAAATGGAAATCAATCCTCAATAAATTGGATTTTTAAAACAATTTCCCCAATAAAAAAAAATAGATAAAAATTATAGATTAGAAATTTCGTTTATTGTTTTGGATATTTTTCCAGTCAACTAAAGATAGGACCACACCTATCAACAACGCTACGATTCCAATAATTAACAAAATACCAGATATTGCCAAAGGCAAAATCTTATTCATAAAAGATGAATTTGGATTAGAAAGTGCATTAGAATTATCAGGATCTTCAGAAAGCATTACAACTGTATTAATTATTCTAGAACCGTGATTTTGAATTTCAAAGTTCAGTGTATCAGATTTAGTAATGTCCAACATCTCAAAGATAATTGGACCATCTTGAGAAAAGACACCATAATCATCCCCATAAACATTAGAGATAGATATTGAGAGTTTGTCACCATCCTGATAATCAATTATCTGTACACCCCACAACAGAGGAACGTTAGATGATTCAGTACTATATGAAAAATAGCCAGATTCACCAGGCATAATTTGTATATTATCAGAGATTTGGTTGAACATTCCTTCAAACATAGAAGGAATGTAAAAATCATCACGGTCAGTAATGCCAGAAGTTGGAAAGACAGAAATCATGATCAAAATGGAGCCGATAACTAGTATTAATCCAAATATTCCAATTATAGGACCACGTTTTTTCATTTTAATTAAAATAATAAAAATAACCCCTACTTTAACACTAACGAAAGTAAATATTTTTTAGATTATGAAATTAGTTTAATTCTAAAAAATATACACAAACCTATTTTCTAGATTTCTTTTTTGTTGCCTTTTTTGAAGGAGCCTTTGATTTTACAGACTCGCGTTTTTTGGGTGACTTTCGTTTTTTAGCAAGTAATATTTGAAGATTAGAATGTACTTTTTCAAGTGCTTTTGCAGCAGATTCTTCAGCCCTAGTTTTTTGTTCTAAATCTTTAACAAATTTTTCAGCGGCTTTATGGCTTGCACTCATTGTTTCACGTAATGATGGCTTTGATTTGGATTGTTTTTGAATTTTTGTGCTAATTTTTGACTTAATTTCATTGTATTTGGCAACATCTTCGGCAATCTTTTTTGCTGTTTTTTCCCTGTTTTTTATCTCAAATTCTAATTCTTGGATACGGTCATGTATTGTAGTTAATTGTAATTGAGCATATTGTTTTTCTTCAGGATTTTTAGCAAATTCTAGTTCCTGTTCTGCTTCACTGAGTGCATCTTTTTCACGGTTTAAACGCTCATGAGCTGCTACAACTAGTCTTTCAATACTTTCCAATTGAGATGTCTTTTGATTGAGAATTCCAGACACATCAGTTGCGTCCTCTTTTTCAGATTCAATTTTCCGATCTATTGAATGCAAACCAGATGAAGATCTTCTTTCAATGGATCTTATTTGTTGCAGTTGTCTTTCAGATTTTTTCCTAAGAGTAGTTGCTTGTTGTTTCTTTTGTCTTAGTTTAATTACTAATTTTTCTAGAGATGCCAACGATTGAATAAAGAGAAATTGGTCGGTTAAGTTATGAATATAATCATGATTTGACTTACCAGTTAACAAAATTAACATACATTGATCGCAAAAATCGATTTTTTGAAAAAATATTAGTAAAAGGAAATCATTAAAAAAGAATGGAATTCCATCCAAAAGATTTGCCAGTATCAAAGACATACGATCTTAAAGATATCAAAGATGCATTAGATGCAGTTGAGGATATGGTGAAATTAGGATTCAGCAATAGGAAAGAAGGGTTTAGAGTTTTGATGCCAAAAGAATCAAAACTTGCAAAAAGAATAGGGTACACAGTAACAACAGGAGTCACCTATGGGCTAAGACAAAAAAAAGAGATTAGAGATATAAAATATTGGACATATCATTATGATGAAAATCATTATGCCATAGTTTTGATTAGCAGTAAAGGATTAACAGAATTAGGGTTTTGATTTCTCAAATATTTTGTATAGTTTTGTTTTTTTAGCCATTACACCAGCTAGCATCACACCAAGAATGGTTCCTCCAATAACATCCATCGGGAAATGCTGAAGAACATACACTCTACTGATAGATACCAATAAAGGATAGATAAGCAACAAGTATGAACCTCTAGGAAATCTTTCAGATAAGGCATATCCAAGTATTATTCCAAAAATTATAGACCTAGCTGCATGTCCAGAGGGATAAGATGCATCATATCCTCCTTCACAAAATAATGCAAATGTATCACGGCTAATTTTTACTGGAAATGGCGCACCTTCATAATCAAAGTCAGGCCTATCTCTATCTATTCCGCATTTTATGTATCCAGTAAGCAGAGTGGATAAAACAATCAAAATCATTAAGGTAATTCCAACTCTTCTAGTTTTTTTTATTAAAAGCATCAATACGCCAAAACCTAGCATGTAAAAGGAATCACCACTTTCGGTAATGAGCTGCATGATAATATCCAAAGTAGGATTTCCCACGTTATCAGCAACAAAGGAAATTATTAATTGATCAAAACTTTCTGTTATTTGAAAATATACCAACATAGATACAATGACAAATGAAATTACAAGTAAAACAAATGAACGTGACCTAATATCAAAAATCCAACTTTGCAATTAAGTAAACCTCAAGTATGTTATTTTTAATTTTTCTCAAGTAGATAAGTATTGAAAATAATGTACTGGATAAATATCAAATCATGACAAAAATGATCGGCTCAAAGAATTTAACCAAGAGAATAATAGAAAAGCTGTGAAGGTACTCACACTAGATGATTTTGACCTTAAAGACAAGACAGCTTTTTTGAGAGTGGATATGAATTGTCCCATAGATCCTGAAACAATGGAGATTTCAGGAACTAAACGTATTGAAGAAGCGACAGAGACCATAAAATCGCTAAAAGAGGCAAAAATGGTTGTTGCTTCTCATCAAGGAAGAGTAGGAAATAAGGACTATACTGGAATGGACAAACATGCAAAAGTTCTTGAAAAATTAATGGGGAAAAAAATCAAGTATGTAGAAGACATCATTGGCAGTGCTGCACAAAACGAAATAAAGAATTTAAAAAGTGGTGAGATATTGCTTTTAGATAATTTACGGTTATGCGCTGAAGAAAATTATGAATTCACACCGCAAGAAGCTGCAAACACTATCATGGTAAGCAGATTATCAAAATTATTCGATCTTTGTGTGTTGGATTCATTTCCTAGTGCACATAGATCACATCCATCAATTGTTGGATTTCCATATGTTTTGCCTGCATGTGCAGGGAGAATTGTTGAAAGAGAAGTCAGAAATCTTGATGAAATTATGACTGTGGCCAAGGCACCACATGTAATTGTGCTTGGTGGTTCCAAGGTTTCAGATAGATTAGAGGCAATCAAATTATTGATTCAAAACGGTCGTGCAGACCATGTGTTACTTACAGGATTAATTGGAAATGTTTTCATGCGTGCACAGGGAAGAATAAGATACCCACTTGGAATAAAAAGAGAAGACGAGGTAGTAGCAAAAGCACATTCTCTAATTGGGGAATACCCAGATGTGTTTTCCACTCCAGTAGATGTTGCAATTGACAAAGATGGGAAGAGAGTAGAGATGGATGTAAGAGAGCTTGAGATAGGAGATAAAATTTATGATCTAGGACCTAAAACAGTAGAACATTATTCAAAATTAATTGCTGGTGCAGGAACTGTTTTCATAAGTGGGCCTGCA
>JAIOPB010000047.1 GCA_021414105.1 Nitrosarchaeum sp. | reverse complement strand
TGCATATGTCATGATCTCACTCATTTTATTTATGATGTCTTCATCTGTAACAATTCCAATTGGTAAGTGTCTGTCATCAATTACAATGATGTCATCTCTTTCAGAATCTTGAAGCATTCTAGCTGCTTCTCTAACTAGTGTATTTTGATCTAACAACAGAAAGTCTTTGCTCATGTATGATGAGACATGTTTTGTAAGAACGTATGATACCGAACGTTCAGGATTTAGTGACATCAAGATTTACTTTATTATTGACATTAAATAATTTGGGGTTACACATTTGTTCAGATCGTTATAAAAAATTAACAGAAATTCAATCAATAACTTAGTATCTTTATAAGCACTGAATTGAAACGTTATGCGTAGATATAATGGAAATTGATCAAGCACAAGAGCCTGATTATGAATCGGTCAAAATTGATTATGTTGGGTTTGTAGATCCTTATGCAGTTGAAGGAATGTTGGTTCTAAAAGGAGACGATGGCAAAGAATTTCACATGAGGGCTTTTTCTGGCGAAGTTGCTAGACACATATCCAGCTTTGCTGAAAGTGCAGGCGATTCAGTACCCTCGATTTACAAAATGATGGAAGAAATATGTGAAGAGAATGAATTGGTTTTGGTTAAGGTCAAAATTTATGAAAGCGGTGAGGTATTGCGTGCTAATTTGTATTTCACTGGAAAAAAAGACATGGTATTACGAAATTATCGTGCATCTGACGCTATGGCTTTAGGGACGTTGTATAATATTCCAATTTTAGTTAGAAAAAATCTCCTTAAAGAACACATGGAAGCCTGAAATGGTATTGTTAATAGGTTCTTGAATCTGTCTCAATGACTATTATGGATACTCATGGTTTCCGTATTCTAAATTAAAATTGGCTTTTGATTAAATTTGATACATATTGTATTTATTCCATCAATAATTTCTTGAATTTTTGGATACTTTGATTTGTTTTCGGATATGTCATTTTTAATTATTCTGAGATAGTGCAGAATCTTTTTGATTTGTTTATTTTTCTGATTTTTTGAGATTGGTGCATTTGCCAAATCTTTTAGATTTGCAGATATGTCACATAATTTTATAATTTTTGATTGAAATGATGCCTCTTTTAACTGGTTGATGTATTGCATTTCTTTATCTTTTTTTAGAATATTTTGATCTTTTGATAATGATAAAACAATTACTGCTACCTCTCTTCCAAATCTTTCATTGATTTGATCAAAAGTAACATCTGTATTTTCTATAATGTCATGAAGCCACGCTGCACACAATACCTCTTTATCTGTAACTCCCAAGTTTTTGAGTCTGTTTACAACTCCCTCTAAATGATCAGAATATGGAGTCACTCCGTCCTTTCTTTTTTGATTTTTGTGTTTTTCCTGGGCAAATTTTTTTGCTCCTAATACAATATCGGTGGTATCTTCCATCATAGTATAGTTTCTTTTCCAATATGTAGAGGTTTATTCTCTAATTCTCTGTTTGAAATTCTAAAATATACATGATAAATGCTTCATAATTCGGCAAACTCATCAGCAATCAGATATAGCTTTTCTATTAATCATCAGCAATTGATTATTCTACATTCTAAGATATATGGGTATAATCGATATTTGCTTAACAAATCATAACATTTTTCATATCTAGAAAACTAAGTTCTTCATGGCTAATCTTGATGTTTTGTATCGAAATATTGCTGCTAAAGTTATCAAAAGATGTCATGGCAGTATCAAAATTACAAAACATGGTAAAATTTTAGAAGTATATGATGTAAACCGACACATTTGGAGTAAAGGACTTGCTGGATTAATCATTAAAGAAGAATGTAAGAATGCCGATTTGAAGGAATGGGAATTTGCATATGTCCGAAATTATATCATTAAAGAGTTGCTTTCTTGAGTATGAACATTTTTTGTATCTGAAATCTAATATGTTACTTTTCGTATGAGATGTGGCTCTTTTAACATCACCTGATGGTCTTTTGCAGCTGACAATTCAACTTCTCTAAGATTGTGGTTTGTAACTACGGTTAATGCTTCACAACGTGTGCAAAGTATTGTCTGACCATCAGATCTTCTTTCAAAAACAACATTTTTTTCTAATCTATCATCTTTTTGGCATGTAGGGCATAATTTTGGTTCTTTTAGTATTGTAATTATTTCACGGATGTAAATTGTTCTTGGCATTTGTGTATTTCATGAAAGTCTGACAAAAAAGAGTTTGTATTTTAGTGTTAACTGGCATCCAGCATTTTGTTTCAAACAAAAACCGTTCTTTTAATTATTTGAACCAAAACGTTAGGTATTCTGTATATTTCCTAATCTAGCCAATTAACAAATATCATTTGTATTATCCATGAAATATGTCTTTGGCATTTATTATTAAATAAAATCCTACGTTACTATTTCATCTAGACGGTCTTCTTCTTGAGCACGTCTTATTTCCATTGCTATTCTTCTGCCTACTCCAAAGGTTTTACCATATTGATATTTTGTGTATGGGCTAGTAGTTGCTACAATTGGATTACCTGGAACACGAAGTGATACATCATACACTACCAATTCCAAGTCTTTTGTAATTACACTTTGCAGTGAAAATGGCCCTATGATTCCTGGGGCATATTCTTTTTTGACAGCAGCCACAAATTTGTCTCCCATTTTTATTACTTTTTCAAGTAGTGATTCTCTAATGCTTGCCGGAGTATGACCGACTTCGATATTTTGTAAATCAATATCTATGTCTAATTGCTGTTTTGCAGGAAGTGCATTAAAGTCATGTACATTGGTTTGAAGTCTTCTTTCTATTCCTATAAAATCAACTTGTTTTGATATTGGAGTGTGAAAGAAATTAAAATTCATGTATGTTCCAATTGCTAGTTCTTCTATGCTTGATTTTTCTAAATCTTTTCTAGAGATTAATCCTTGTTTTATCTTTGCTTCTGATTTTTCTTTATAGTCTTTGTATGATGATACAGTAAAGAAAGCACGTTCTAATGGCCTTTTCATTTCTTGAACTTTAACAATACATGGTTTATTGATGCTTTTTGGGTCTTTGAATAATTTTGGAAATTTTATCTTTGCTTTTTCTAATAAATAATATTGGTTTCTTTTGGCTGTTCTTTCTTCTGCTTGGAACAATTTCCTATTTCCAAATATTGGCACCTTGAATAAGTTTTCAAGAGTTTTGTATCCAAGATATACAGTCAGTGATCTATGTGGAATTACTATAGTGTTTGTATCTCTCAAAGTTTTTTGAATTTTAGGCGATGCCATGTCTTTGAATTTATTTAAAACTACGATTTCATCAGCTATTCTGCTAAATCTCTGATAAGGCTCTTCTCTGCCTTTTTGACAATAAACAACAGTCTGAAAATTTTCATCTTTTGCTCCGTCCATAATTTCTAATGCGGAATGGCTTCCCATGACTCCTATTCTTACATCAGAATAACTACTCACAATTTTTTTAATTTCAGAATTATTAATCATATATTGGCTACAATACAGGAACTAATATAGCTAATTTTCAATTATTTGGCTCGATTCTCTGATCACAAGATTTTTCTAAAAAGATTTGTAGGTAATTGTATGATGTATTATCTTGAATTACAGATGGCTGGAGTAATTTTGCTATCTGCAATGGCTATCGGTGGAATTTCTTTATGGCTCAAAAGAAGAAAGGAACAACAAAAATTAGATGCATATGATGGTGAGACACACAATATCTAATCTACACGTGTTAACTATCTAATAGATAAAATACAGATATGTCTTAGATAATTCATAATGAAATTAATAGTTGGTATTACCGGTAGTACTGGCGTTATCTATGGAATTCGTTTGTTAGAGGTCCTCAAGAAATTAGGCGTTGAAACTCATTTGATAATGTCTGAGTGGGCTATCAAGTGTATTTCTATGGAGACAGAATTTCAACCTGATTATGTAAAATCTCTTGCAACAAATACTTCTGATGAAAAAAATATGGCATCTAGTGTTTCTAGTGGAACTCATAAAGTTGATGGTATGATAGTTGCACCATGTAGTATGAAGACACTATCTGCCGTTGCAAATGGATACGATGATACTCTTGTAGCAAGAGCAGCGGGTGTTACAATTAAAGAATCTAGAAAACTAATTTTAATGGTACGAGAAACTCCACTTTCTGCAATACATCTTGAAAATATGCTCAAGCTGTCTAGATTAGGTGTTGTGATTTTACCACCTGTTACAGAATTTTACACAAAACCAAAAACTATTGATGATATTGTAAATCATGGCGTTGGAAAATGTTTAGACCAGTTTGATCTGGAGCACGGTTTATACCCTCGTTGGGGCACTTTTAAATTATAATTGTCAAAAATTATTTTTGAAAAAATCATAAAGGCTGACAGGAAAAAAGTCTTTGAACTTACAACAAATTATGAAAATTTTCAAAAAATCCTTCCACAATACTATCCATCTATCCGAATAATCTCGGTTCGTGGAAATGTATCTGTTGTAGAAGAACACTTGCAAATTGCTGGAAGAGAATTAGTTATGATGGCAAAACATGTAATTGATGAACCAATCTTGCATGAAATTTTTATTATTGGAGGAGATGCAAAAGGCACTCATATTATTAAGCGATATGAGTCTATCCCACATGGTACAAAATTGACTGTTGAAATTGATTGGAAGCTAAAAGGTATGATGAAACTATCTAATCTTTTTGGTAAAAATAAGGTTCTAAATGACTATTCTAAGATTATTGATGAATTTGCTGTAATTGCCGAAACACTAGTCTAACTTTTTTTCTTTATTTTTTAAATCATTAAGCTCTTTTTCCCCTTCAAGCTTACCTTTCTCAAACTCCCCCTTTGCTTTGCCCAAAGTCTTAGCTAGTTCTGGTATTTTCTTTGCTCCAAAGATAAAAACTGCTGCTAGCACTACAATTACCAATATCTCATTTATTCCAGGCATTGCAAGCAAGATGCTTTGTAGTGTCATCTGAGCTCTAGTCTATGATTTAAGATTTAAATCTTTTTTACGTTTTTTATGCCCAATTATTATCATGCCTCCAAGATAAAGTGCCATCATAGGTACTGCAATGAACCACATGGTCACCCCACTTCCGTCCGGAGTAACTATTGCACCAAAGATTACAATCGCCAATATTGCATATCTGATGTTTTTTCTCCAAAAATTGTCGCCTACTATTCCTGACATTGATAATGCATACATTATCAGTGGGATCTGAAATGATACGCCAAATGCAAGTAAATATTGTAAAACAAATGTAATGAAATCCATTATGTTAAGAAATGTGATCAATCCAGATGCATCTCCATACATGTAAAGAAATTCTAACATGTATGGGATTACTAAAAAATATGCAAAGACACAACCTGTTATGAATAATGCTAATGCAGGAAGTGCAATGCTGCGGGTAACTTTGATTTCATGTTCTTTTAATGCCGGTTTTATGAATCCCACTGACTCTTTGATTATTACGGGCATTCCAACCACTATTGCTACAAGTGCTCCGACATAAATTTGGGCAAAGAGGGCTTGTCCTGGCTGTGTCTGTATTAATTGAACTCCTTCTGGAACTAAATTGTTTTTCATATGATTTGTAATCTGCGCTGCAATGTTGTTTATTGGATCTAGTGCAGGATAGTATAGCTGAAACCCTGCTATGTCAATTGGGTATAAATGAAATGAAATTATAAATGCAAAAATTACTCCTATTACTATAATAATCCGCATAATTCGTTTTCTTAATTCTTCTAGATGTTGATTGATACCTTCAATTGATGACATCTAAATTCATCTATCTTTAAACTGTTTTATCTATTTGCCTGGAATTGGAAGTAGTTTTGCTTCTGGCAATCCGGCATTTTTGAGTTCTTCTATACTCAAATCATGGAATTCTAGGGAGATGATTGCTTTTGTCTTAAATTTCTGTTCCATACTTTTTGCTAATGCTGCAATGTCCTTACTGGAATAGATTTCTTTTGAACCTTTAAGAAATATTCTTTCACCTTTTTCCATCTCTTTTCCACCAAATTTTTCTTGAAGGAAACTTGTGATGGAAGGTAACTCATTTCTTGGTATGTTATTGTAATAATATGTAATTCCCTTGACTGATTCATAGTCATATGGTGTGCCATTTCTATACATGAAGATACCAATGAAAATTGCTTCTACGTCTGGCTCTCTAATACATTTAATTTCCCAGTTTAGTAATTTTTCTTCATTATAGACAAATTTCTGCATTTCATCGGCAGTAATCTTCCAATATCTTGATCTTGACAATATGTTACACTCTAAGGTAATCTGATATAAATTTCAATGTTCTATCAACCAAACAGTATCTTCACTTGATATAATTTCAAGAGATATGATTGACTGATTTGGAACTGTGTTTTTTAGAAATTATTACTTCAATAACAAGACCTGTAACTATTACTGCCAACACTGCTATTGCAGACCATAAGAATTGAACTACTGGGTCTGTGGGTTGTATTGCTGCAGCTGCCATTGTGGTATCCTCTATAGGCATTGATTTGAGGGCCATCTCTGGTGCTTCTGAAGGTATAGAACTCATCATTGGAGTTTGTTCTTCCATGTTTACACTGGACTCTGTTCCTTTTTGGATAAGCTGTGATGAAAACCATGCAGCTATGGACACTCCTCCAAGTGTAGCCAATCTGTGAATTCTTGTAAATGAATTGAAAAGAGACTTGCTCTTTTTTGCAGGCTCGGACATTTGTGACGGTAGTATTATTATTGCAAGCTTGTCTACAGTGTAAAACTTCATGTCGTGGGATTTTGTATTTTTTCCAACGCTTGTAATTTTTACTACTCCAGATTCTTGCATTTTTTTTAAATGATAAATCACTAATGGTAATGAAATTTCTGTTTTTTGTGATATTTGATTTGCCGTCAATGAATCATTAAATAAAATTTTTAAAATCGCCCTACTTGAATCAGAACTTAGTATTTCTCCTATTGCTTTCATCTTTTGATCTTCTGTTGACAGAATTTCTACTCTATCTGAGATTCCTACTGAATTCCCTTCTACATCGTCTTTCATTGAACCAATAAAATTTGAAGTGTCTTATTAAGACTTGTTGTTAAAATGAAATTTAATCAAACCTTATCTACAAAAATATGTATTGTATATTTATGAAACATTCAAAACAGATCATAACAGCAATGATTGCTGTGCTGGTAGTCTCTGTGACTATGGGCGCAATTTCGGCGACACCAAATGCAACCGCACAAGAAGTCACTCCATTCCCATCTAGGGAAAAAGTGATATCTGTGACCGGAACTGCAGTTTCAAGTGTAGCCCCTGATCTTGCAAACATTAGTTTTGGTGTTGAAATTCAAGAGAAAACTGCTAAAGATGCGCTAACTGCAAACTCTGAATTGATGAGTAAAGTGATAGACTCTATAAAACAAGTTGGAATTACTGATTCGGAAATTAGTACGTCTCAGTTTAACATCTATCCTGTGTATGATAATTATCAGGAAAAAGAAACTGGTAGATATACACAAGAACTTGTTGGATACAGAGTAAGCAATATCATCAATGTAAAAACTGAGAAACTTGACAGTGTAGCTTCAATCATTGACAGTGCAGTAAGTGCAGGAGTAAACCGAGTAGACAGTGTATTTTTTTCACTATCTCCAGAAGTTTATTCTAAACTCAAAGATGACCTTTTAGAAAAAGCAATTCTAAATGCACAGTCAAAAGCAGGAAAGGCATTATCCCCACTTAATTATAAAATAATTGGAGTAAAGGAGATATCCTTATCTGAATTTTCAATGCCATATCCAACACCAATGTATGACATGGCTTATGGTGCAGAGAAATCAGCTGTTCAAACACCGATATTCTCATCAGATCAAGATGTGAGTACCAGTGCCAACGTTGTCTTCCTAATAGGAAGCAACTAGTTTTTTATTTTTTTTCAATAAAAATATCGCGAGAATTATTTGTCAATGTTTGAGTATCAAAGCACAAACCTAGTAGGAAGATAGATTAACCTCTTTTTAATTTTGCAAATTATTAATGGCTACTTTTAATGTTCACGTGACCATTGAAAATAAACCTGGAATCAGTGATCCTGAAGGCGAAACAATTCTAAATGATCTAGTATTGAAAGGCACACATTCTGCAATATCTAAAATCAAAACTGCAAAAATGCTAAAATTTACAATCAAAGAAAAAGATAAAAAATCTGCACAAACTAGGGTTAAAGAAATTTGTGATGAATTACGTATTTACAATCCTATGGTAAGTAAAGTCACAATTGATGTATTTGATAGTTGATTTTGTCTTCTAAATTATTCAATTTATGAGTAATTTCCTGTATCTATGACAGATCTTTGTAATTACATCTTCTGTACTTGGGGGATAAAGCGATCAAATATTCTTTATTTTGGTATTTTTTGACTAGATTCAAATTAAATATCTCTGCAGATAAAACTAATTGTGAAGATAGGCGTAATAGTTTTTCCAGGCAGTAATTGTGATCGAGACATGTATCATGTCTTGACTGATGTTTTCAAACTTGATGCTGAATATTTTTGGCATGAAAAAGGACTACCAAAAAATATTGATGCTGTAATTCTTCCAGGCGGGTTTTCTTATGGTGACAGATTGAGATCAGGTGCAATTGCAGCTCATAGCCCAATAATTAAGGATGTCAAAAAAATGGCAGAAAAAGGAATTCCAATTTTAGGGGTCTGCAATGGATTTCAAATTCTTGTAGAGGCGGGGTTGCTACCTGGTGCATTGCTCAAAAACACATCCCTGAATTTTATGTGCAAGTGGACTAGTCTAATAGTTGAAAATAACACGACTCCTTTTACAAATAAATTAAAACTACATCAAAAAATTCCAATTCCAATTGCAAATGGCGAGGGAAGATATTATGTGGATGATGAGACACTTAAAAAATTAAAGAAAAAAAATCAAATTGTATTTAGATACAGCGAAGTAGTAAATGGCTCTTCAGATAGAATAGCTGGAGTTTGTAATGAGGATGGCAATGTTGTTGGTATGATGCCTCATCCAGAAAGAGCGGCTGAATCAGCAATTAATCCAATTGACAATAAACCGTCTTCTCTTATTTTTGAATCACTACTAAATACAATTGGTGTTAAAAATTGAGTTTAGAACCACAGGAACTAGATGATCTTACATCTAAAATCGGAAGAAAACCAACATCTACTGAATTACAAATTATAGCTGCTGAATGGTCTGAACATTGCTCATACAAATCATCAAAGAAACATCTCAAAATGTTGCCAATGAAAGGGCCATTGGTTATATCTGAAAAAGGATATGATTCCGGAGTTTTAGATGTTGGTGACGGTTATGTTATAACCGCTCACATTGAAAGTCACAACCATCCATCAGCTGTTGAGCCATATGGTGGGGCCGCAACTGGCGTTGGCGGAGTTATTCGTGATATTCTTTCAGCAGGAACAAGACCTATTGCGATTTTTGATGGTTTGAGATTTGGAAATATTGAAAAAGATCTACAAGCAAGATGGCTTTTCAAAAATGCAGTTACTGGAATTGCAGATTATGGAAACTGTTTGGGAATTCCTACTATTGGTGGCGAAGTTGAATTTGATGAATGCTATTCTAATTATGCACTAGTTGATGTTGCAGCTATTGGATTTGGAAAGAAAAAGAATCTGATCAAAAATCATGCTAAAAAAGGTGATCTTGTAGTATTGCTTGGAGGCTCTACAGGAAGAGATGGAATTGGCGGCTCGCAATTTGCTTCAGACTCTTTAGAGTCTGAGAATAGATCTGCAGTCCAAATTCCAGATCCATTTATTGAAAAATTAATCATAGAGGCAATACTAGAAGCTCGAAATCAGAATCTTATTCACGCAATGAAAGATCTTGGTGGCGGTGGATTATCTTGCGCTGTATCTGAAACTGCAGATGCATTATCCATTGGAATAGAAATGGATGTCAATAAAGTTCACACTCGTGAATCTGATATGAATCCTGATGAAATTATGGTATCTGAATCCCAAGAAAGAATGTTAATAGTAACAAACAATGACAAACTAAAAAAACTACAGGAAATTTGTAAAAAATTTCGTATCGCGTGTTCTGTTATTGGTCATGTGACTTCAAATAACATGATGCATGTAAAAAAAGGCAAAAAGACATGTGCTAATCTCCCAACTGACGTTGTTGCAAATGCTACACTTTTGGATAGACCTTCCAAGAAACCTGCATATCTTGAAAACATAGAAAAAGAAAAGAAACTCAAACCAATTTTAGACTATTCAAAAATGATGATGAGGTTTATCGCATCACCAAACATTGCAAGCAAAATCTGGGTATATGGACAATATGATCATGAAGTTGGTATTAGAACTGTAGTCAAACCTGGCATGGATTCATCCGTTCTTAGGCTTGATAACGGTAAATTTCTGGCAGCAAAAATAGATGGTAATCCAAAACATTGCTATGTCAATCCAAGAGAAGGAGCAATAGGCTGCTTTGAGGAGGCATGCAGAAATGTTGTTTGTACTGGAGCAAAACCAATTGGAATGCTTGATCATTTACAATTTGGAAATCCAGAAAATCCTGAAATCTTTTGGACATTTTTGGAATCGCTAAAAGGTCTCACTGACTTTGCAAAATACTTTGAAATTCCATGTGTTGGTGGAAAGGTCAGTTTGTACAATGAAACACCGTCTGGCCCGATTAAACCTACTCCTATAATTGGAATCTTGGGTTTGATTGATAAAACTCCCCTATACTCTCAGAAAATTACTACTGGAGATTGCCTTGTAATTATTGGTGATACTAAAAATGAAATGGGCGGTTCTGAATACTTTGAATACATTCACAAGTTTATTGGAGGGAAATGTCCTGTTGTTAATTTCCAGGAATCTAAAACTAATATGAATATAGTTTTAGATTTGATCAGAAAAGATCTTCTAAAAACAGTACATGACTGCTCTAAAGGTGGTCTAGCAGTAGCTGTCTCAGAACTTTGCATGACATATCAAATAGGATGTAATGTATCATTAGAGAAAGTACCTGGTCCAAAATTGAACGTTGATAGAATCTTGTTTTCTGAAAGTCATTCTAGATATCTTTTGGTTTTAGAAAAGAAAAACCTCAAAAAACTTGAAGAACTTCTCAAAAAGACCAAAGCTTCATACAAAATGATTGGAGTATTTGGCGGTGAAAATATTCAATTTAATCAAGAAAACAAACATGTTATCGATCTAAGAGTTGATAAGGCACAAAAAACTTGGTTAAATTCGTTAAGGGAGTAGGTAGTGCATGGATAAAGAAAATTGTGGTGTAGTTGGAATTTTTAGTCTTAGTGGAACTAATGTTGTTCCTATGGCAATTGATGCACTTAGGGCATTACAACACAGAGGACAAGAAGCATGGGGTATTGCAATTCCCAACAAAGAGCCACTAAAAAGACTAGGTCTTGTATCTGGTGCTTCCTCAGAGTTTAAGAAAATTTGCGAAGACTATTCTTCTCCATCAGTAATTGGGCATGTTCGATATTCTACTATGGGAAGAAGCACACTTGAAAACGCTCAACCCCTCAAAGTCAAAGACCTTTGTATTGCTCATAACGGAACTATTGCAAATGTCCAAGAACTATCTAATTTAGTTGGAGGATGCTCATTTACACCTCAAAATGCAAGTGATACACTAGTTGCCGCACAGAGACTAGTATCATTAATTTCTGAAAATGGTCAAATGGGAAAAGCACTTGCAATTTTGAAAAATGAAATGGTTGGCTCTTATTGTTTTACGTTTATCTCTGATGATAATTCTGTGTATGCTGCAAGAGATCCTAAAGGATTCAGACCTATGGTTTTGGGGTACAAAGTCTCTGATGATACATACATTGTTGCATCTGAGTCATCTGCTATTTCTGCAGTAGGTGCAACACTTCAAAGAGATGTCAAGCCAGGCGAATTAATCAAACTCAGTAAAAATGGATTGGAAACTGAAAGATTCTCTAATGATATGTCCCGTGCTCACTGTTCTTTTGAATTTACTTATTTTGCACATCCTTCCAGTAATATGGAAGGCGCTAACATTTACATCTCAAGAAAAAGAATTGGGCAATTTTTGGCAAAAAAATTTCCGATTAAAGATGCCGACCTTGTAATACCAGTTCCTGATTCTGCAAGACCTGCAGCATTGGGATATGCCCAAGAATTGGGTCTTACATTTGATGAAGGACTACTCAAAGATAGATATAGCAAGAAAGGACCACTGCGTAGTTTTATCGAACCCCATCAAAGCGATCGAATTGAAATTAATCGTTGGATTATCCCAATTCGAGAAATCATTGAAGACAAGCATGTTGTTGTAATTGATGATAGCCTAGTCCGTGGTACTAGTTCCAAAGCAATTATTCAAGCGCTACGAAGAGCTGGTGCCAAAAAAATTAGCATGGTTATCACATATCCCCCAATCAAATTTCCGTGTTATGCTGGAATTGATTTTCCATCTCAAGAAGAGCTTGCAACATTCTCAAATGGAAAGGATATGACTGATGAGGAACTAACTGAAATGGTACGAAAAGATATTGGGGCTGACTTTCTAGGTTATAATGATGCTGAAAACCTTGCAGCTGCTGTAGGGATTCCAAAAGATTCAATGTGTTTTACTTGTTCGTCTGGAAATTATGATTCATTGGGAATTACGCCAGAGTTTAAAACCCGTATAGAGATGAAAGGTGAATAATATGGAAACTGCATATGTTTTAGTCAAAAGCGAAATGGCCCATGAAATGGAAGTAATGAGTGATCTTCTAAAAATAGATGCTGTAAAAGAAGCCAAGGGAACATTTGGTGTTTATGATATTTTTGTAAAAGTTGAGGCAAAAACCTCAAAAGAAGTAGAAGATGCAATTACAAAACAAATTCGAAAAGTAAAACATGTACTTTCCACAACTACTTTATCTGTAATTCCAGAACAAAACAAAAAATAGTTGATTCTTTAAATATTGTTTTTCTAGGGAATGTGCAAATAATTTGAAATGGTATTAAAACACAATAATATTCTTAATTATTAGAAAAACATTGTATCTTTGGTGAAGAACTACACAATTTTAATTGCAATTGTTGTTGGTGTGATAATATTGATGAGTGTTGTGTATGGTCTTGACATTATAAAAATGTCCATATCTGTTCAAGATTATGCTATCTTTGTAGATCCTATTGTTGACAATCAAAATTTGTTTGTAACTGGGAGAGTTAGTATACAAAATATTGGAGCAAAACCTTTGACTAATGTCCACATCAATTTTGGCGATGGGGATATCTTAGATATCGGATTAATAAAACCAGGCGATAAAATTATTGTTTCTCCACCACCTGATAATTCCATGCAATTTGTAATGATTACTGCAGATAATGATATTTTTGTAAACAAAGCATATCGTACTCCTCCAAAGATGGTTGGCATGATGGGCTCATAGATTTTTCATAGCAGTTAAATCATATTGAAAACAAGGTTGTTTGTTTGAAGTTTATTGCTTCTGGAAAAGTAAAGGATCTGTATTCTCTTGATGATGAGACATTACTTTTCAAATTCTCTGATAGAGTATCTGCGTTTGATGTAAAATTCAAAGAAAATATACCTAAAAAGGGAGAGGTTTTGTGCAAATTTGCTGAATTTTGGTTTAATCAGCTACCCATTTCAAACCATTTTGTAAAAAGACAATCTGATACTGAAATCGTGGTAAAAAAAATGAAGATGCTGCCAATTGAGTGCGTGGTTCGAGGTTATTTTTATGGTAGTTTGGTAGGAAGATGGAAAAAAGGTGAAATAAAACTTCCTGATGGTTCTAGTGCAATATTAGCTGCAAAGATTCCACAACCTATCTTTGATCCTACTACAAAATCAGAACACGATATTCCAATTGATAAAACAAAGGCTCTAGAAATGAAACTAGTTACTGAAGAGCAATATGTGTGGCTAGAGAAAACATCTATTGATATCTACAAAAGAATGTCTGATATTGCAGACAAGGCGGGATTCATTTTAGCTGATTTGAAACTCGAATTTGGAATCTTAGATGGCAATATTGTCTTAGGTGATTCTATTGGTCCTGATGAGTATCGACTATGGTCAAAGGATTCTTACATGATTGGCAAAATCCAAGAGGCATTTGACAAACAAATTTTGCGCGATTGGCTAACAGAACATGGATATCAAAAACAATTCGACGATGCACGAGATGCAGGAAAAGAACCCATAGCACCTATTATTCCTCAAGAAATAATTCAGAAAATGACAAATCGATATGTTATTGCATATGAAAAACTAACGGGACATTCCCTATAATCATAATATTTTTAATTCTTTTTTGTCATGCTTAATGTTGATTCCAAACGAACGTTCAACTCGAATTTTATTTTTGATTCATTTTCAAACATGTCATATTGTGATGTTTGTTTCTATACTGTATCTATATTTTCATATTTGTTTATTTTTGTTACTTTTTTATAATATATTATAATGCTATGATAATTATTCAAGTGCTATTATATTTATGATAATGCTAATGATAATTATGCTTATGTTATGATATTTATTGTAATGGTTACTGCCTTTTTGATATTGGTCTTAAAACTATTATAACAAAAAAAAATTGATGCGATTAGACAAAAAAATATGATACAAGGATCTTTTAGATCAGAATTAAAGCAATTATCAGCATGTCTACATTATTAGAAAAAGAAATCAAAGTAAATCGTATTCTTACGACAAGCGTTAAACACGCACGTGCAATTGAAGACCCTGCACGAGCAAGAATTATTGAAATTCTATACCACCGTGCATTATCTGCAGACCAGATTTCAAATGAGCTAAAAAAGACAGGATACAAAAAAGCCCTGACTACTGTTAGACATCATCTTGATATTTTAAAAGAATCGGGTTTAATTGAAATTGCCAAAATTGAAGAATCACGTGGTGCCATCACTAAATTTTACAGTACATCTACAAAATTACTCGGTTATGCCGCACCTGCTGATTTTGATTCAAAATATTCTAAAGTCATTGATAGCACATCTGTAAAAATTGAAAAAATTCTAAGAAACCTTACTCCAAAAACAACAAAAGCAAAAAAAACTAAAGGGGAAAACTCTGGTGATTATTCTCAATACTTGGTAATGGAAATTATGAACCGTGCCATGACAAATATCATGGAGAATTCGAGTAAAAAACACGAATCGATCAAATATGTCTAGTTTTTTTCAATAATATGAAAAACAGCCAATCAAAAGCATTACAAATGGTTTCAGGCACAGAATATTTGAAAACGTGGTGAAATTGGAAGAAAAGACAATAAAATTATTCCAGCAAAAAAACATTGTTTTTATTGCGACTCTAATGAAGAATGGTGCTCCACAACTTTCACCAGTTTGGGCCAACTATGATTCTGGTTATGTTTTAGTAAATACTGCAGAAGGTAGAATTAAGCATAAAAACATCTTACGTGATCCTCGTGTTGCAATCTCTGTGGTCTCTAATGATAACCCACTTGATATGACTGCCATTCAAGGAATAGTTGAAGAAATAATTCCTGATTATGATTATACACATGCTGACAAATTAACTCAGCAATACCTGGGACGAAAACACTATCCATTCAAAAGAGAAAATGAAAAAAGAATAATTCTCAAAATAAAACCGGAGCGTGTTTTTGTTATGCCTGAATTAAAAATGAATGATGACTAAAGCATAATATCTTTCTAAATTCGAATTTAGAAATATTCCATTATATTAGTAAAATAAAATGGAAAAAAGGTAAGGAAAGCAGTTTAACGTCTTCGTCTTTTTGCTGCTTTTCTTTTTGGAGCTGCTCGTCTTTTTGCTGCTTTTCTTTTTGGAGCTGCTCGTCTACTTGTTCTCTTGCGAGTTGCTGCTGCTCTTTTTGCAGCTCTACTTCGTTTTCTTCTCGCTGCCATTTTAGCTGCTTCAGCTGCTTTTGCTGCCGCATTTCTTTTTCTTGTACGTGCGGCTTTTTTAGCTGCTTCTGCTCTTTTGGCTTTAGATGTTGCCATGCCTAGTTTCTTTTATCATTGCGGTTATATGGTTAAAGTCACACATAGTTGCCTCAATGCTAGTAAAATTTGACAATAATTTTTTTGCGATCAGCAATTAGTGATGCAAATTAATGCAGTATCAACTGTTGATTGTTGTTTTGATGGACGAACTACTATGTTGTATTGTTTTGTCTCATCATATGGAACATCAAATTGAGTAGTCAACATTACTGGTTTGTTTGGCTCTAACCAGTCATCGGATAGATCTTCTATAGAAAATCCACCATATACTGGCTGGTATTTTTGTTGTTTTTCATCAATTAGATAAAATTGACTTTTTGAAATCCTAGTTTTTTCCTCACTGATATTTTCTGCAGTTATCTTTATTTTCACAAATGTATTTGCAGGTATTGTTTCTTTGTTTCCTTTGTGGGTTCCATCAAATGTTACTGTATATTCCACAGGACCTACAACTACTGGTTCTCCTGTTTTTACCGTGATAAAGTTTGTCTGATATTGTGTGTTCATGTACATAGCAACTGCCATTGAAATTATAATTATTCCAATTACAATTACTATGCCAATTTGTACCATTATATGATCTGGAAAAATTTGGTATATAGTTGAAGCGTAAAATGGAAAAAATACTCGATTTGTTTTGCAACATATTTTTCTAAAAATCTATCTAATGAATCGCTCAAAATTGGCATTTTTCTCTATTTTTTCATTATTTTAGAGGGGATTAGCTTTCATGCCTAGATAGAAAACACATGACATGTTTAGCTGGGATATCTAGGTGGTTTTGTGATTGCTTTTCCTAGATAGGCACAAGTGTTAAACCCCCTCAAAAAATGGATGGTTTTGATAATATGACGTTGTGCCTATTTGATGTAAAATTGATGGGGGGTTTAGCTTTTATGACTAATTTTCAAAAACCCTGAAATCATTATAGAATCAATAAATCGTCTATTTAGAATGTCTTCATCAAAAAACGTGCAGTTTTTTCATGCATTTCAGACACTCTATTAATTGCATCAAAAACCGTTTGTTGGTTAATGTTTTCTTTGTCATCTAATACTACAAAAACCCCTACCTTTTTCTTGCCATCTTCTGTGATTATTCGATTGATCGCATGTATTGAATTGCAAAAATCGACTGTTTTTCTCTCAAACTTGGCTTTTTCTTCGTCATTGAATCCCAAATATCTTGCAATTTGATTGTTTTTCATTATTACTTTGGTACCTATCACAATAACTCCTGGTTGGGATTT